>CADCVI010000064.1 GCA_902806105.1 uncultured Rubrobacteraceae bacterium
TCCGCCTCGCTCCATTTGCGACGCAGCCCTCCCAACGGGAACGTTCGCCGACGTTGCATCCGAGGGTCGGGGGCCACCTCACCGACCCGGTCGCCCCTAAACAGGGTTGGAGGGGCGCAGGATGCGCCCCTCCGGCAATTGAATCAAACGACTTTCAAGGCCGTTTCGACAGCGTGGCGCTCCCGGCGCTATGTGAAAGGGAGGAGGGTGATCCCGGCTACTTCCAGCCGTCCTTCTCTATCTCCTCGAAGAGGGCGTCGTAAATCTCGTCCCGGCCGACCTTCTTGAGCGGCTTGCCCTTCGAAAAGATGACGCCGTCGTCCTTGCCGCCCGCGACGCCGTAGTCCGCGTCCCTCGCCTCGCCGGGACCGTTCACGATGCAGCCCATCACCGCTACGGTGAAGTGGTCCTCAAAGCCCCTGAGCTTGTCCTCGACCTTGCTCGCCATGCCTATCACGTCGAAGCCGAGGGTTCGGGCGCAGCTCGGGCAGGCGATGACGTTCGGGCCGCGGTGGCGAAGGTTGAGGGAGGAGAGGATCTGGTACGCGACCGGGATCTCCTCGACCGGGTCCTCCGCGAGCGAGATGCGGATAGTGTCCCCGATGCCGTACGGTAGAAGCTGACCCAAGGCCGCAGCGCTCTTGATGGAGCCGTTGAGCTTCGTCCCGGCCTCGGTGACCCCGAGGTGCAGCGGGGCGTCGGAGTGCTCGCGGAACTTCCTGTTCGCCTCGACCATCTCGGGGACGTGGCTCGCCTTCAGGGAGACCTTGAAGTTCATGAAGCCCATCTCCTCGGCGATCTCGACCTTGTCGAGCGCGCTCGTGACGAGCGCCTCGGCCTTCGGGAGATGCCAGTACTTCTTCTCCACCGAACCGGAGTTGACGCCTATGCGCATCGCGACCCCGGTCTCCAGGCACTTCTCGATGACCTGCTTGTAGCGGTCGTCGCTTCCGACGTTCCCGGGGTTGATCCGCACGCAAGCAGCCCCCGCGTCCGCGGCCCCGAGCGCCATCCGGTAGTCGAAGTGCACGTCCGCGATCAGTGGAACGGGGCTCCGCCACACGACCTCGCGAAAGCCCTTCAAAGCCTTCGAGCCGTTGACGGAGACGCGCACGAGGTCGGCGCCGGCGGCGCTCAGGTCGTAGACCTGGTTCACCGTCGCCTCGACGTCGTAGGTCATGGTGTTGGTCATGGACTGGACGGCGACCTGGGCACCGCCGCCGATCGGCACACCGCCGACCTCGATCCTGCGGCTCGTAATGGGCCTCTCGTGCAACACTGCCTCGGTCATCTCACTCCCGTGTTTGTTACTTGCTTAAGGACGCTGCTCGGGGATGAATGGTGTCCCCTCAACGATTTTACTAACATCGGCGTAAGTTGCGAACAAGAAAAGCATAAGAATTAACGCAAGCCCGAACGCCGCGACCTTGCCTATCGTCTCCGGCCGAACCGGCCTCCCGATGATCTTCTCCGCAGCTATAAAAAACAGGTGCCCACCGTCCAGGGGCAGGACCGGCAACAGGTTGAAGACCGCGAGGTTCAAGCTGATAAACGCGAGCAGGTTCGCGAAGCTCAACAGCCCCTGAGACACCACCGTGCTGCTGACCGAGACAACCCCGATGGGGCTCGAAACCGAGTCGAAGAAGTTGATCTCACCCGTCGCAAGCTGCCCGATAAACCAGCCGAACAGCCCGATCACCTGCACCGTGCGCCCCACCGCCTGCCCTAAAGCCTCGATCGGCCCGTCGACGGTCGTCGCCCTCGGCTGTATCCCGACGATGGCACGTTCGGGATCCGTGGGGTCTGCCCCAAGCTCCCCTGAGAGCTCCAGCTCCTCCCCGCCCCGCTCCACGACGAGCTCGACCCCGTCCCCGATCTGCCGATCCGCCATGATCTCCTGAAACTCAGACCACTCACCGACCGGCTCTCCATACGCCGAGACCAGCTTGTCTCCCGGCCTCAAGTCCATCTGAGTGGCGAGCGAGTCCGGAACCACCTTCTCAACCACCGTCGTCACCCCGGTCGGAGCCCCCGCCATGTACACCCCGAAGAAGATGACGACCGCCGCCAGAAGGTTCGCGAACGGCCCCGCGAAGATGATCAGGGCGCGCCGCCACGCCGGCTTCGAAGGGTAGGAGGTAGGGCTGTGCTCCCCCTTCTCCTCCTCGACGCTCGCGACCCCCTCCATCCCCTCCATCTTGGCGAACCCGCCGAGGAGTATTATGCGGAAAGAATAAATCGTTTTGCCGAACTTCTTTTTGAAGATGGCGGGTCCGAAGCCTATGCCGAACTCGGGGACGTGGACGCCGAGGGCCTTGGCTACGAGCATGTGGCCGAGCTCGTGGATGACAACGAGCAGGATCAGGCCGAGCAGCGCTACGAGGACGGTCACCGAATTTCGGCCTTCTCTACGGCCCGCCCGGCCTCGTCGCGGCCCCAGCGGTCTACGCCCCTGATCGCTTCCATGCTTTGCATCTCCCCGAACTCGGGCACGGTCGAAAGAACCTCCTCGACTACGTCGGCTATTCGGAGAAATTCTATACGATGGTCAAGGAAAGCTTGTACGGCTACCTCGTTGGCCGCGTTCAACGCGACCGGATAGGCCCCGCCCCGCCGTCCCGCCTCCACCGCGAGCGGCAGGCAGCGAAACGCTTCGTTGCGGGGCTCCTCGAAGGTCCACGTCGCCCCGCCGAACGGGATCGTCTCGACGCCGACGTCCGCCCTTTCGGGGTACAGGACGCCGTACGCGATCGGGAGGCGCATGTCCGGGGTAGCGGCGTGAAGAACCACGGCGCCGTCGTTGAACAGGGCGCCGCCGTGTACCACCGACTGCCGGTGAACCACCACCTTCACGGCGTCGTAAGCCACGCCGAAGAGGTGATGCGCCTCTATCACTTCGAGGCCCTTATTCATCATCGTGGCGGAATCTATAGTGATCTTGGGTCCCATCCGCCAGGTAGGGTGCTTCAGAGCGTCCTCTGGCCCGAGACCCTTCAGGTCTTCGCGGCCAAAGAACGGCCCGCCCGAAGCCGTCAGCAATATCCCGGAGATCTCGGCCTCGGCACGCCCCTCCAGGCACTGGAAGATCGCCGAATGCTCCGAGTCAACGGGTATTATGGGGTTATCTGCCCGCTCGGCGAGCTTCATCACCCATTCGCCGCCGGTCACGAGGGATTCCTTGTTGGCGAGGGCGACGCGGTTGTTGTTTTCCAGGGCGCCGACGGTCGCGGCGAGGCCGGCGAAGCCAACGATGGCGTTGAGGACGACGTCGGCAGGGGCTTCGGCGAGCATCGCGGCGGAGCCCGGGCCCGTCAGGACTTCGGCCTCTAGGTCTTCGAGAGGCGTCGGGTCGCCGTTCTCCAGGGCGACGAACTCCGGAGCGAACTCTTCGGCCTGCCCGCGGAGGACCTGTGCGCTTGAGGCGGCGGAGAGGCCGACGATCTCGAAGCGCTCGGGGTGGGCGCGCACCACGTCGAGGGTTTGAAGGCCGACGCTGCCGGTCGAGCCGAGTATCGTGAGGCGTTTCTTTTTATCGCTCATATCAGGAAGAGAGTGTAGAGGTAATAGACGGCGGGGGCTGTGAACAGGAGGCTATCTATGCGGTCCAGGATTCCCCCGTGGCCGGGGAGGGCGCGGCCGAGGTCCTTCAGGTCGAGGAGGCGCTTCAGGATCGACTCGAACAAGTCGCCCGCCTGGCTGACGATGGAGATCACGACCCCCGCGAGCGCCGAGGTCCAGAGCGGCACATCCAGGGAGACGTGTGCCAGGGGGGCGACGACCGCCATCGTGAGGACGATGCCGCCCAGGGAGCCCTCTATGGTCTTTTTGGGGCTCAGGGAAGGGAAGAGCGGGTGCCGGCCGAACAGGACCCCGGCGAAGTAGGCGCCGGAATCCGAGACCCAGGGGCCGGCGACGGCGATCAGGACGAGGTAGCTCCCATCCCGGCCGCTCGTGCTGTCCCCGATCAGGTATATGTGCGCGAGCGGCGCCCCGACCCAGATCGCCATGAGCATGAGGGCGAGCATCGCCCGCAGCGTCCTCGCCTCCGGGTAGCCGGCGAGCCAGAACAGCGCCCAGGGCAGCCCGAGCATGACCCCGGCGAGGATGCCCGTCGGGCCGAACGGCACGGCGAGCAGGACCGGGAGGGCACCGGCTCCAAAGGCAGCAGGGTACGGGAGGGTCAGGGCGCGGGCCAGCTCGTAGGAAGCGCGGGCGGTTACGATCAGGGCGAGAGCGACGACCCAGGCACCGCCCGCCAGGATGGCGCCGATGACGATGGGGGCGAGAACGGCGGCCGTGCCGAAGCGCCGTCGCAGCGGTGGCCCCTAGACCCCGCCGCGCCGCCGCGAGCGGGCGGCGTACGAGGAAATCGCGCGTCTGAACTCGTCGGGAGAGAAGTCCGGCCAGAGCGTCTCGGTGACGTAGAACTCGGCGTATGCGATCTGCCAGAGCAGGAAGTTCGAGACCCTGAGCTCCCCGCTCGTGCGGATGACCAGGTCGATCTCCGGCACCTCCGGGGCGTAGAGGTAGGAGGCGAACGTCGCCTCGTCGACCTCGTCCGGGTCGAGCCCGTCACGGATCATGCACCGGGCGGCGTCCACGATCTCGGAGCGCCCCCCGTAGTTTAGGGCGACGTACACGTCGATGGAACCGTTGCCGGAGGTGAGGTCTTCGGCCTCCTCCATGGCTTCGAGTACCCGCCGGGGCAGGTGCTCGCGCCGCCCGAGGAAGCGCAGGCGCGCCCCCCGCTCGTTCAGCTCGGGGACCTTGCTCCGGGCCGTCTCCAGGAAGAGCGCCATGAGCGAGTCGACCTCGGTCGAGGGCCTGGCCCAGTTCTCGGTGGAAAACGCGTAGAGCGTGAGGGTGCGCACGCCGAGCTCGCCAGCGGTTTCTATCAGCGGCGTAAGCACGCCCACGCCCGCGCGGTGGCCCGCGGCGCGCGGGAGCCAGCGAGACTTCGCCCAGCGGCCGTTGCCGTCCATGATTATGGCCACATGACGGGGCATCCTCTCCTGATTCAGGGGGGTGAGGACGCGCTCGTGCGCCTTCGGCCGCGAGGGGGACTCCCCGGCGGCCCTTTTCCGGGCTGGGTTTAGCAGGGCCTAGACCTCAAGGAGCTCGGCTTCCTTGTCCGATAGGGCGCCGTCGATGCGAGCGACGTAGCGCTTCGTGTACTCGGTGAGTTCCGCCTCCGCGCGGCGCTCCTCGTCCTCTGAGATCTCGCCCATCTTCACGAGCTCGGAGAGGTCCTTCATCTCGTCGCGGCGGACGTTCCTCACGGAGACGCGGCCGTCCTCGGCCATGCTGCGGGCCCTGCGGACAAACTGCTTGCGCCGCTCCTCCGTAAGCTCAGGGACGGGGAGGCGGATGATCTTGCCGTCGTTTTGCGGGTTCAGGCCGATGTCGGCGTTCTCTATGGCCCGCTCGATGGCCTTGAGCGTGCTGGGATCGAAAGGCGTGACCGTCAGTAGCCGAGGCTCCGGCACGTTCACGCTCGCCACGCTCCGAAGCGCCATCTTCGAGCCGTAAGCATCCACCTCGACCCGGTCGAGGATGGAAGGGTTCGCCCTGCCCGTCCGGATCGTGCCGAACTGCTGGCGGACCGACTCGACAGCACCCTGCATGCGGCGTTCCGCCGCGGTGAGATCAACGATATCCGACATGCCTTACTCTCCTCCGACCGCTTCTGCCGAACCACCGTCGGCGCTCCAGACGAGCGACCCGACCCGATCGCCCCGCAGGATCGCTCTCAGGTTGCCGGGCTTCAGTATATCGAATACGACTATGGGCAAGTTGGCCTCGCGACACAGGGTCGCCGCCGTGTGGTCCATGACCGCGAGGCCTTGGGAGAGGAGGTCGAGGTAGGCGATCCGCTCAATCTTCGTGGCGTCCGGGTTGGTGCGCGGGTCCTTGTCGTAGACCCCGTCGACCCGGTTCTTCGCCATCAACAGGGCGTCCGCCCCGATCTCCAGGGCGCGCAGCGCGGCCCCCGTGTCCGTCGTGAAGAAAGGATTGCCCGTCCCGGCCGCGAAGATCACGACGCGCCCCTTCTCCAGGTGGCGCATCGCCCTGCGGCGGATGTACGCCTCGGCGACCTCCTGGATCTGTATCGCCGACTGCACCCGCGTCTGGATGTCGCGCCGCTCCAGCGCCGCCTGAAGCGCGAGCGCGTTGATGACGGTGCCGAGCATCGCCATGTAGTCGGCCGTGGCGCTCTCGATACCGAGAGAATCGGCTACTCCGGAGCCCCGGAATATGTTCCCGCCGCCGACGACGACCGCGAGCTCCGCCCCCGCAGCGACGGCCTCCTCGACCTGGTTGGCCGCGACGTCGAGGCTGGCGGGGTCTATGCCATAGCCACCATCGCCCGCGAGGCTCTCGCCGGAGAGCTTTAGGACGACGCGCCTGACGGGTCCGAGGGGACCCGGTTCGGCCCCCCTGGCTTTATCTTCCCCTAGCGGGGAGGTCTCCTCCACTTCGACGCCCCCCGGAACCTAGAGCTCGTAGCGGACGAACCTGCGGACGACGATGTTCTCGCCGAGCCTCTGGATCGCGTCCTGGAGCAGGTCGTTGACGGTCTTGCCCGGCTCCTTGACAAACTCCTGGCTCAGGAGCGCCCGCTCCTTGACGAACTTGTTGACCCGGCCCTCCACGATCTTCTCCTGGATGTTCTCGGGTTTGCCGGAGTCCTGGGCCTGCTTGCGCGCGATCGAACGCTCCTCCTCGACGGCCTCGGCGGGCACGTCGCTCTCGGAGACGGCGAGCGGGTTCATGGAGGCCACGTGCAGCGCGATGTTGCGGGCGAACTCCTTGAACTCGGGCGTCCGGGCTACGAAGTCCGTCTCGCAGTTGACCTCGAGCATCACGCCGAGCTTCCCGTTGAAATGGATGTAGGACTCGATCAGCCCCTCGTGCGTGTCGCGCGAGCTTTTCTTCGCGGCGATGGCCTGCCCGCGCTCCCTGAGTACCCTGCGCGCGCCGTCCAGATCGCCGGAGGACTCCTCAAGCGCCCGCTTGACGTCCATCATCCCGGCGGCGGTCTCCTCCCGGAGCTGCTTTATCTTCTCGATGGTGCTAGCCATTTGGCTCTCCGCTCTCCTCTACCTCGTCCTGCTGCTTGGTTTCTTCCTGGGCCGCCTGGTTGCTCGTCGGCTCGCCCTGCGGCGCGGGGACGGCACCGCTCTCGGGACCTCCGGGCGTGCCCTCCTGGCGCTCGGCGCTCTGGGAGCCGCGGTAGCTCGTCGTCGGGTCCTCCTCCGGGGCGATCTCGCCCGCGGACTCGACGGGGTCGGCGAGGCCGGTGGGCTGGTCCTCGACCAGGCCACCCTCCTTGGCGGCCTCCGAGAGGGGCTCGTTCGCCCGCTCCTCGGCGACCATCGCCTCTTCGACCGCCGGCGGGACCGGACGCTCCTCGGACGGCGTGACCTCGTCGCCCCGGCCCTCCACTATCGCGTCGGTGACGAGCCGCGAGATCAGGTTGATCGCGCGGATCGCGTCGTCGTTCCCGGGAATGACGTAGTCCACGACATCCGGGTCGCAGTTCGTATCGGTCAGCGCGACGACCGGGATCTTGAGCCGGTTCGCCTCCTTGACGAGCAGCTCCTCGCGCTTCGGGTCGATCACGAAGACCGCCCCCGGAAGCCTCTCCATCTCCGTGAGCCCGGCGAAGTTGCGCCTGAGCTTCTGGTACTCGCGGTTGAGCGCGAACCACTCGCGTCCCGTCCGGGCCTCCTCCGGCGTACCGTCGACCCGCTCCATAAGCTGCGTGAAGTAGCGGATGCGCGGCTGGATGGTCTGGAAGTTCGTGAGCAAACCGCCGATGTACCGCTCCACGACGTAGGGCTGCCCGCCCCGCACGGACTCCTCGGCCAGCGTGAGCTGAGCCTGCTTCTTCGTCCCGACAAACAGGACCTCGCGGTTTGCCTCCGCAACGCTCCGGACGAACTTGAGCGCCCGCTCCAGAAGGTCCAGGGTCTGGTCGAGGTCGATGATATGCACCCCCGCCCGCTGGGCGAAGATGTACTTCTTCATCTTCGGGTTCCACCTCTTGGCCTGATGCCCGAAGTGAACGCCGGCCTCAAGGAGCTCCCTGACGCCGACAGGCTGCTGTACCGTAGTCTCCAAAATCTCTACCTACTCCTTCTTTCAGGTGGTTCTGCCTCCGCCCGCGCCTCGCAATCCGGCTTGGAGATAAAAGGGTTCTCCCCGGACCACCACCTGGGCCTGCTCTAACAGGCTGACCCTACGGCGGGCGTGCGTGATCGAAACGACCAAAACGTCGCACGAGATGGTAACACAGCAAAGGGCGTGCTTCTAGCCGAGGCTCTCCTGCCAGCCCCCGGAGACGAGCGCGGACTCCTTGAGGTTGCCCCTGAGCTTCTCCAAGGCTCGCCTGAGCAGCTGGCTGATGCGCCCCTCGGTCAGGTTCATCGCCTTGCCGATCTCCTTGAGGGTCAGTCCCTCGTAGAAGTAGAAGGTCGCGACAAGCTGTTCCTGATACTCCAGCTCGCTTATCGCCTGCACCAGATGCGTTCTCAGCTCCTCCATGTTCGCGCGGTCCTGGGGATCGACGGCCGCGGTGTCGACCACGAAGGCCCCGTACTCGCCCCCCGGGCCGCCGTCCATTTCGAGGCGCGCCTCCAGGGATGCGACCTGAGCCCTGGAGTACTGTTGAAGAAAGGTCCGGTGGTCATCGACCTTCGCGCCGAGCTCCCCCGCGACTTCGATCTCCGTCGGCGCTCGATGGAGCCTCTGGGTCAGCTTGGTCGTTGCCTGATCCACCTCCTGCGCCCGCAGCCGGACGCGCCTCGGGACCCAGTCCTGGCTCCGCACCTCGTCGAGGATTGCCCAGCGGATCTTGCTTATCGCGTAGGACTCGAACTTTGCCTTGGGGCCCCGTCTGTGCGGATCGTAGGTCTCTATCGCGTCGAGCAAGCCGAGGACTCCCCAGGAGATCATGTCCTCCTGGCCTACGGTCCCCGCGGTCATCCGCGCCCTGACGCGGCTCGAAACGTACTTGACGAGCGGCGAATAGTTGACGACGAGCCTGTCGCGCAGCCCGGCGACCTGGCGCTCCAGCTCTCGGCGCCGCTCGCCGCTCGGGTCAGCCTTCTCGAGGTCCTCCCGGAGCTTCCTGTAGCGTTTCCACAGGCGCCCGACGGTCGGCCCGCTCACCTCGCTCCCCCCCTCGCCCGCCCGAGCGGGCTCCTCGCAAATGCCCCGCCCGCGTCCCGCTTCACGTAGCCCTTGAGCTCGAGCAGCGCGAGCGCGGCGAGAAGCTCCCGCATACTTACCCCGCTGCGCCCGGAGATCACATCGATCCCGGCCGGCTCGAAACCTACGCCCATCAACGCCGCCTTCTCTTGTTCCGGCAGCCCCGCGAGGGCTGCCGGATCTTCCGTTCCCTTATCCGCCGCCTTTAGCTTGAGAGGCTCTTCGACCCTGGGGGCGACGGAGTCGACGAACTCGTCGATGTCCCACAAGACGCCTGCCCCGTCGGCGAGGAGCTTGTTGGACCCCCTGCACTCCGCAAAGCCAACGGGCCCGGGCATCGCCCAAACATCGTTACCGGCGTCGGTCGCGTGGCGAGCCGTTATCAGGGACCCGCTCTTCTCCGGAGCTTCTACCACCACTACGCATCCGGCGAGCCCGGAGATCACACGGTTTCGCGCCGGGAACCTCCACCTGAGCGGCGGTTCCCCGGGTCCGTACTCGGAGACGAGCCCCCCGGCCTCCCTCACACGCCCGAACAGGCCCCGGTTGCTCTTCGGATAAACCCCGTCGATCCCGCAACCGAGCACCCCGAACGTGGCCCCGCCTGCCTCCAGCGCCCCTTCGTGTGCCGCAGCGTCCACCCCGAGCGCGAGCCCGCTGACGACGCAAACCCCCCGCTCCCCGAGCGCCCTTCCGAGCGCGCGGGCCGCATCGAGCGCCGTTGCCGAGGCCTTGCGCGACCCCACGATGGCGACGGCGGGCTCTCCGAGGAGCCCGCCGTCCACGAAAAGCGCGGGCGGCGGATCCGGAACCTCCGAGAGGCCCTCCGGGTATTCGCCGTCCACGGGGGTCACGACCCGGTATCCCCCCTCAGAGAGCCGAGCCCTCACGGCCTCGGCGTCGAAGCCGTCCCGGAGCTCCTTCAGGGCGAGGCGAACCTTCTGGCTGAGGCCGAGGCGTGGCGCCAGGTCGTCGGGCGGGATCTGCAAGATGCTCTCGGGGGGGAGGTCTGCCATGCGCGCCACAACGCTCGTGCCTACCCTCGCTTGTAGCAGCGAGAGGAAGAGGTATGCGTCCGCGGCCCTAGGAATCAAAGCTCGCGGCCCTCCTGTAGTTCAGGGCCTCGGCGAGGTGCTCGACCCCGACCTCCACCTCCCCGGCGAGGTCCGCCGCGGTACGCGCCACCCTCAGGACCCGGTCGTGCGCGCGCCCCGACAGGGCCATCCGGTCTATGGCGCGGGAGAACAGGGCCTCCGCATCGCCTCTCAAGGAGGCGTGCTCCCGCAGCGCCCTCCCCGCGAGCGCAGCGTTCGGAACGCCCTGTCGGCGCAGTTGCCGCTCCCGGGCGGCGCTGACCCGGGCGCGGATCTCGCTGGACCCCTCCGCTACTTCCCCGCCGCGCAGTTCTTCGCGCGTCAGGCGCGGCACGTCTACGAACAGGTCGATCCTGTCGAGCAGCGGACCGGAGACGCGGCCCTGGTAGCGCTCCACCTGTCCGGCCGAGCACCGGCACGCCCGTCGCCTGTCACCCCAGTAGCCGCACGGGCAGGGGTTCATGGAGCATACGAGCGTGACGAGCGCCGGATAAGTCAGCGTCGCGGCCACCCGCGAGATCGTGACGCTCCCGTCCTCCAGAGGCTGCCTCAAAACCTCCAGCGTCGAACGGCTGAACTCGGGGAACTCGTCGAGAAACAGGACCCCGTTGTGGGCGAGCGAGACCTCACCCGGTCGCGGGTTGCTACCGCCCCCCGCGAGCCCCGAGGTCGAGATGGTGTGGTGCGGGGCCCGGAAGGGCCGCCGCCTGACGAGGTGACCGTCACCGATCCCGGCCGCACTCGCCACCTTGGTTACCTCGATGCTTTCTTCCTCCGACAGGGGCGGCAGGATGCCGGGCAGCCGCCTCGCGAGCATCGTCTTCCCCGATCCCGGAGGCCCGTTCAGCAGGATGTTGTGACCGCCCGCCGCCGTTACCTCCAGGGCACGCTTGGCATATGCCTGGCCCGAAACGTCCGCGAAGTCTTCTCCGGAGAACTCGTCGTTCCCGAAAGCTTCGTCGTTGGGGGAGGGTACGGCGGGCTCGATCTCCTCTTCCCCGGAGAGCAGCCCGAGCGCCTGGCGCAGAGAAACGACCCCGTATGTTCTCGGACCGGAGGTGGCCGCGGCCTCGGCCGCGTTCTGGCGCGGCAGGATGAGCGCGCCGAGCCCGTCCCTCTTCGCCCCCTCGGCCATGGAGAGAGCGCCCCTGATCGGCCTGAGCCCGCCATCGAGCGAGAGCTCCCCGACCACGCCTGTTCCGTCGAGGCGGTCAGCCGGGACGCTGCCTGAGGCCGCGAGCACCGCGAGGGCTATGGGCAGGTCGAAGGCCGGACCTTCCTTGCGCAAATTCGCCGGGGCAAGGTTCACGATGACCTTCTTTGTAGGGAACTTGAAGCCGCTGTTGGAGATGGCCACGCGAACCCTCTCTCGGGCCTCCTGTACCGCGGCGTCCGGCAGACCCACGATGGAGAAACCAGGCAGCCCCGCGCCTACGTCTACCTCGACCTCGACGGGCAGGGCATCGACGCCGAGCAGGGTCAGGCTACGTACCCTGCACACAGACACTAAGCCGCACACCTATCGTTTGCAGTAGCCCTACCCACGCATCCCCAGTCACCCCTGCGCCCCGACGCGAGCGCGACATCATATTAACTACGCATTGTACCAACGGTCTCGGCGCTCCGCCCCTATGCAAGGACTGCAAGCAGCCCAGAAGAATACCCCCTAGAAGGCGTCTTCTACGTGCTGGATCTCATTTCCCCCGTCCGAGACCACTATGCCTACCGCGTCGAACCGGATCTCCTCGAATGCATCGGTGAAATCCGCACCCTTCTCCGAGAGGTAAGCCTCGGCCATCCGCCGCACCCGGACCTGCTTGCTCGCGGTCACCGCCTCCAGGGGGTCGCCGAACCCCCTGCCCCGCCGCGCCTTGACCTCCACAAAGACGAGGGTGGCGCCTTCGCGCAGGATCAGGTCGATCTCCCCGTGCCGGGTGCGATGGTTGCGCTCTACGACCTCGTACCCCTTGCCCTCGAGGTACCGCAGCGCGAGCGCCTCTCCGAACACCCCCGTCTCCCGGCTGCTCAAACGGCCCCGACCCCCGCGTAGCTCAACCGATGCACCCTGCAAGGTCCGGCCTCGCGCAGGACCGTGCGATGCTCCAGCGTTCCGTATCCCCGGTTGCGTTCGAAGCCGTACCCGGGATGCGCGTCGTCGAGCATGCGCATCGCATGGTCTCTCAATACCTTGGCGACGACGCTCGCCGCTGCGACCGCGGCACTCGTGCCGTCGGCGCGCGGTAGGGACTCCACCCCCGCCCCGAGCCTGAGGTTCCCGTCGGCGAGCGCGCGTCCGGAGCACGACGACAACGAACCGAGGGCGCGAGAGAGCGCCTCGCGGTTCGCGCGCCCGACGCCGTGGCGGTCGATCCACCACGCCGGGAACGAGACGACGGCCAGGGCGCTCGCGCTCCCGACGATCCGCCGGAACAACTCCTCCCGGACACCCACCTGCAACACCTTTGAGTCGTTCAGGCCGGCGAGTTTTTCTTCCCCCAGAACCACCGCCGCCGCGACGAGGGGACCGGCGAGCGCGCCACGGCCCGCCTCGTCCGCCCCCGCCAGCGGCCCGTACCCGCCGGAGACGAAGGAAGCGTCGAACGCGTAGAGGGCGCCGCTCGGGTCAGCCCGGCGACGCCCTCTCTTCTTCTCGGGCAAGGGACTATGGGTTGAGGGCTACTTGGCCTTCTTGACGCGGGCCTTCTTGCCGATCTTCTCGCGGATGTAGTAGAGCTTCGCCCGGCGGACGGCGCCGCGCGAGACTACCTCTATCTTCGCTATCTTCGGCGAGTGCAGAGGAAAGACGCGCTCCACGGCAACCCCGAAGGAGTTCTTGCGGACCATAAAGGTCTCGTTGATGCCGCCGCCCTTGCGAGCAATACACAGGCCCTCGAAGTTCTGTATTCGTTCGCGGTTCCCCTCGATGACCCTGTACTGGACGCGCACGGTATCGCCAGGACGAAAATCGACGGAGATGGGCGTTATCGTATCGTTCGTAATCATTGCTTTCCTTCCTCGTGGGTAAAGTTCGGAGCTTCCCGCGCGGAGAACGCATCGCTCCCCGTCGCTCCCGCCCTGGATCGAGCCCGCTCGCGGGACTCTCTTTCGCGCCAGGCACGGACCTCTCGATGGTTGCCGGATAATAGCACGCCCGGCACGTCCTCTCCATCCCACGCGGCGGGCCTCGTGTACACCGGCGGCCCGATAGAGCCCTCCTCGGAGAACGACTCCCCGGCCAGGCTCTCGGCGTTTCCGAGCACC
>CADCVI010000065.1 GCA_902806105.1 uncultured Rubrobacteraceae bacterium
GCAGTATGCGGTGGTGGATCAGTACGCGGCAGAAGCGCAGTACGTGGCGGAGACCCAGTACCCGGTTGGGGCACAGTATGTGGTGGTGGACCAGGCCCCGGTCGAGGAGCAGTACGTGCCCGTCGTGCCCGAGCCCGTCCTCCCCGAACCGGTTTTGCCCGACCCCGCGCTGCTCGACCCGGTCGCTCCGCTCGAGAAGGTGATCGAGGAGGCTCCGCTGGTGCCGGCTGCGCTCCCGGCGCCCGCAACCGAGAGCCTCGGCTATGTGGAGCCCGTCGTGACCGACGCGCTGCCGGTGGTTCCAGCGGACGCGCCGGCCGAGCCCGTCGCCGCTCCCGTCGAGGAAGAGGCCCCGGAAAACACTGCTACCGTCGAAAGCACACAGCCCGCCGCTGCGGTTGCGGAGGCCGGGACTCCTCAGGACGCCGATTGCGGCGATGAGAACAGTGAGGTCTCGGCCACCAGCAAGGCCGTCGCCAAGGGCGGCGCGACCGCAACGAGCAAGCGGGTCGTCGCCGACCCCTGCGGAACCGGAACCTCCAGCGCGACCGCGCGGGCTTCGAGCAGCAGCGAGGACCGCTAGGGGAGAAAGCCCGGAGTCCCGCCCCCGGCGGCGGGACTCCTTCGCCTCTGCTTCACGCCTGCGCCTAGCGTTTTGGCGCGTCCTTTCGTCTGGCTTCTACAATGATCTACCGTGAGGACCTCCCGTTTCTCGGCAGCCGTCGGCCGGACCGTAGCACGCTATGGTATGGATCTGTCGCGCCCCGTTGCCCTGGTCTCCGGCGGTCCGGATTCCGTGGCGTTGCTACGCGTGATGGTCGAGCTCGGGGCCCATCCCGTCGTCCTGCACGTCGACTACGGCCTGCGCGGTGAGGAGTCCCTGGGGGACGCGGAGTTTGTCCGAAAGCTCTGTGCGGGGTTGGGTCTTGCGTGCGAGCTCAGGCGCTTCCGCATCGGTGGGTCCAACCTACAAGAAGAGGCGCGCCGCGGCCGGTACGAGCTCGCGCAGGAGCTCGCCGACGAGCGGGGGCTCTCCGCCATCGTAACGGGCCACACGGCCGACGACGTGGCCGAGACGGTGCTCTTGAACCTCGCGCGGGGCTCGGGGGCTCGGGGCCTCTCCGGGATACCGCCTGTTCGGGGCCGCCTGGCTCGCCCCCTCATACACAGGCAGAGGGTGGAGATACTCCGGTACCTGGAGGCCCTGGGCCAGCCCTTCCGGACGGATTCCACGAACCTCGCTCCGAAGTACGCGCGCAACCGCGTCCGCCTGGAGGTTCTGCCGATCCTCGAAGAGCTGTACCCCGGGGCTGGCGGCAACCTGGCGCGCGCGGCCGGTCTCCTGCGCGAGGACCTGGAGGTTCTGGAAGGCATGGCCCGTGCGGCCCTGCGCCGGCGTGGGGACGAGCTTCTCGTGCCGTTCGACGAGCTCGAAGCGATGCCGCTCGCGCTACGCCGGCACGTCGTCCGCGAGGCCTACTCAACGCTGCTGCCCGGGGCGCCCCCCCTGGGCTCCGCCGCCGTCGAGGGTGTCCTGCGGCTCGCCGAGCGGCAGGGAGGGACGCGGGAGCTGCACCTGCCGGGCGGTGTCATGGCCGTCGCCCGTCCCGGGGGAGAACTCGCCTTCCATGGCGAGCGGGAGCCGGTGCCTCCCGGGGAGCAGGTCTTGTGTTCTGGCACGAGTTCCTTCGGGCGCTGGGTCTTCGGGATGGAGGAGGAGGCGAGCCTCGGAGGACGGGACGCCGCCCGGCCGGAGGTTGCTTACCTGGACGGCTCCCTCGGGCCGTACCGGGTGCGGACTGTGCGCGAGGGGGATACTATTCGTCCGTTGGGCCTCGGAGGCACCAAGAAAGTCTACAAGGCGATGAAGGACAGGAAGGTTCCGAGGGACTTCAGGGCGCGGATGCCGGTCGTCGTCGATCGGAGCGGAGAGGTCGCCTGGGTCCCCATGGGCGAGGTCGACGAGGGACACAAGGTTGGCGAGGGGACGGGGCAGGTAGTCCGGCTGGAGGTGCTACGGAGCGCGTGGAGATGACGAGCATGATGGGTGACGTCGCCGAGGTCCTCGTGCCCTCGGCCGGCATCCAGGAGAAGGTAAGCGAGATGGGGGAGCGCATCACCCGCGACTACGAGGGCGAGCGGCTCCTGCTCGTCGGCGTCCTGCGCGGGGCGGTAGTGGTCATGGGCGACCTCATGCGCAGGATAGATCTGCCGTGCGAGATCGACTTCATGGACATAAGCTCCTACGGGTCCGGCACCTCTTCCAGCGGGGTCGTCCGGATCCTCAAGGACCTCGAAGAAGACATAAGCGGACGCCACGTCCTCGTCGTCGAGGACATCATCGACACCGGGCTGACGCTCTCTTACCTGCTGCGTTCCCTCCGGGCGCGCAAGCCCGCATCTTTAGAGATCTTCGCCCTGCTCTCCAAGCCGTCGCGGCGCAGGGTCGAGCTCGACGTGAAGTACCTCGGCTTCGAGGTGCCGGACGAGTTCGTCGTGGGCTACGGTCTGGATTACGCCGGGGCCTACCGCAACCTCCCCGACATCTGCATCCTGAAGGAGGAGATCTTCGCCGGTTCCTGAGCCCGGCACCCGCCGGCGGTTGTGGTATCTGCGACAGGCTTGCTTTGATAAGAGGGGTAGTATAATCTCCGCAGTTTCCAAATCTCAGGAGAGGTAAAAAAGAGTTGGGCAGATTCCTAAGAAGTGGCGGGCTTTATTTCGTTATTCTTGTCATCTTCGCAATAGTCCTTGTCAACCTTATCCGCACCGGCAGCCCCGATGCCACGGAGATGACCTCCGAGGACTTCGAGAAGGCCGTGGCCGATCGCTCGTTCGTCCTCGACGACGAGCAGAACCCCCTGACCGTCAAGGACGAGGACCAGACCGTTACCGGCGTCCTCGACACGCCGGGCGAGAACGACAAGTTCGAGTTCCCCTATGCCGAGGATTACGACATCGCGCGCACCCTCGGCGAGGCCAATATCGCTTACACGACCGATCCGCAGAACACCGGGTTCTGGCTCGGTCTGCTGGGCACCATCGGTCCGCTGCTTATCTTCCTGCTCCTCTTCCTGTTCCTCATGAGCTCCATGCAGGGCGGCGGCAACAGGGTGATGAGCTTCGGCAAGAGCCGTGCGCGCAGGATGACCAAGGATTCGCCGAAGGTCACCTTCGCGGACGTCGCCGGGGCCGACGAGGCGGTGCAGGAGCTCACGGAGATCAAGGAGTTCCTCGAGTCGCCGCAGAAGTTCCAGAAGCTCGGGGCGCGCATCCCGAAGGGCGCCCTTCTGGTCGGCCCTCCGGGTACCGGCAAGACGCTCCTGGCGCGGGCCGTGGCCGGGGAGGCCGGGGTGCCCTTCTTCAGCATCTCGGGCTCGGACTTCGTGGAGATGTTCGTCGGCGTCGGCGCGAGCCGGGTGCGCGACCTCTTCGAGCAGGCCAAGCAGAACAGCCCGTGCATCATCTTCATGGACGAGATCGACGCTGTCGGCAGGCAGCGCGGGGCGGGCTTGGGCGGCGGGCACGACGAGCGCGAGCAGACCCTGAACCAGCTTCTCGTGGAGATGGACGGCTTCGACGCTAAGGGCGGGATCATCATGATCGCCGCCACCAACCGCCCGGACATCCTCGACCCGGCGCTCCTCAGGCCGGGCAGGTTCGACCGTCAGATCGTGGTCGACAGGCCGGATCTGCCGGGCCGCGAGAGGATCCTGCACGTCCACACGAGGGGCAAGCCGCTCGGCGACGGCATCAAGATCGAGACGCTCGCCCGTTCGACGCCCGGCTTCACCGGTGCCGATCTCGCGAACCTCGTGAACGAGGCCGCGCTCCTGGCGGCTCGTCACGACAAGGACCAGATCGACATGTCCGAGATGGAAGAGGCGATCGACCGGGTCATCGCCGGTCCCGAGAGGAAGACCCGCCTCATCTCCGTCAAGGAGAAGGAGATCACGGCGTACCACGAGGCCGGGCACGCCATCGTCGGCGCGCTCCTGCCCGAGGCCGACCCGGTCCACAAGATCTCGATCATCCCGCGCGGCCAGGCTCTGGGCGTCACCATGAGCCTGCCGACGGAGGATAGGTTCATGATGAGCCGCGGCCAGCTTATGGCGCAGCTCGCGATGATGCTCGGCGGCAGGGCTGCCGAGAGGGTGACGTTCGACGAGATCACCACCGGCGCCTCCAACGACCTCGAACGGGTAACGCAGACCTCGCGCCAGATGGTCACGCGCTACGGGATGAGCGAGAAGCTCGGCCCGATGTCGCTCGGCCACAACAACGGCCAGGTCTTTCTCGGGCGCGAGATGTCCTCGCAGCCCGACTACTCCGACGAGATCGCGTTCCAGATCGACAAGGAGATCCGGCGCATCGTCGACGAGTCGTACGACACGGCCGAGGACCTGCTCATCCGCAACCGCCGGCTGCTCGAGAAGCTCTCGAAGGACCTGATCGAGTACGAGACCGTCGACGCCAAGCACCTCAAGCGTCTCGTCGATGAGTTCGCAGTGGACCGTCCGCCGAACCTGGAGAAGTTCGACCGCGACTACAACAGCAGCTACCAGCAGGACTAGTTGCTGAGGCGTAGCAACGACCTGCACGACGGGACCGGGCACCCATCTCTGGGGCCCGGTCCCGTCCTTTTCGGCATCCTCAACGTCACCCCGGACTCCTTCTCCGACGGCGGCGAGTTTTTCGGCGCCGGACCCGCCGTTGCTCGGGCCATCGAGCTCCTCGACGAGGGCGCGCACGTCCTGGACGTAGGTGGCGAGTCCACCCGTCCCGGCTCTGACCCGGTCAGCCCCGACGAAGAAACACGCCGGGTCGTGCCGGTCGTTCGGGGCGTCTTGCAGGCGCGTCCCGAAACCACGATCTCCGTGGATACCTACCGCGCCTCCACCGCCGAGGCCGCCCTCGACGCGGGGGCCTCGATGGTCAACGACGTTACCGCTCTCGGCGGAGACTCGCGCATGGCGGGGCTGGTCGCCGAGAGGGGCTGCCCGGTCGTCCTCATGCACATGCTCGGCGAGCCCAAGACCATGCAGCAGGATCCGCGTTACGGCGACGTCGTCGGCGAGGTGCGCGACTACCTCGCCGCAAGGGCGGAGGAGGCCATCGCCGCCGGCATCGACCCTTCGAACGTTGTCCTGGATCCGGGTATAGGTTTCGGGAAGACGCTCGAGCACAACCTCAAGCTGCTCGGCGAGCTGGATGCGATCGCGGACCTCGGTTTTCCCGTCCTGGTAGGAACCTCACGCAAGGGATTCCTGGGCAAGATCACGGGCTCCGACGACCCCAGAGAGCGGGTCTTCGGCACCGTCGCGACCAGCGTCATGGCCTACGAGCGGGGCGCTACCCTGTTCCGTGTCCACGATGTTCGGGCCAACCGGGAGGCGCTACAGGTAGCGGCGGCTGTCAGCGGGATCTGAGGGGGATCCGTGTTCGACGCCCCGAGCTACCGTGCCCGCGAGGTCGAGACCAGAGCAGGCGATGAGGCTCCGGGATCGGGCCGTGCTTACGTCGACACGGAGCATCTTCTCCTGGCCCTACCGAACGATGCCGGTGCCAGATCGGCTCGATCGCTCGAAGCCGTCGGCGCTGGGGACGTGGCGGGGCTTCGCGACGAGACGGTGACCTCCGCCCCACTCGTTTCGTCCGAGCAGGAAGCGCCGGAGCTAGCTTGCCTCGATGCAGGAAAGATATTGGGAGGCTCGGTTCTCCTGGAGAGCCTTCTACCCGGGCGTATCCGTGTCGGACGGAGGGTCGCGCTGTTCGCGCCGTGTTGGATCTTGGGGTGAGGACGGTCGGTATTTGCCGGGAAGCAGGCCGAAGACTCCGCGGCCACGGAGACGAAGTAGGGGAGACCTGATGAAGCCGGGAGAGCGTATGGCGGGCGGGGCACGAAAATTTCGGGCAGGCGTGATGGGTCTCCTGGTACACGTCCGCTGCGGGGTGAGCGAGGAGGAGCGCGCGCTCCCACAGACCCTGCGGGTCGACCTGGACTATGCGTACGAGGCCGGAGGAGGCGACGAGCTGGCCGGGACCGTGGATTACGGGGCGCTGATCGAGGGTGTGGCCGGACTTCTGGAGGGGGACGAGTTCAAGCTTCTCGAGACGGGGGTGTGCCGGGTCGGGGACCACGTCTTGGGCAGCTTCCCGGCGGTCGAGGAGGTGACCGTCTGCGTCACCAAGGTCGGGGTGCCCGTGGCTCGCACCCTCTCCGGCGCCTCGGTCACGGCGACCTTCCGTCGTTGAAGCGGGCGTTTCTGAGCCTGGGTAGCAACCTCGGGGACCGGCTCGGGTACCTGCGGGCCGCCGTCGGGGCCGTGGGGCGCGGAGCGCTGGTGGAGGTGCGCGGGATCTCGAAGGTCTACGAGACGGAGCCGGTGGAGGTCGAGGCCGCGCAGCCCGACTACTTGAACTGCGTGGTAGAGATCGGGTACGGCGCATCCGCGCTGGAACTGCTTCGCTTCTGTCAGGGGATCGAGGCGGCGCTTGGTCGGGATCGGAAGGGCGAGAAGCTCCCGCGGACGGTAGATATAGACATCCTGGTCTTCGGGGAGGAGGTCTTGGAGGGGCCTTCCCTCGTGGTGCCGCACCCCGGGTTGGGGCGTCCCTTCAACCTGCGGGGGCTCGTGGATCTCGACCCGGACCTGTATATTCCCGGGCGCGGGACGGTGGGAGAGCTTCTAGAGGGCATCTCGCTGGAAGGCGTCGTGGAGTACGGGGAGGAGATTCGGGCTTGCTGATGGCGGTCGACATCGGGAACACGCAGACCGTGCTCGGGGTCTTCGACGGGGAGAAGCTGCGGGAGCGGTGGCGGGTGACGACGGAGGCCAACCGTACGGCAGACGAGGTCGGGGCCGTCTGCGCAACGCTCTTCGGTCTCGCGGGCATCTCGCGCGATGAGATAGAAGCCCTGATAGTGTCGAGCGTCGTCCCGGGGCTCACGCGCTCCTACGAGGATCTCGCCTCGAAGCTGTTCCGGGCGAAGTTCTACGAGGTAACCTCGCTGATGGAGACCGGGCTCACCAACCGCTACGAAGATCCTGGCTCCGTGGGGGCCGACCGTATCGTCAACGCGGTCGCCACGGGCAAGTACTATGGTTTTCCGGCCGTGATCGTGGACATCGGGACGGCGACCACGGTAGAAGCGGTGAACGGCGACGGCTGCTACCTGGGCGGTACGATCTTCACGGGCCTCAACGTCGCCCTCGACGCCCTTATAGCCCGCACCGCCAAGCTACCGAGCGTCGACCTCACGGTGGAGCCATCCCGGGCCATCGCCACGAACACGTCCGACTCGATCCGTAGCGGCTTCATCTACGGCTACGCCGGCGCTATCGACGCCCTGATCCGGCGCTTGCGCGATGAGATGGGGGCCGAGGGGCTGCGCGCCGTCGCCACCGGCGGCCCGGCCCCGGTGATCGCCCGTCACTGCCAGGAGATAGGCGTCCTGGACGAGGACCTGACCCTCAAGGGCCTGCGCATCTTGTACGAGATGAACTCCTAGCAACCCTTCGGCGGGCGGGCTGAAGGTTGGCATTATCTCTGCATTGACACTTTTCGGAACGATACGTATACTCTCCCGACTTATGGTGGACAAGAACCAGGAGCTTGTAACCCAAGAAGGTTACGAGAAGCTTCAAGAAGAATTCAGGCACCTTACCGAGGTGCGTCGGCGTGAGATCGCCGATCGCATACGGCAGGCGAGGGAGTTCGGGGACATCTCCGAGAACTCCGAGTACGACGACGCCAAAAACGAGCAGTATCTCCTGGAGCGCAGGATAAGCGAGATCCAGCGCAGGCTCAGAAACGCCAAGATCGTGAACGTCTCCGACAGGGAGGCGGGCTCCGTGGACGTCGGTACCCTCGTGACGCTGAGGGCGACGGACAAGGGCACCGAGAGAACCTTTCAGATTGTCGGCGCGAACGAGTCCGATCCGGGGAGCGGCAAGCTCTCCCACTCCTCGCCCGTAGGTCGCGCCGTCCTCAAACGCCGCGTCGGCGAGACGGTCACCGTCTCCACGCCCCGCGGTTCGACCGAGTACGAGATCGTCAACGTCGAGGCCGCGAGCTAACGTTCTTCCCCCTCAGTCACGGCTCCTCGATAGGAGCCGGCGGCTCTTTCATTTCTCTGTGGAGTAGCTTTTGAGTAGTGCCGAACGATACATACCTTCCTGGGCCGAGGCTGTAGCTGCCGGGCTCGGGCCGGGGCCGCACGTGGTCGTCACGGGCATCAGCCCCTCCGGCAACATCCATGCGGGCAACCTGCGAGAGGTCCTCGTCGCGGAGGCTGTCGCGAACGCGCTGAAGGACAGGGGCGAGAAAGTTCGCTTCGTCTTTCATGCGGACACCATCGACCCACTGCGCAAGATAGCGCCGGGCGTCCCGAAGGAGTACGAGCGCTACCTCGGACACAGCCTCTCCCGCGTCCCCGACCCGGAGGGCTGTCACGGCTCCTACGCCGACCACTTTCTGGAGCCCTTCGAGGACGCGCTCGCGAAGATGTCTATGGACGTCGAGGTCTTGCGCTCCCACGAGCTCTACGAGAACGGGGTTTACGCGGACGTCATCGCAGAAGCGCTGGAGCGAACCGGCGAGCTGCGGGGCATCTTGCAGGAGATCAGCGGCAGGCAGATGCCCGAGCACTGGTCGCCCTACCTGCCGAGGGCTTCCTCGGGCAGGCTCGGCGGGCGGGTCCTGAAACACTTGCCCGAGCAAAAATCCGTCGTCTACGAGGACGAGGACGGTTGGGAGGACTCGTCGAACTACGGTCGTGGCGAGGGCAAGCTCGGCTGGCGGGTGGAGCTCGCGGCGCGGTGGAAGGCGTTGCAGGCCACCTTCGAGCCGTTCGGCAAGGACCACACGAGCCGCGGCGGGTCGACGGACACGGCCGACCGGATGGCGCGGGAGGTCTTCGACTACCCGGTGCCGGGGCGCTACGAGTACGAGTGGATCCAGATCAAGGGCAGGGGCGCCATGAGCTCATCGAAGGGCATCGTGCTCCTCCCGGCCGAGCTTCTGGAGATTATGCCTCCGGGCGCGGTACGCCGCCTCATCCTCGGCCGGGACCCGTCGCGCGCCCTGGACCTGGACCTCGGTGCGGGCTTCCCCCGCTTCATGGACGAATACCGGGCGGAGACCGAGGCTCATCCCGTCCCGTTCGCTCACCTCGTCACCGTCGCCCAGACCGTCGGGGAGGACGCTGAGAGGGCCGCCGAGATGCTCCGGCGGGGCGGGTACGAGGAGGCCGTCCGGGACGTCGAGGGGCTGCGCCAGGACCTCCGGTACGCCCACAACTGGGCGGAGAGGTGGGCGCCCGAGCAGTACCGTTTCGGGGTGCGCCGGGAGGTGCCGGACGAGGCCGTCGAGATCGACGACGAGGGCCGCCGCTACCTGCGCCTGATAGCCCAGAAGCTCTCCGACGAGATGGGCGGAGAAGAAGCTCAGGACCTCCTCTACTCCACGGCCGTCGATCTCGGCGTAAAGCCCAAGAAGGCCTTCGCCGCCGTCTACACGGCGCTGCTCGGGAGGAAGAGCGGTCCGAAGGCCGGTCCCTTTGTGGCGGGGCTGGACGCCGGCTTCGTGCAGAAGAGGTTCGTCGATGTGTCAGGGGACACCCGACCCTAGATGGGGCGGCGTTAAACTAGAATCCGTTGGAGTAGCGAAGGGAACCCATATCTGGTGGTGGCACGCACTTGTTGCGCTTACCGCGCACAGATCGGGGCAGAACCTTTGTATACTCGTTGGAAGGGCTTTGAGAGAGGACGATTTATGGCTCTAAGATTCAGGAACGCGGCGGTATATAATCCATTTGTTACTAGCTACCGTACACCAACAAGGAAAACCAATACGACGCGAAGCACCATTGAGGACCCTCAGGGTAGAGGAGGCTCCAAGTAATGTTCGAACGATTTACCGAACGAGCCCGCAAGGTCGTCGTCCTGGCACAGGAAGAGGCCAGGCACTTCAACCACAACTACATCGGCACCGAGCACCTGCTCCTTGGTCTCCTCAGGGAGGACGAGGGAGTGGCGGCAAGGGCTCTCGGTTCCCTGAACGTGACCCTCGATGAGGTCCGCGAGCAGGTCGAGAGCATCGTCGGGTACGGCGAGGAGGGGACGGGCGGACAGGCCCCGTTCACCCCGCGCTCCAAGAAGGTGCTCGAGCTCGCGCTCCGCGAGGCGCTCCAGCTCGGCCACAACTACATAGGCACCGAGCACATCCTGCTCGGGCTCGTTCGCGAGTCCGAGGGCGTGGCCGCTCGCGTGCTCTCCAACCTCGACGTCGACCCGGACAAGGTCCGGCGTGAGGTCGTGCGGATGCTCGGCGGCGGCCGGGCGCAGCGCGGCAGGAGCGGTGGCGCTGGCGGCGAGGCGGCCTCCGGTCGGGGCGTCGAGGCCAAGCGGCCCAAGACGCGTCAGCTCGACCAGTACGGCCGCAACCTCACGACGTACGCCGACGAGCAGAAGCTCGACCCGGTCATCGGGCGCGCCAAGGAGATCGAGAGGATCATGCAGATCCTCGTGCGGCGCACCAAGAACAACCCGGTCATCATCGGCGAGCCGGGGGTCGGCAAGACCGCCATCGTCGAGGGGCTCGCGCAGGAGATCGCGGAGAACCGCGTTCCGGACATCCTGGCGGACAAGGAGGTCTACACGCTGGACCTCGGTGCCCTCGTGGCCGGCTCCAAGTACAGGGGCGAGTTCGAGGAGCGCCTCAAGAAGATCATGAAGGAGATCACCGACCACGGCGACATCATCCTGTTTATCGACGAGATCCACAACCTCGTCGGGGCGGGTGCCGCGGAGGGTGCCATCGACGCAGCTTCGATCCTGAAGCCGGCGCTGGCGCGAGGCGAGCTCCAGGTGATCGGCGCTACCACGACCGACGAGTACCGCAAGTACGTCGAGAAGGACAAGGCGCTGGAGCGCAGGTTCCAGACCATCCAGGTCGGCGAGCCGACGGTCGAGGAGACCGAGCTCATCCTCAAGGGGCTGCGCGACCGCTACGAGCAGCACCACAAGATCGAGATCACGGACGAGGCCCTCAAGGCCGCCTCCGAGCTCGGTGACCGTTACATCAGCGACCGCTTCCTCCCGGACAAGGCCATCGACCTCGTCGACGAGGCCGCCTCCAAGATGCGGATCAAGACGATGGCGTCGCCGCCTTACTACAAGGAGGTCGACGACGAGCTCAGCGAGGTTCGGACTCAGAAGGAGGCCGCCATCGACGGCCAGGAGTTCGAGAAGGCCGCGCGTCTTCGGGACACCGAGCGCAGGCTCGCCCTCAGGCGTCGCGAGCTCGAGCAGAACTGGCGCGAGGGGAGCGGCGACGACGGCTACACGTCTTCCATAGGTGAGGACGAGATCGCCGAGATCGTCTCCATGTGGACGGGCATCCCGGTCAAGAAGATGACCGAGGAGGAGTCCGAGCGCCTCCTGAAGATGGAGGACGAGCTGCACGGCCGCGTCGTCGGGCAGAACGAGGCCATCAAGGCCGTCTCGCGCTCCATCCGGCGTACCTTCGCGGGGATCAAGGACCCGAACAGGCCGAGCGGCTCGTTCGTCTTCCTCGGGCCCACGGGCGTCGGTAAGACCGAGCTTGCGAGGACGCTCGCCGAGTACCTCTTCGGCGATCAGGACTCCATGATCCGTCTCGACATGTCCGAGTACATGGAGCGGCACACCGTCAGTAGGCTGGTTGGTTCGCCTCCCGGCTACGTCGGTTACGACGAGGGCGGCCAGCTCACGGAGAAGGTGCGCAGGCGCCCCTACAGCGTGGTTCTCTTCGACGAGATCGAGAAGGCCCACCCGGACGTCTTCAACATCATGCTCCAGATTCTCGAAGACGGGATGCTCACCGACGCGCAGGGTCGTACCGTGGACTTCAAGAACGTGGTCCTCATCATGACCTCCAACGTCGGGGCCCAGACCATCAACAAGACCAAGTCCCTCGGCTTCGGCAACGAGGAGTCCGGTCTCTCCTACAAGGAGATGAAGGGTCGGGTTACGAGCGAGCTCCGCAAGATCTTCCGTCCCGAGCTTCTGAACCGGATCGACGAGATCATCGTCTTCCACAAGCTCGAGCGCGAGGACATGCGCCACATCATCGAGATCCAGATCCAGCGTCTCAGGAAGCAGATGGAGGAGCGCGACGTAGCCATCGAGTTCACCGTCGAGGCCCTGGACAAGCTCTCCGAGGCGGGCTACGACCCGGCGTTCGGTGCGAGGCCATTGCGCCGCGTCCTGCAGCGCATGATCGAGGACCCGATGAGCGAGATGATCCTGAAGGGCGAGATCCCGGACGGTTCGAAGGTCATCATCGAGCCGAACGACATCTCCTTCGAGGACGTCGCGGAGGACGAGACGATCGTGAACATCAGGGTCACCAAGCCGACCGAGGTAGTGCAGCTCGAGAAGTAAACAACCAACGAAGTAGCGTTACCGGGCCGGGGCTCCGAAAGGGGTCCCGGCCTTTCGTATGCGGTTAGCCGCTAGCCCGCAGCATACGTTCGCGCGAGGACTTCTCTAGAGTGTCGATATCTTCGCTGTCCAGTCGTGAGGCGAGGCGGAGCAAGATGTGCCTCGTTCGGTATCCACCAACGCCTAGTACCCGTCGGCGCCCCGACACGGTCGCACGATAGCGGTGAGGAGCGTTCTCCCGCCACGCGAACCCTCCGATTCCCCTACCTGTTTATCGAAACCATGGGAAGAAGAGAATTGCCGGGAGTCCGGGCTTTATGTCGTGAGCTAGGGGGGAGCTGGAGATTGGAGGAGGGCGACTCTGGCACCGTGCCAGGTTGCGTATAGCCTCATCGTAGTACCGTTGCGGTGCATGGGATGGGGTAAGGCTGTAAATCGGCGCCCGTCCCGTACAATCAATTCATGGCTACGAAAAGCGTATTTACCTGCTCGAACTGCGGGCACCAGGAGCCGAAGTGGCTGGGACGGTGCCCGGAGTGTGGGGAGTGGAGCACCCTCATCGAGGAGGCTCGGGAGGACAAGAAGGTCGTCGGGTTCGCCGCTCGGGCGGCCAACGCGAAGGCGCCGGGCAGGAAGGGCGCCGGGACGACGCTTGCGCTCAACGAGGTTCGGGCGGAGGGGGAGGGCGGCAGGGTCTCTACCGGGGTGGGTGAGCTGGACCGGGTGCTCGGTGGCGGGATCGTACCGGGCTCGCTCGTCCTCGTCGGTGGGGAGCCGGGGGTCGGGAAGAGCACGCTCTTGTTGCAGGTGATGGGGAACCTCGGCGAGGGGTGCCTGATGGTCTCGGGGGAGGAGTCGCCCAGGCAGGTGGCACTGAGCGCGCGGCGGCTCGGGGTCGGAGAAGCGGGTTTCCGGGTCTTGTCCGAGACCGACGTGGACGTGATCGAGGCGACGATCCTGGAGGAGCGGCCGAGGGTCGTAGTCGTGGACTCCATACAAACGCTCTACTCGTCGGAGCTTACGGGGGCGCCGGGGGGCGTGGGGCAGGTTCGGGAGACGGCGGCGCGGCTGATGCGTCTCGCGAAGTCCGAGGGGATCACGGTGATCCTCGTCGGTCACG
>CADCVI010000066.1 GCA_902806105.1 uncultured Rubrobacteraceae bacterium
CGTCCCCCGGTCTGGAAGCCGCCCCGCCCATAGCGGCGGCCCCCGAGACCAGGGAGTACCGCAGCGGCCGGCGCGGGGTACGCGCCTCTCCCGCCGCACGCAAGGCCGCCGTCAGGCGCGGCATCTCCATAGAGGGGATCACCGGTTCCGGCCCCGCAGGCAGGATCTACCTCTCCGACGTTCTGGAGGCGGACCTCCGCCAGGGGACGCCGCAAGAAGCGCTACACGAAGTCCCCCCGCAAGCCCCCGAGGCTCCCGCAACGGTCGTAAGCGAGCCGGCGGGCGCAGCGTCGGTGCCAGCGGCTCCTCCCGAACCGCCCCCCGGCGAGGATGTCGAGAGGGAAATCCTCTCCCGGATACGGCGCGTCGGCGCGGAGCGGACGGCGAAGAGCTTCAGGGACGTGCCGCACTTCTACCTCACCAGGGATCTGGAGGCCGACGGCCTGCTGGAGCTTCGGGAGCGTCTCAAGACGAAGATGGACCCGGCCCCTTCGGTCACGGAGCTTCTCGTGCTCGCCATCGCCAGGACGCTCAAGAACCATCCGCGCCTCAACTCCCGCTACGTGGAGGGCGGATACGCAGACGTGAACCGCCGGGTCAACCTCGGCGTCGCGGTGGCGACGGACGACGGGCTCGTGGTGCCGGTCCTCAAGGGGGCCGATTCGATGCCTCTGCGAGAGCTCGTCCCGGCGGCGAAGGAGCTCGTGCGGAAGGCCCGGGAGGGCGCGCTCGGGGCCGACGACCTCTCCGGCGGCACCTTCACCGTCTCCAACCTCGGTATGATGGGGGTGGACGCCTTCGATGCCATCATCAACGCGCCGCAGGCTGGCATACTGGCCCTGGGCCGGGTCCGGACGGTGCCGGAGTGGCGGGACGGGGCGTGGCTGCCGCTGCGCGTGATCTCCGCGACGCTCTCGGTGGACCATCGGGTGGCCGACGGGGCGGACGGGGCCCGGTTCCTCGGGGACCTTCAGGCGGCCCTGTCGGACTGGGAACTGCTGTTGTAAGGGAGAGCTTGGAAGGGACCGACGTGAAGGTCGAAAACGAAGCCATCCTGACGTGCCCGAACTGCCGGGTCGAAGGTCGCCACGAACTCCTGTACCTCTCCAACCGCCTGCGCGCCAGCCGGTGCGACAACTGCGCCTACACGCAGATGTTCTCGGGCCACATCTACGCAGAGTACGCCAGGGACGTGACCGACCGCGCGACCTCGCTGCCGATGAGGCTTGCCGGGCAGGCGATCCGGCACCCGCTCGGCGTCTTCGGCTGGCCCGCCAAGGCCCTGCTCAAGCCCCTCGGGCTGCTGAGCGAGGTCGGCAAGGTGACGGACTTCGAACGAAAGAGCCACCGCCACCCCCCGGCGCGCAACTGAACGCGGCAAGGCCGCGCGGACCGGACGAAGGAGGGCCGCGGCCGCCGTTCGCGGACCGGGGCATACAGAATGACGGGCGCGGTGGCGGCTCCTGGGGCCGTTCTAGTTGCGCACGGCCTTCTCGGACGTAGCTTCGGAGGCCACGAGGACGGGGCGCCCGGCCCTGCGCGAGACGCGCTCGGAGAAGCCGAGGCCCGTAAATACCCGCTCGAACCAGGGACGCGGCGCCCCGCCCGTCACGATCAAACCGGCCCCGAGCTCCTCGCCGAGCAGGATCACGGCCTTCTCCGGCGTACCCTCCCTGTAGTACGACCCCGAAACGGTCCCGCCGAGCTTCCCTTCTATGCGCCCCACCCGGGCGTCGAGGAGGGCGAGGCCCCTGAGCCTCCTCCGCTCCAGCACGGCCTCGCTCCGCTCCCTCGTCGCGGCCCCCGGATGCGGCAACTCGGGCACCATGGAGACCACGTGTACGACGTGCAGCTCCGAACCCGTCCCATCGGCCAGCTCGACCGCCGCTTCCTCAGCGATGGAAGCCTCCGCGGAACCGTTCGTCGCCAACAATATCTTCGTCGGGAACACGACGCCTCTCCTTCGTAAAAGACCTTTGCTAAATGCTCGATACACATAGATGGTATCGGCGAAGAGATGTCGTGCAAACGCGATGTGTGAAGATGCCCACCCGGGTGTGCGGGTACGAGCCGGTGGGGCCGCCGTTGGTGGGTCGTGGAGAAAGCGGGGCGGAGGTCGCCCCGCTGGTGGGCGTGGGGCGAGATGCCACGTGACCCGTATAATGTCGGCCGCGTTGGAAGCCGTGCGAGACAGCGAGGAAGTAGAGGCATGATCAGCGGAAAGACCGGCGTGCTCGCCCTGATCGGGCATCCCGTCGGGCACAGCTTGAGCCCGGGGATGCACAACGCCTCCTTCGAGGCGGACGGGCTGGATTTCGCCTACGTGTGCTTCGACGTCGACCCCGGAGAGCTGCCCGACGCGGTGAGGGGCATGGCCGCCCTAAAGCTTCGCGGCTTCAACATCACGATGCCTCACAAGCAGGCCATGGTCGGCCTCGTCGACGAGATTGACGAGGGCGCTCGCGTCTCCGGCGCCGTGAACACCGTGGTGATCGACGAGGGGTCCAGGCTCCACGGGTACAACACCGACGGCGGCGGGATGGTCGAAGCGTGCAGGGAGGCCGGTATAAAGGTGTCCGGACGGCGCGTCCTGCTCCTCGGCGCCGGGGGGGCCGCGGCCTCCATCGCCCTGGCCCTGAGCGGAGAGGGGGCCGGGGAGCTGCGCCTCGTCAACAGGAGCGCGGGCCGCGCCGAAGAGCTGGCGCAGGGGCTGCGCGCGGCGGGGGTGGAAGGGATCAGGATCTACCCCACGGAAGCCCTCGACGAAGCCGCGAGGGACGCGGACGTAATCGTCAACGCCACGCCGCTCGGGATGAAGGACGGGGATCCCCTCCCGCTACCCGGGGAGTACCTTCGTGAGGACGTGGACGTCTGCGACGCGGTCTACCGTCCCGGCAAGCAGACCGCGCTGGTCCGGGCCGCCCGGGAACACGGCGCTCGCGTCGTCGCCGGCGAGCGGATGCTGCTGTACCAGGGGGTGCTCGCCCAGAGGCTCTGGACCGGACGAGAGCCGAACGTAGAAGCGATGAGCCAGGCGATCTCCCGCAGGGGCTGAAGCCCACGAGGGAGGCGCCGTCAGCCCTCGGAAACCGCTCTCTGCGTTTGCGCCATGGGACGGGGACATCCAGAATGATTCGTCAGGAGAGCGAGAGGATCGGGAAGGGTTTGCCCGAAGGCGATGCCGGGCGGCTGGGGCATTTCGAGGTTGCCGCACGGGCTCCCGGGTGAGGAGGAGAATGGTATGCAGGCAGGAGGTCGGTGTTGGCTGAGATAGTGGGGCTGCGTGAGGCGGTCTCGGGGCTCGTCCACGACGGGGACACGGTAGCGCTGGAGGGGTTCACGCACCTGATCCCGTTCGCGGCGGCTCACGAGATCATCCGCCAGGAGAAGCGTGACCTGACGCTCGTCAGGATGACGCCCGACCTGATCTACGACCAGATGATCGGGATGGGCACCGCGCGAAAGCTCATCTTCTCCTGGGGCGGCAACCCCGGCGTCGGCTCCCTGCACCGCTTCCGCGACGCCATCGAGAAGGGCTGGCCGAACCCCATCGAGATCGAGGAGCACTCCCACGCGGGGATGGCGAACCGCTACGTGGCCGGGGCATCGAACCTGCCGTTCGCGGTGCTGCGCGGCTACGTGGGCACGGACCTTCCGAAGGTCACGCCGACCATCGCTCCCATAAAGTGCCCGTTCACGGGTGAGGAGCTGATGGCGGTGCCGGCCCTGAACCCGGACGTCGCCGTGATCCACGCGCAGCAGGCGGACAGGAAGGGCAACGTGGCGCTGTGGGGGATCACGGGCGTCCAGAAGGAGGCCGCGCTCTCCGCGCGCCGCGTGATCGTCACGGTGGAGGAGGTCGTCGACGGTTTCGAGCCGCACGACTTCGGGATCGTGCTGCCCTCCGTGGCGGTGGACGCGGTGGCCGTCGAGCCTGAAGGCGCCTACCCGGCCTACACCCACGGTTACTACTCCCGCGACAACGCCTTCTACGAGGCGTGGGACCCGATAGGACGGGACCGCGAGAAGTTCGGCGGGTGGATGGAGAAGCACGTGCTCGGGGTGGAGGACTTCCGGGAGCACCTCAGGAGCATTCGGGAGCAGGGGGCCATGAGATGAAGGACGGCGACGGACGGGGCTACACCGCCGACGAGATGATGACGGTGGCAGCCTCGCGCAGGCTGAAGGACGGCGTTGTCTGCTTCGTCGGAATAGGCATCCCGAGCCAGGCGGCAAACCTCGCCCGGCTCACCCACGCTCCGGAGTGCGTCCTGATCTACGAATCCGGAACCATCGGGGCGAAGCCGGAGGTGCTGCCTCTCAGTATCGGGGACGGCGAGCTCGCCGAACACGCGGACGCCGTGGTCTCGGTGCCCGAGATCTTCAACTACTGGCTCCAGGCCGGACGGGTGGACGTAGGTTTCCTCGGGGCGGCCCAGATCGACCGCTACGCCAACCTCAACACGACGGTAGTGGGCCCGTACGAGGACCCGAAGGTCCGCCTACCGGGGGCGGGAGGGGCGCCGGAGATCGCGGCTTCGGCCAGGGAGGTCTTTATAGTCCTCAGGCAATCGAAGCGCGCCTTTGTCGAGAAGCTCGCCTTCGTGACGTCGGTAGGTCACGCTCGGGGCGGCGGTTCCCGCGGGGACCTCGGGTACTCGGGCGGCGGTCCCACGGTGGTCATCACCGACCTCGGCATACTGGAGCCCGACCCGGGGAGTCGTGAGCTGACCCTCGTCGCGCTACACCCGGGTGCTTCGGTCGAGGATGCGAGGGGGGCGACGGGCTGGGACCTGAAGGTCGCCGGCGAGGTGGCGACGACGGAGCCGCCGACGGAGGACGAGCTCCGGGTGCTGCGCGACCTCCAGGAGAGGACCGCGGCGGCGCGCCGGAAGAAGGTAGGATGAGGCCGATCGTCCGGGGCGCGGGGCCCCTGACCGGAAGGAGCGTGTAGGCATGGCTTACGGAGGAGCGATACGCGAGGCCTGGATCGTCGGGGCGGTGCGGACCCCGATCGGGCGCCACGGCGGTTCCCTGAGCGCGGTGCGCCCCGACGACCTCGGGGCGGCGGCCCTGGAGGCGCTCATGGAGCGCGCCGGTGTCCCCCCGTCTGAGGTCGAGGACGTGTACTTCGGGTGCGCCAACCAGGCCGGGGAGGACAATCGCGACGTCGCCCGGATGAGCCTGCTCCTCGCCGGCTTCCCAGATTCCGTCGGCGGCGCGACGGTGAACCGCCTCTGCGGCTCCGGGCTGGAGGCGGTGGCGGGCGCGGCCCGCGCCGTGATGCTCGGCGAGGCCGACGTCTACGCGGGCGGCGGGGTCGAGTCCATGAGCCGGGCTCCGTGGGTCATGCCCAAGCCCGAGCGCGCCTTTCCCACCGGCAACGCCACGATGTTCGACACCACCTTGGGCTGGCGCATGGTGAACCCGAAGATGGAGGAGATGGGCCACACCGACACCCTCGGGATGACCGCCGAGAACCTGGCCCAGGAGCGTTTCCTGATCACCCCGGACGAGGACGACCCCGAGGGGATCGCGAGGGACTACGACGTCTCCCGCGAGGCCCAGGACCGCTTCGCCATACGGAGCCACGAGAAGGCAGTCGCAGCACAGGACGAGAAGAAGTTCCGCGACGAGATCGTCCCTGTCACCGTAAAGGGCAGGAAGGGGGCCGAGACGATCGTGGAGGCCGACGAGGGCCCGAGGCGGGATTCCACGATGGAGAAGCTCGGCAAGCTCAGGCCCGCCTTCTCCGGGGAAGGCAGCGTGACCGCGGGCAACTCCAGCTCGCTAAACGACGGGGCCGCGGCCGTCCTCGTCGTCTCGAAGGAGTACGCAGAGGCACATGGGCTGACGCCCCTGGCGAAGATAAGGAGCGTCGCGGTCGCGGGGGTGCCGCCTAGGGTCATGGGCATAGGGCCGGTTCCGGCCACGAAGAAGGCGCTCTCCAGGGCCGGGATCTCCATGGACGACGTCGGGCTGATCGAGCTGAACGAGGCGTTCGCCGCGCAGTCGCTAGCCGTGATCCACGAGTGGGGGATGGACCCGGGCGACGAGCGGCTGAACCCGAACGGCGGCGCGATCGCCCTCGGCCACCCGCTCGGCTGCTCCGGCGCCCGCATCCTCACCACGCTCGTACACGAGATGAAGCGGCGCCCTGACGCGCGCTACGGCCTCGCCACCATGTGCATCGGCGTCGGCCAGGGCATAGCGATGGTCGTCGAGAACGCGGCCTGAGAGGAGGATCCGGTGGCACAGGAATTTCGCACACGGATACCCGGCTACCGCCGCGACGACGACGGCGCCACCCTCTACTACCCCGACTACGGCTCCACACGCCTGCGCGTCCCCGAACGGCCGCTCACGATACTCCCGCACACCCTCACCGAGGTTACCGGCCCGGCCTACGGCCACGGCACGGTCGGGCCGCTCGACAACGACCTCACCCGCGGGCACGGGGGGGAGCCGCTTGGGGAGAGGATCATCGTCTCCGGGCGGGTACTCGACGGTGATGGCAGGCCGGTGAGGAACAGCCTCGTCGAGATCTGGCAGGCAAACGCCGCCGGCCGCTACGTGCACGCGGGCGACCGCCACCCCGCCCCGCTCGACCCGAACTTCACGGGCGCCGGCCGGTGCATGACCGACGACGACGGCCGCTACCGCTTCGTCACCATAAAGCCCGGCGCCTACCCGTGGAAAAACCACGAGAACGCCTGGCGCCCGGCCCACATCCACTTCTCGCTCTTCGGCCCGGCCTTCGCCACGCGGCTCATCACGCAGATGTACTTCCCCGGCGACCCTCTTTTCTCGCAGGACCCGATCTTCCAGTCCGTCCGCGATCCCAAGGACCAGCAGCGCCTGATCTCGACCTTCGACCTCTCGCTGACCGAGCCGGAGTGGGCCCTCGGCTACAACTTCGACATCGTCCTGCGCGGGCGCGAGGCGACCCCGATGGAGGACCACCGGTGAGCCTCCCACCGACCCCCTCGCAGACCGTCGGCCCCTTCTTCGCCGACGCGCTCCTCGGCGAGGACCGCTCCGAGCTGGTTTCTCCCGACTATCCGGGGGCGATCCGCATCACCGGCACGATCTACGACGGGGCGGGCGAGGCCGTCCCGGACGCGATGATCGAGGTCTGGCAGGCGGGCTCTTCCGGCCGCTACGCCCACCCGGAGGACGACCGGGAAGACCTGCCGCTCGACGAGGGATTCGAGGGCTTCGGGCGCTTCGGGTCCGACCCGGACGGGACGTTCTCGTTCGTCACCGTCAAACCGGGGCGTGTCCCCGGCCCGGACGGAACCTCCGTGCAGGCGCCGCACATCGCCGTCTCTGTCTTCGCCCGCGGCCTCCTCAAGCGCCTGGTAACCCGGATCTATTTTTCCGACGAGGCCGGGGCGAACGCCGAAGACCCCGTCCTGCTCTCCATCGAAAACCCGGAGCTTCGCGGGACGCTCGTTGCGCGGGAGCAGGGGGATTCTTATCGTTTCGACATACGGCTTCAGGGCGACCGGCAGACCGCGTTCTTCGATGTCTGAAGATTTGTTCCGGCCGATCTTCGTGCCGGACGCGTTCCGGGAGGCGCTCGGGGGGCGAGCGTGGCTCGGGGCCATGCTCGAGGCCGAAGGGGCGCTCGCCGTCGCCGAGGCGCGAGCCGGCCTGATCCCCGAGGAAGCCGCCGAGGCCATCGTCTCGTGCTGCGACGCGAGCCGGTTCGACCCCGAGGAGATAGGACGCGCCGGGCGCGCGACGGGCAACCCGGTCCCCCCTCTCGTGAAGGCCCTGACAGCCGCCGTCCGCGAGGTCTCGCGGGAGGCGGCCCGGTACGTCCATAAAGGCGCAACCTCCCAGGACATCACCGACACCGCCTCGATGCTCGTCTCGCGGAGGGTGCTGGGCATGATCCTCGCCGAGGTGGATGGGATCTCCTCCGCCTGCGCGCGGCTCGCGGACGAGCACCGCGCGACCGTCATGCCCGCGCGCACCGTGATGCAGCAGGCGCTGCCGACCACCTTCGGCCTCAAGGCGGCGGGCTGGCTCGTCTCCTTGCTGGAGGCGAGGAGGAGGCTGGTGGAGGTGCGCTCGAACGGGCTTTCCGCGCAGCTCGGCGGGGCCGCGGGGACGCTGGCCTCTCTGGGCGATTCCGGCCTCCCCGTCCTCGGGGAGTTCGCGTCGGGGCTCGGGCTCCCGGAGCCGGTCGTGCCGTGGCACACGGACCGGACGAGGATAGCCGGGGTAGGGGGCGCGCTCTCCCTGCTCGCGGGCGTCCTAGAGAAGATCTCGGGCGACGTCATCCTCATGGCCCAGACGGAGGTGGGGGAGGTCGCCGAGCCCGCGGGCGAGGGCCGTGGCGGCTCCTCGACGCTCCCCCACAAGCGCAACCCGATCCTCTCCGTAACCGCCGCCGCCTCCGCGCGCCGCGTCCGGGACCTCGCGAGCACCCTTCAGGGGGCGATGGTCGGGGAGCACGAGCGGGCGGCGGGCGCCTGGCACGCCGAGTGGGAGGCCCTCTCAGACGCCCTCGCCCTGACCGGCGGCGCCGCGAGCGCGGTTCGTGAGGTCGCGGAGGGCCTGGAGGTGCGCCCCGAGAAGATGCGCGAGAACCTCGGCCTGACGGGGGGCCTGATCCTCGCCGAGAACCTGACGACCGTCGCCGCGAGGAAGCTCGGCAGGCTGGAGGCCCACGAGCTCGTCAAGGCAGCTTCCCACCGGACCCAGGAGAACGGGAGCGCTTTGCGGGAGGAGATCCTGGCGGAACCAGCCCTGACCGAAGTGCTCTCGCCCGGGGAGATCGATGCCGCCCTCGACCCGCAGAGCTACCTCGGCTCGGCGGGGGCTTTCGTCGACCGGGCCCTGGACTTCTACCGCGAGGAGGTTGGTACGTGAACGGAGGAACCGTCGAGCTTTACCATCGAACTGAAGGCCCTGAGGATGCGCCGGTCCTCGTGCTCGGGAACTCGCTCGGCACGACCCTGGAGATGTGGGACGCGCAGGCCCCGGCCCTGCGCGAGCATTTCCGGCTTGTGCGCTACGACCACCGCGGCCACGGCGGCTCGCCCGTTCCATCCGGACCCTACTCGATGGACGACCTCGGCGGGGACGCGCTGGCTCTGATGGATCGCATCGGCGTCGAGAAGTTCTCTTTCTGCGGCCTCTCCATCGGCGGGATGGTCGGGATGTGGCTCGGGAGCGAGGCTCCGGAGCGAATCGAGGGGCTCGTCCTGTGCTGCACCGCTGCCCGCTTCGACCCGCCCGGTGCCTGGGAGGACCGCGCCAGGGCCGTCCGGACGGAGGGTATGGAAGCGGTCGCGGACGCGGTGCTGGAGCGCTGGTTCACGCCCGCGTTGCGTGAAGAGCGACCGGAGGTCCTGCGGTGGGCCGGGGGGATGCTCCGCGGCGCGAACCCCGAGGGCTACGCGGGCTGCTGCGAGGCGATCCGCGACGCGGACCTCCGCCCCGGGCTCGGCCGCATCACCGCGCCGACGCTCGTGATCGCCGGGTCCGAAGATCCCGCAGCACCCGTGGAGAAAGCAGAGACCATCCGCGACGGCATCCCGGATTGCCGCCTCGCGGTGATCGAACGGTCGGCCCACATCGCCAACGTCGAGAGGCCGGAGGAGGTCACGGGCGAGATCCTCGGCCACCTGAAGCCGGTACGGAAGGGTGGTCGAGAAGGTGAGCGATAGGACGGATGCCTCGCGCCACGAAGCTGGGATGCGCGTGCGCAGGGAGGTGCTCGGGGATGAGCACGTGGACCGGGCCGTGGCGCGCACGACACCATTTACGGAGGACTTTCAGTACTTCATCACGCGGTACGCGTGGGGGGAGATCTGGTCGCGCCCCGGCCTCGACCGCCGGACCAGAAGCTGCGTCACCATGACCGCGATGGTCGCCCTGGGCAAGATGGACGAACTGGAGATGCACGTCCGGGCTGCCCTCCGAAACGGCCTGACGGAAGACGAGATAGGCGAGGTCTTGCTCCAGTGCGCGGTCTACTGCGGCGTACCCGCTGCCAACGCCGCCTTCGCCGTGGCGCAACGCGTCCTCGCAGAAGCAGCCCGCAACACCGAGAGTTGAGGGAGAAATACACGGAGCTTGCGCGCAACGCGAGGGCGGAGTAGACCACGGGGCCTGACCAACGAGCACCTTCGTCCTGATACACGGGGCGTGACAAGGCGCCCGGTGCTGGCAGGAGGGGAGGACGACCACGAGGCGATCGTCCTCCCGGACCTCGTGCCGAGCGAGGACGGGAGCTAGTTCACCGTCGGCAACCCTGAGGAAGTCCTCTACGACGGTTGCTCCCACGGCGGCCGGAACGCGTGGCGTCTTGTCCCCGAGTCCTCCGGTCGCCGTGACGGACGGGACCTTCGGGCGCGGTTCGCGGGACCATAGAGAGTGCCTTCAGGACCGGAAGATAGGCATCTTCGTCCGGCGGGGGATGCGCGAGGGGTTGGAGTGTGAGACGGTGATCTCGATAGGCACCTCGTACGCGGCGTTCCTATGCCGTCCGGAGGAGCTTGCCGGGCACCTCGCCTCGCTGGCACAGCGAAACTGCCGGGGGCCGGGAACCTTGAGGGGAGAGAGATGAGCCAGACCGTAGACCCCAAGCAGGCAGATTACCCCGTCGACCCGGACTTCGACCCGCTCTCGCCGGGCTACCTGGCCGATCCGTACCCGTACTACGAGCGCTTCCGCAGGGAGGCCCCGATCTTCTACGCCCCGAAGATAGGCTTCTGGGTGGTCAGCCGCTACGAGGATATCGCAAGGATCGTGAAGGACTCCGAGACATTCTCCAACGCGAGGGTCCAGGAGCCCATACACCCCCTGACCGACGATGCGCTGGCGGCTCTGAAGAAAGGCGTCCGCGTCACCCCGACCACCTCGACCGCCGATCTTCCGCTGCACAAGAGGACGCGCAAGCACGCCGCGCGTGCGTTCTCGGCCAGGCGCGTCACCGGCCTCGAAGGGCGCATCCGCGAGCTGACGGACGGCCTGATCGACGGGATGATGCGGGAGGGGCGGGCGGACATGGTGCGCCGGTTCGCCTTCCCTCTGCCCGCGTCGGTGGTGTTCAGCCTCATCGGCTACCCGGAGGAGGACACCGAGCTCCTCAAGAGCTGGTGCTACGACCGCCTCAAGGTCTCGTTCGGGCGCATGGAGCCCGAGGAGCAACTCCCGACGGTGGAGAAGATGAGCGCCCTCTTCGGCTACATAGAGAAGTTCGTCCACGGGCGCGCCGAAGACCTGCGCGACGACTATACGAGCGATCTGCTCCGCATCAGGGCCGAGGACGAGAGCAACCTCAGCCTGCAAGAGGTCGTCAGCATCGACTACAGCCTCTCCTTCGCCGGCCACGAGACGACGACCAGCTTGATCTCGAACGGCCTCCGCCAGACCCTCTCGCGCCCCGGCGTGTGGGACGAGCTCCGCGAGGACCCATCCCTGATCGAGAACGCGGTCGAGGAGATCCTGCGCCACGACACCTCGGTCATCGCCTGGCGCCGCTCGACCACGAGGCCGGTCGAGATAGCGGGCGTCGAGGTGCCGGAGGGCGCGCGCATCATGCTCCTCCTCGCCTCCGCCAACCACGACGAGGCGGTCTTCGACGACCCCCGGGAGTTCGACATCCGCCGCCCGAACGCAAAGGGGCACATCGCCTTCTCCCACGGCATCCACTTCTGCCTCGGCGCCCCGCTCGCCCGCCTGGAGGCGAAGATCGCCTTCGAGCACCTCACGCGGAGGCTCCCTGACCTCAAGCTCTCGCCGCCGGACCAGAGCTTCGAGTTCAACGCGAACGCCCAGTTTCGTGGCCCGCAGGAGCTGTGGGCGGAGTGGAGCCCTCGTTGAGAAGGGCGCAGGAGGAGGAGCGTGCAAGCAGAGGACAAGGAGGGACGTCATGCGTACGCAGGTAGGCATCATGGGCGGCGGACCGGCGGGGCTGTTGCTCTCGCACCTGCTCCACTTGCAGGGGATAGAGTCCGTCGTGATCGAGCTCCGATCACGCGAGGAGATCGAAACCACCGTCCGGGCGGGCGTCCTGGAGCACGGCACGGCCGAGCTACTGAGGGAGACCGGCGTCGGCGAGAGGATGGACCGCGAGGGGGCGGTCCACACCGGCGTCGAGCTGCGCTTCGGCGGCCGGGGGCACCGCATCGACCTGACCGACCTCACGGGCCAGACCATCGTGGTCTACGGCCAGCAGGAGGTCGTCAAGGACCTGAACCGGGCCCGCCTCGCCGCCGGGGGCCGGATCCTGTTCGAGACGGCGGTCACCGGCCTTCGGGACCTCGAAACCGGCGAGCCAAAGGTCCGCTTCCGCGGCGGAGCGAAGCTTGACCTCGAAGCCGGGGGGATACGCTACGACGGGACCTCTGAGGAGGATGAGCTCGTCTGCGACTACGTCGTCGGGGCGGACGGCTTCTTCGGGCCGTCGCGCTCCCACATCCCGGAGGGCGTGCGCCGGGAGCATACGCGAACCTACCCGTTCGGCTGGTTCGGCATCCTGGTCGAGGGGCCGCCCGCGACGGAGGAGCTGATCTACTGCCTCCACGAGCGCGGCTTCGCCCTCGTCAGCACCCGCTCCCCCGAGATACAGCGCATGTACTTCCAGTGCGATCCGAACGACTCTGTCGACAACTGGTCCGACGACCGCATCTGGGAGGAGATGCACGCCCGCCTCGACACCGAGGACGGCTGGACGCTCACCGAGGGCAGGATCTTCCAGAAGAGCATCGTGCAGATGCGCTCCTTCATCTGCGAGCCGATGCGCCACGGCAGGCTGTTTATAGCGGGAGATGCCGCCCATATCGTCCCCCCGACCGGGGCCAAGGGCATGAACCTCGCCGTCGCCGACGTCCGCGTCCTCGCGAAGGCGCTCGCCGAGGCCTACGCCTCCGGCCAGACCGGCGGTCTGGACGCCTACGCCGACACCTGCATCCGGCGGGTGTGGAAGGCGAGCCGTTTCTCGTGGTGGATGACCTCGATGCTGCACCGCTTCCACGACGAAGACGACTTCCGCTACCGCATGCAACTCGCCGAGCTGGACTACGTCACGTCTTCGCGCGCCGGAGCGACGAGCCTGGCCGAGAACTACGTAGGCCTGCCGATGGAGACGGCCCACGAAGCCCCGGCGACCTGAAGCGAGCAAGGCTGCTCAGAGCCCACCGACAACCCGACCGTGCCGCTACCTTCTCCACGGCGTTAGGAGCTTCACGAGACGTGCGTCGACGCTATGCATCCCCCTGACAGACTCTAGACATTGACTGTCGGCAAGCCGGGGGCCACAGATCGCATCGAGGCCGAGGGAGAGAAGCCGTACCCCGCTAGCCCGAACCCGAACTA
>CADCVI010000067.1 GCA_902806105.1 uncultured Rubrobacteraceae bacterium
GCTCCTTCTCTTGTTTCTCGCCCCGGCCTGCGGCGGAGAACAACCGCCCGCCACCGAGCAGTCCGCATCCGCCGCCGAGGACAGCTCCCGGATGGCCGAGCCGAGCACCCTGGCAGAGACCACCGCATCCTCCACGCCGCAGACGACGACCGTAACCATTGTGCCGTCGGGCGGGGCGGCGCCGGTTGAGGTCGATGCCGAGGTGGCGGACGACCGCGCCGAGCGAGCACGGGGGCTCATGGAACGGACCGCGCTCGCAGAGGACGCGGGGATGCTCTTCGTATTCAAGCGGGAGCGGCAGCTGTCGTTCTGGATGAAGAACACCCTGATACCGCTCTCCATCGCCTACATAGCCGCCGACGGCCGTATCGTGGATATAGAGGACATGGAGCCCCTCGACGACGAGACCAAACATCCCTCCGCCGAGCCCGCACAGTACGCGCTCGAAGTCAACCAGGGCTTCTTCGAGGAGCGCGGCATCGAGGTGGGGGACATTGTGGAATCGCCCGAGATGGAGCGGTGATCCAACCAGGCAGGAACAGGAGCGGGGCGGGGGCTAGCGGCGCTACCGTCCTCTCCAGACGTCGCACTACTCCGGGATAAGACGCCTGTTCCGCTGCGTGGCGAAGGGGAGATCCCGCCCCGTAGCCGAGGCATCGGAATCCACGGGGTCGCTTTCGTCAGGGTGCGATGATCCTCGGTGGGCCGTCCTCGCTCCGATCTCTGTATGGTTAGCCTGAAGCCGATTAGCAACGATCAGCCGGGTACCGGATCGCGGCGCTGGCTCTCGTAGCGGTATTCTCGCGCCCGGACCGACCGGCCATATTACGGTCGCCTGGCCCGTGCTTTAGTCCGCCAGCCGCCGGGCCTCGTAGCCGTCGACGTGGAAGCTGGGACGAAGCGTTCGACCGCTGTGCTAGCGATGAACCCGGAGGACCCGTCGTCGAGGGGGGCCGGTTGGGTACCATGGGTCGGGGACGTGGTCGAGGGGTTAGACGCGGATCTCAGGGACGTACCTCGACCTCGGCGGCGACGAAGACTGCGTGGTTGAGGGGGAGGGTCGCGACGCCGGGGGCCGTGCGGGCATGCATCCCCGCGTCGGGGCCGTAGAGCTCCAGGATCAGGTCCGAGAAACCGTTGATCACGCCGGCGGTGCCCCCGAAGCCCGGCGCCGCGTTGACGAGGCCATGGACGACGAGCCAGGCACTGACCCGGTCGAGGTCGCCAAGCTCGCGCCTGAGGCTGCCGAGGACGGAGAGCGCGCACCCGCGCGCCGCCTCGTAGCCTTCTTCCGGCGAGACCTCCTCACCTACCTTACCGAAGGGCCCCGAGGGCGACCCGTCGGCGCCGAGCGGCCCGTGGCCGGAGACGTACGCTCGGTCGCCGCGCACCCGCACCCACGCGAACGGCAGCCGCACACCCTCCGGTATTCTCGGTGGTCCCGGTAGGACGAGGCCCATCTCCTTCAGCTTCTCTTCGACCCGCATCGTCGCTCCCCTCGGTCTACTGGCCCCTCAACGCCTCCGCTACCCGGAAAGGGTCGCTCGCGACGACGGAGGCGGCGTAGAGCTCCATCGCCCCCATGTCCGAGGTGCGGCTCGCGGGTTCCCCCCGGTCCACGAGCCTCACCACGACCGGGAAGCCTGACCAGTCTTCCTCCGCCGTCGCGAGCGGGGGGACGTAGAACGCTGCGTTGAAGGAGCGTACGCCCAGTTTCTGCGTGAAGCCCTCCAGCACCCGGGCGACGGCGAGGCGCAGGTTTTCGTCTTCCAGGCTGCGACCTATGAGGACTACCTCTTTCTCTTTTATCGGGACGAGGCTTGCGAAGGCGCGGACCCCGTCGGGCACCGGGATGGAGAGGCCCAGGGCATCGTGGACCGCGTGCAGGTCGTCGAAGTAGCCCGAGCCGTGTTCGGCCCCGTAGGAGAGCGACGCGCGGCGGAGGCTCTCGACCTTCGGGTAGTGCATGCCCCGCGTCGCCGTCGCCTGGGCGTGGCCGTGGATTATGGAGCCCCCTGCCCGCCACAAGCAGTTCCACATGAGAAAGAAATACTTCGACTCGGGATCCACCTCGAGCGCCTTCCTGCCCCACCGCAGGCCGACGGAGATGTAGTCCGAGACCTTCTCGGGGGAGAAGGCGAGGGGGTCGTGGTCGTCGAAGACGACGACCCCGTGGAAGCCGTCGTACTTGGCGATGTTCGAGGCTGTGACAGAGCTCTCGCCCCGTACCCTCCCGAAGACGTCCGAGGGCGTGCTACCGAGAGGATCGCAGAACGCATCTCCTTTCGTCGCCTCGATCTCCTGCCCGAGGTCGAGGTCCACGCCGGTCTGCATGGGACGCGAGGCCCGCAGCTCGTTGAAGAGGGTGCCTTCGAGCGTGACGCGGTTCGTCACCTTGACGATCCGCTGCTCCCGCACGGCCTCCGCGGAGCCGAAGGAACGCTCCACGAAGCCCCGCATCCCCTCCGGCAGCTCCAACCGGCCCGTCGTCACCCGAACGTCGAAGAGGCGCGCCGCCAGCTTCCGGTCTGCCGGATCTAGCGCCGAGATCAAACGCGGCAGGTCGGTGACCTTCGGCTCTCCGAACACCGCCTAATCTCCCGTCCGTCCGGTGCCCGGCCACCGGCAGGCGGCACTCCCCTCACGTTCCGTTGGGTCTCCCAGGATCTCTCGCACGTTTCCTCCGGTCCGTGTCGTGGCGGTGAGCTTGGGGCATCATACTCTGCGCGCGCCAGCGCACCGGCGCGGCTAAAGTATTTATCTCGGCGTGACGATACTCGTGCATACGACAAAGGCAAACCCGTCGCGAGACGGGGACGCAAAGCCCCAGGGCCTCTCCGAGGCAGCCGGGTTACCTAAAGGAGATGCTATGAGGCGCGTACTTCTAATACTGTTTGTGAGCGTGATCGGGGCGACGATGATGGCGGGGGGCGCCCAAGCGGGAGTTATGGACTTCACCGACGACTTCAACACCCTGGACGAGGCTCGCTGGAGCAAGGGCGACCACAACCTCGGGCGGAGCTACCTGAACCCGGCGAACGTGACAGTGAGCGGGGGGAACCTCAGGGTCAAGCTCCCCGCGCGCACCACGAACGGTGGCGAACTCCTCTCGGATAACCTCTACGGTCACGGCTCCTACACGGCGCGCATGCAGCTTCCGAACGCGCCCTCCTCGATCACCGGCTTCTTCCTCTACCAGGCGCCGGACTACGCCTCGGAGATCGACATCGAGATCTACAACGATTCCTCGCGCAGGATCATGTTCTCCACCTACGCGGGCGGCAGGCAGACCCACACCCAGACCCTCTCCCTCCCCTTCGACCCGACCGCGGGCTTCCACAACTACCGCTTCGACCACGCCCCCGGCTCCGTAAAGTTCTACGCCGACGGCGTCTTGATGAAGGAGTGGACGGACGGCCTGCCCGAGACCTCCATGCGCCTCTACGTGAACGCCTGGTTCCCAACCTGGCTCGAAGGCCGCAAGCCCGCGAAGGACAAGTACGTCCTCGTCGACAGCATCCGCTACCTCCAGCAGTAGCGGACGAGCCGCGCGCCAGACCTCGTAATGCGGCCTAGCGCGCCGTCCCGCGGCGCTTGAGCGCGCCCCGCAGCGTCTCCAGAATCCTCAGGAGCTCGCGCCGGTCCTCCTCGGACAGATCGTCGAAGACCTCTGCCGCCGCCTCGGCGTGGCCGTGGTACATCCCCTCGCAGGTACTGGCCCCTTCGCCGGTCATCTCGATCACGGTGGCCCGCCGGTCGGAGGGGTGGGGCTTCCGGCGAACCAGCCCCTCCTCCTCCAGGGCATCCACGAGCGCCGTCACGTTGCGCGGCGTCACCCCGAGCTCGCCGCTCAAGCCGCTCATGATCTGGGGCCCGCCGCACCGCAATACCCCCAGCAGCCGCATCCGGGCGTACGTTGTCCCGCCCTCCCCGAGACACGACCTCACCCACCTCATGTAGGCGGGCCCGAAAGCAGCAAACTCCTCCACGAGCCGCAGCCGCGACTCTCCCGTGGAAGCCTCCATCCTGCTCGTAAGCTCTTCTCCCAAACCGCCCACCATCCTAGCAGTACCCGTGTGTGAAAAATATTGTAGACGTTCACTATATACCATGTTAGTGTCTTGGGAAATCGGTAGCAGCTCGAGAGGAGCGTTCGGCATGAAGAGCTTGAGGGTAGGTGGGGTCGAGGTCGTGGCGCTGACGGATGTCGAGGGGGCGTTCTTCGGGCTCGGGCAGATCTTCCCGGGGGTCGAGGCCGGTCAGTGGGGGCCGTATATGGAGCGTTACCCGTTCGCGTTCGCGGACGCGCGCACGCTCCACGGGCGCGTCGGCGCTTATCTGTTGAAGCTGCCGGGCGGGGAGACGGTGCTGGTGGATACGGGGATCGGGCCTGCCGCCATGGGGCAGGGCGGCGGGATGCTGAAGGACCTTTCGGCGGCGGGCGTGGAGCCCGAAGAAGTCGACACCGTCTTTCTGACCAACCTGCACGGGGATCACATCGGGTGGGCGCTGACGGCGCAGGGGGAGCCCACGTTCCCGGAGGCGAGGTACGTGACGCAGGCCGTCGAGTGGGAGGCCTCGACCTCCTATATAGGGGGGGCGTTGCGGCCCCTGGACAAGCTCGGCGTCCTGGAGCTTCTGGACGGCGAGGAGGAGATCTCGGAGGAGCTCACGGCGATCCCGACGCCCGGGCATACGCCGGGGCATTCGAGCCTGCTCTTGCAGTCGGGGGGCGAGGGCCTCATCGTCTCGGGGGACGTGGTCGTCCACCCCGCCCAGGTCACGGAGCCTACCTGGAACATCGCCTTCGCGATGGACAAGGAGGCGACGGCCTACACGCGGGAGATGTTCCTGGAGTGGGTCGAGGCCGACGGCCTCGTGGTGGCCGCCGGACATATACCCGGCACGGGCTTCGGCCGGGTCGGCCGCGACGGGGACGGTCGGCGGATCTGGGTGCCGATCGGCGGGACCGGGGATGGGGGCGCCTCCGCCGAGGAGGAGGTGCGCCATGGCGGCGGCGCGGGGTAACCGCGTCGGGGGCGGACAGGTTGCGGGGCTCGGGCGCCTACTGGCCTACGGGATCCTGGCCGGGGTGCTCGCGGCGGCACTGAACGCCGTCGTCTACCTTGCGGCGTCGGCGCTCGGGGCCATCCCCCCTGACGTCGAGGTAGGCAACACCGGGGGGCCGCTGCCGCTCGGGGCCGTGGTCGTCTTCTCGTTCGTGCCCGCGATCCTGGCCGCCGGGTTTCTCGTGTTCCTCGGGCGATTTTCGAGGCGTCCGTTTCGCGTTTTCGTCGTCGCGGCGGTCTTGGTGTTCTTGCTCTCGCTCTACACCCCGTTCAGCATCACCGGGGCGCCCCTCGCGATGATCGTGGCGCTGGAGCTCATGCACCTCGTGGCAGCTTTGGTGATCGTGGCCGTCCTCGTGAGGCTGGGTGGGCGGGCCTTCTCCTAGGTTTACCGGGCGGGGCATGGGGGCTTCGTGCGGCTGGTGTTGGCGCGGCAGGGGGGCGTAGCGTCTCTTACGGACCGGCGTGGTGGCCGGTGTAGACTCGAAGACTAGCGGCTTGGTAACGGATCGTATCGAGAAGGAGCATCGTGGAGCATACGAACGGCATGAACGGCAAGGTCGTACTAATAACCGGCGGGACGTCGGGGATCGGCAAGGCGGCGGCGGTGGATCTGGCCGGGATGGGGGCCGAGGTCGTCATCACCGGGCGCAGCGCCGAGCGGGGGAGGGAGGCGGTCGAGGAGATCAAGGGCCGCTCCGCCAGCGACGACGTCTCCCTGTTGCTCGCGGACCTCTCCGTGCAGGCCGAGGTCAGGAGGCTCGCGGAGGAGTTTCGGGCGAGCCACGACCGGCTCGACGTGCTCGTGAACAACGCGGGCGTGGTGAACCAGAAGAGGAGCGAGACGGCCGACGGCATCGAGTCTACCCTCGCCCTCAACCATCTAGCGCCGTTCCTGCTGACGGAGCTTCTGATGGACCTGCTGAAGGGCAGCGCCCCGAGCCGCATCATCACGACCGCGTCCGAGGCCGAGCGGTGGGGGCGGATGAACTTCGACGACCTCCAGAGCAGGAAGCGCTACGGCGCGTTCCCCGTCTACGGGATGACGAAGCTCGCGAACATCATGTTCACCATGGAGCTTGCGGAGAAGCTGGAGGGGACGGGCGTGACGGCGACCTGCTTCCACCCCGGGGCCGTGAGCACCAACTTCGGCAGCGGGAACGGGGGCCTCGGCTCGATCCTCTTCAACGCGTTCAAGCCGTTTATGAGGAGCCCGGAGAAGGGGGCCGAGACGCTCGTCCACCTCGCCTCCTCGCCCGACGTCGAGGGGATGACCGGCAAGTACCTGTCGGACCTCAAGCTCATCACCGCCAAGTCCGTGGCCTACGACGCGGAGGCGCGGCGGAAGCTGTGGGAGGCGAGCGAGAAGCTCACCGGCACGAAGGTGCCGGCCTAGAGGTGGCGCGGGATCGCGGCATAGAGGTCGAGGGGCTCGTCCGGGAGTTCAAGAAAGGTCCCCGGGCGGTCGACGGCATAGACCTGCGGGTCGAGCCCGGCGAGATCTACGGCTTCCTCGGGCCGAACGGCGCTGGGAAGTCGACGACCGTCCTGATGCTCACGACGCTGTTGCCGCCGACGGGAGGGGTGGCGCTCGTCGCGGGCTACGACGTCGTCAAGCAGGGCCCCGAGGTCCGCGCCTCCATAGGGGCGGCGCTACAGGAGGCGGCCCTCGACCCGTTCCTCACCGGCCGCGAGCACCTGAACCTCCAGGCGGCGCTCCACGGCATAGCCAGAAAGGAGCGAAAGAAGCGCGGCGACGAGCTTCTGGAGCGCGTCGGGCTGGAGGAGGCCGCCGACCGGAGGGTGCGCGGCTACTCCGGCGGGATGAAGCGGAGGCTGGATCTCGCGCTCGCGCTCGTCCACCGGCCGCGGATACTGTTTCTCGACGAGCCGACCACCGGCCTCGACCCGCAGAGCCGGAGCGCTCTGTGGACCGAGGTCGGCAGGCTCGCCAACGAGGAAGAGGTCACCGTCTTTCTGACGACGCAGTACCTGGAAGAGGCGGACGTCCTGGCGGACCGCGTCGGGATCATCGACCGCGGCCGGATCGTGGCCGAGGGGACGCCCGAGGAGCTGAAGGCCGAGATCGGCCGCCCGAGCGTCGAGGCAACCCCGGTGAACCGCAACGAGCGTGACGCGGTGGCGAAGGTCTTCTCGCGCTTCGGGGAAGAAATGGGCTCCCGGCCCGACACGGTCGCCGTCCGCCTCGACAGCGGCGCGGGCGGCCTCGCCGACATCGTGCGCGCCCTCGACGGCGAGGGCCTCAAGGTCTCGAACCTCCGCCTCGACGAACCCTCCCTGGACGACGTCTTTCTGGAGAAGACGGGCCGCTCCCTGGAGGGCGAGCACGCCGCCGAGGAGGCGCAGGCTTGAGCTCGGCTTCTCTTGGGGTGCAGGTCACGAGCCTCGCGCGCCGCTCGACCATCAGGACGCTACGCCAGCCGGCGGTGCTCGTCTCGGCGATCCTGTTCCCGCTGATGTTCTTCGCGATAAACGCCAACGGGCTGACCGCGGCGACGCGCCTGCCCGGCTTCCCGACCGACTCGTACCTCGACTTCGCGTTCGCGTTCCCGCTCGTGCAGGCGGCGCTCTTCGGGGCGATCACCGCCGGCTCCGACCTCGCGCGCGACATCGAGAGCGGGTTCTTCGACCGGCTCTCCCTGACGCCGATGCGCCCCTCGGCCCTCCTGCTCGGGATGCTGATGGGGGTCGTGGCCCTCGGGCTTATTCAGGGCGTGGTCTTTCTGGCAGTCGGCCTGCTCTTCGGGGTGAACATCCAGTCCGGTATCCCCGGTATGTTCGTCCTGATCCTCTTTACCGTGCTCGTCTCCCTCGCGTTCGGCGGTATAGGGGCGATGCTGGCGCTCAGAACGGGTTCGGTCGAGGCCGTCGAGAGCGCGTTCCCGCTGTTCTTCGTCTCGATCTTTATGAGCAGCATCAACCTGCCGCGCGACCTCATAGAGCAGGACTGGTTCCGGTTTATAGCGACGGTCAACCCGATCTCATACCTCGTCGAGGGGATACGGAGCCTCGTGATCACGGGCTGGGACATCCAGGCCCTCTCCGTCGGCTTCGCGTGCGCCCTGGTGCTTATAGCGCTCTCCATCTCGGGGGCCTCGGCCTTCCTGCGCGCGCGGGTGGCACGATGAGCGCCGCGACGGCGGATGGTCGTCGTAGGCCCAAGGCTTTCGGCGGCTTCTTCTCCGTGGCGTGGGCGGTCGCGGGTCGGCAGGTCTACAAGTACTTCACCAACCCCGCGTTCCTCGCCCCGGCGCTCTTCCCGCTGTTCTTCTTCGTGGCGTTCGCCGGGGGGCTGACGAGCGTGGGGGACGTGCCCGGCTTCGACTACGCGGCGGGCTACATCGCGTTCCAGTTTGTGTGGGCGCTGTTGCAGGCCGTGGCGATGGGCGGGGCGTTTACAGGGTTCTCCATCGCCAGCGACTTCGAGAACGGGTTCGCGAGGCGCCTGATGCTCGCCGCCTCGGACCGGCGCGGGATCATCCTCGGCTACACGCTCGCCTCGATCGTGCGCGTCACGGTGACCGGAGCCCTCGTAACCGTGCTCGCGATGCTCACCGGCATGCCGATAAGCGGGGGCTACGACCTCTTCGGCCTTATAGGGCTCGCGCTGCTGGTGAACGTGGCCGCGACGCTCTTCGGGGCGGGGGTGGCGATGCTCATGCGCACCGGGCAGGCGGGGCCGGTCATACGCACCCCGATCTTCCTCGTCCTGTTTCTCGCCCCGGTCTTCGTCCCGCTGAACCTGCTGGAGGGTTGGATCCAGACGGTAGCCCGCCTCAACCCGTTCACCACGATCCTGGACTCCGCCCGCGGCTTCCTCGCCGGTACCCCGACGGGCGTACTCCCCGCCTACGCCCTCGCCCTCGCCCTGGTAGCCGTCTTCGCCCTCTGGGCCCTCTACGGCCTCCGCCGCGCCGAGAGCGCGGGGAGTTAGGATGAGCGCGGCGCGCCGCGGCCGTTCCTACACGCGCCCGATCGTCGCCCTCCAGCGCGCGGCGACGAGGTTTCACACGCGCCTCTACCGCGCCACGAGGGGCAGGGTCGGCGGCAGGCTAGCCGGTGGCCCCGTCATGCTCCTCACCACCAGAGGGCGCAAGACCGGCAAGGAGCGCACAGTCCCGCTCCTCTACCTCCCGGACGGCAACGACCTGGTCGTAGTGGCTTCGAACGGCGGGACGGCTACCCATCCGACGTGGTGGCTGAACCTCCAGGCCGATCCGGAAGCGACGGTCGAGGTGGGGGGTAGAAGGATGCGCGTCCGGGCACGGAGGGCCGGCGCGGAGGAGAGGGCGCGGCTGTGGCCGCGGCTGGTCGAGATGTACGGCGGGTACGAAGGCTACCAGCAGAAGACCGACCGGGAGATCCCGGTCGGCATCCTGCACCCCGCAGAAAACTAGTGCCCGAGCGGCACGCGAGAGAAGGGAACATCGCCATGACGGACGTTCAAACCATAGACAGGGAAGCACTCAAGGAGAAGATGGACAGGGGCGACGGATTCGTCCTCGTCGAGACCCTCCCGGAGTCTGCGTACAGGAAGCGCCACCTCCCCGGCGCCGTGAACCTCGACGACATGAGCAGGGTCCCGGAGCTCTTCCCCGACAAGGACGCCGAGATCATCACCTACTGCACCAACTTCAACTGACACGCCTCGGAGCGGGTCGCCCGGGAGCTGGCGACCATGGGTTACACGAACGTCAAGGAGTACGCGGGCGGCAAGCAGGACTGGGTGAGCGCCGGTCTCCCCACCGAGAGCTAGCGACGAAGACGAAGACCGAACGGACAGGGCCAGAGGAACTGTCCAAGACTACGCTCCCGCGGATGAAGGGATGCGCGGTTTCGATGAGTACGGCGGCGTCCCGAAGCTCGTGTTTCCGGCGGCCAGATCCCGGTCCAAGACGGGTTCGCTCCGAAGGCCACGGGCAGTTGCCGGGAGCGCAGGCGCGGGCGGCCGGGGCTATCCTCGCGCCGGCCTGACCAGGAATTCTCGCGGCGGGCGTTTTTTTACCGAGCGTCCTCGAACCGGACGGGCCGGAGGGCTGGGGGAGACTTTGTTGCCGAGCCACCGCCTCTCCTCCGCGGACGCCTCATCCTGATGGAAGACCTGCCGTATTAGGGGGCTGGCGCAACCCGGTCCTCGCCCGGACGTATCTGTGTGTGCCGACGGATGCTCTCTCCTGCGGCCTTGCGCGGGTGACCCGGAGGATCGGTTGGCCGCTTTGAAGCACCCGACGGAGTAGTGGGATCCGGGAGGGCGGGAGAGCAGGTTTCGCGTGAGGCGGCGCGGTGGACGAGGGGCCCGAGCATCCGCCGGTGTACCCATCCGAAGACGAAGAGCTAGGGGGCGGAGTGGCGGTCATAGAAGCTCGGGGGCTTACGAAGACTTACGGAAGGGGGGAGAGCCTGGTCGAGGCGCTCGTGGGGGTGAGCCTCCCGGTCGAACGCGGCGAGTGGGTCTCCGTGGTCGGCCCGTCGGGGAGCGGGAAGAGCACCCTGATGAACCTACTCGGCCTCCTCGACCGCCCGACGAGCGGCTCGTACACGCTAGATGGCCGCGACGTCTCGCGGCTCAAGGGCGGGGAGCTGGCCGCGGCGCGGCGGGACCTTATCGGCTTCGTCTTCCAGAGCTACAACCTGCTGCCCCGCCAGAGCGCCCAGGGAAACGTGGAGCTTCCGATGGTCTACGCGGGCGTCGGGGGGAAGGAGCGAAAGAGGCGGGCGCGGGAGGCTCTGGAGCGTGTGGGCCTCGCGGACAGGGCGGGCCACAACCCGACCGAGCTCTCCGGGGGCCAGAAGCAGCGCGTCGCGGTGGCGCGGGCGCTCGTCAACGAGCCGGCCCTCCTGCTCGCCGACGAGCCGACGGGGAACCTCGATACAGCCACCGGAGAGAGCATCCTGGACCTCTTCGAGGAGCTGAACGGCGGCGGGGTGACGCTCATGGTCGTCACGCACGACGCAGAGGTCGCCCGGCGGGCCGGCAGGATCGTGGAGATCCGGGACGGGCGCGTCTTCTCGGACGAGCGTTCCAGTTGAGGACGCTCAGGATCGCCGCGATGGGCCTCCAGGGGCTCCTGGTCGACTGGACCCGCACGGCCCTCACCATGCTCGGCATCATCATCGGCGTGGGGGCGGTGGTGCTCCTCACCTCTCTGGGCAACGGCATCCAGGAGAGCATCTCCGGTCAGATCTCCGACCTCGGCCCGAACCTGATCACGGTGGTCCCGGGCTCCGAGGACGGGGGCGGCGGGGGCGGCCCGTTCGGCGCGGCGGCGGCGAGCACCCTCACCCCCGACGACGCCACCGCCGTCGCCGGCCTGCCGGGCGTCGAGGCCGTCTCCTCGAACGTCTCGGTGGTCGCGCCGGTCGGACGCCAGAGCGCCTCCTTCTCCGGCGTGGATCCCTCCTACGAGGAGATCCGCCAGGTCGCGCTCGCCGACGGGCGATTCGTCGAGAACGAGGGGGAAGCAGTCCTCGCCGAATCGTCGACGGAAGCCCTCCTGGACAGCCCCCCGGAGGAAGCGGTCGGTCGAACCCTCGACATCCGGGGCAAGGAGTTCGAGGTCGTGGGGGTGGCGGAGAAGGCCGACCCCGGTTTCGGGCCGCCCATCCCGGACTCCTCCTACATAAGCACCGCGGACGCCCTGGAGCTTTCGGGGAACGAGACGATCGGGCAGATCGTCGTCCAGGCCGAGGACGCGGGCTCCGTCGGGGGGGTGACGGACGGCATAAAGGCCGAGATAACCGAGGCTCATGGCGGGGCCGAGGACTTCTCGGTCATCACGCAGGAGGAGCTGCTCTCGACGTTCACGCAGATCACGGACCAGCTTCAGATCTTCCTGGCGGGCATCGCCGGCATCTCTCTTCTCGTCGGGGGCATCGGCGTGATGAACATCATGCTCGTCTCCGTTGCCGAGAGGACCCGGGAGATCGGGGTCCGAAAAGCGTTGGGCGCGACGAACGCCGACGTCCTGCTCCAGTTTCTCCTCGAAGCGGTCCTCCTCGCCCTCCTCGGCGGCGCCCTCGGGGTGGCCCTCGGCGTGGCGGGCTCGGTGCTGCTCCCGAGAATACTGACGGACCTCCCCCCGGCGGTCGTGACGCTGGAAGAGGTAGCCCTCGCCTTCGGGGTCTCGGCCCTGATCGGGGTGGTCTTCGGCGTCCTCCCCGCCTACCGCTCCGCCCGCCTCGAACCCGTCGAGGCTCTAAGGCGGGAGTAGCGCGCGCAAAGGTGAGGCCGGACGGCGGGGGATGTACGATAGGGATAGTGGTAGGGACGACGAGGAGGTTGCTGTAAGGGACGGAACGATCCTCTTACCGGGCGGCCTCTCGCCTGAGCAACTGAGGGCGGTGGCGGCTCGACACGGTGCCTACAACGTGCGGGTGTTCGGGTGCGGTAGCACGCGGCACCTCCACGGAGGAGAGCGATCTCGATTTGCTAGTGGACTTCGAGCCCGGCCGTAACCTCTTCGATCTCGTGGGCCTCAAGCAGGAGATCGAGGAGGCTCTGGAGGGCCGCAAGAGCGTCGACGTCGTGACCGAGAACTCCCTCACACCCACCGTGCGAGCGAGGGTGTTGCGCCAGGCGGTAAGCATCTGAACTGGAGGGACCAGGAGTACCTGCGCCACACGCTGGAGGCCCTGGAGCGGATCGCGCACTACAACGTAGAAGGATGCGAAGCCTTCATGCAAAGCACGATGGTGCAAGACGCCACGATCCGCAACCTCGAGATCGTGGGAGAGGCCACCAAAAACGTATCAACCGTCCTTCGTGCTTCCAGCCCGGAGATACCATGGGCGAGGATGGCGGGTATGAGGGACGTCCTGATCCACAACTACATCGGGGTGGACCGCGAGATCGTGTGGGGCGTGGTCGAGGATGAGATCGCCCCCCTCATCAGCAAGATCTTCGCGCTGCTCGACGAGCCTGACGAGATTTGATGCCGGATCTTCTCCTGATACGCCAGGCGATGTACCCATACTCTCCTGAGCCGCTAATCCCACTCCATTTGAAGCAAGCCAGGCTTCACCAAGCCGTTTCGAGAGCTTGGAGAGCGTAGGCTCGCTGCTTCCACCGAGACCCTTCTTCAAAGAACGTTGACCCGTCAAGTATACGCGGTATAGTTTGCCGGTCGTTTTGGTCTGGAGCACCCGGAGGGCCGGCTGATAGAGGAGCATAGGGAGGTCGGGCACCCGGTCCTGTCGCGGTTGGGCTGTGTTTTCCGGAGGGTCGGGGCCGTCTACGAGAAGGAGACGGGGTTCGGGGTGGGCCAGTGGTTCGTGCTGGTCACGCTTGAGCGTAGAGACGGGGTCAGCCAGGGTGAGATGAGCCGGATGTTCGGGGTCGACCCGGCGCGGGTCAGCAGGGTGGGCCGGGCGCTGGAGAAAGAGGGGTTGGTGCGCCGCGAGCGCGACCCCGGGGACGGGCGGGTGATGCGCCTCTACCTGACGGAGGCGGGCCGAAAGGCGATCGAGCAGCGGGCCGCGGTCGATGAGGCTGTGGAGGCCAGGGTACGGCGCGTTATGAGTGAGGAAGAGGTCGAGGAGCTGGGGCGGATGCTCGGGCTCCTCGCGGATGCGATGGAGGAGTAGGGTGGCTGAGGCAGGCGGCGGGGGAGCACGGCAGGGAGCTGCGGGGACCAGGGCCACCGTGCTGGCCGTGGCGGGGCTCATGCTCGCGCTGTTTCTGGTCGCGTTGGACCAGACCATCGTCGGGACGGCGCTGCCCCAGATCGTCGCGGACCTCGAAGGCTTCGAGCGGTATGCGTGGGTGACCACCGCTTATCTGCTCGCGTCGACGGCCATGATCCCGGTGATCGGGAAGCTCGGGGACATCTACGGGCGCAAGTGGTTTATCCTCGGCGGCATCCTCGTGTTCCTCGTCGGGAGCGCGTTGTGCGGTGCGGCGTGGGGGATGATCGAGTTGATCATCTTCAGGGGCATCCAGGGGCTCGGCGCCGGCATGATCTTCGCGAACATCTTCACGTCGGTCGCGGACATCTTCCCGGACCCGGCCAGGCGGGCGAAGTATCAGGGGCTCTTCTTCTCCGTCTTCGCGCTGTCGAGCGTCGTGGGTCCCGCCATGGGCGGTTGGATCACGGACAACCTGGATTGGCGGTGGGTCTTCTACGTGAACCTGCCCCTCGGGCTCTTGTCGCTCGTCGCCCTCCCGTTCGTCTTGCCCCAGAGCGGGCGTAGGCGCAACGCGCGCATAGACTTCCCCGGGGCCGTGACGATTACCGCCTCCGTCGTGGCGCTCCTGCTCGCCCTCTCGTGGGTCGGCGAGGGCTACGCCTGGGACGCGACGCGCGTCCTGTGGGCCTTCGCAATCTCAGCCGTGCTGCTCGCGGTCTTCGTGCCGCTGGAGCTTCGCGCCCCCGAGCCGGTGCTGCCGCTCTCGCTCTTCAAGGGGCGGGTGTTCGCGACCGGGTCTGCCCTCATGTTCCTCGTGGGGATAGGGATGTTCGGGATCATCCTGTACGTCCCGCTCTTCGTGCAGGGTGTCCTCGGGCAGACCGCGACGAACTCCGGCACCGTCCTCACCCCGCTCGTCCTCTCGATGACGGTCGCGGGTATGGCCGGCGGCTTCATGATCTCGCGGGTCAAGCGCGTCAAGCCGTTCATGCTCTTTGGCGCGATAGTGATGACGCTCGGCGTCTACCTCCTGACGACGCTGGGCATCGGCTCCTCGACGCTCACCGTTGCCGTCTTCCTCGGCGTCACGGGCCTGGGGCTCGGCCTGATCATGCCGACCGTCACCCTCGCGGTGCAGAGCACGGTCCCGGTCGAGAGCCTCGGCGTGGCGACCTCGGCGACGCAGTTTGTCCGCTCCCTCGGCTCGACGGTCGGGACCGCAGTCGTCGGCTCGTTCGTCACCCGCGGCTACGCCGAGGACCTGGCTGCCAACGCCCCGTCCCAGGCCCCCGGGAGCCTCGTCTCCGCCCTGGACAACCCGCAGGCGCTCGTCAGCGACGAGGCCCGCGTGGCCCTCTCCGAGGCAGCCTCCGCCTTCCCGGGCGGCGAGGCGGTCGTGGACGAGGTAGTAAACGTCGCCCGCGAGGCGCTCTCCGGCTCCATCCACGACGGCTTCGTGTTTATCCTGGTCGCCGTCGGGGCCTCCATCCTCGCCGCCCTCGCCATGAAGAACGTCCGCCTGGAGAAAGGCCCTGGCGCCGCCGCTCCGGGTCCTACCGGCAGGACGGCGGCAGATGCTGCCGCGGTGCCTCCGGTCCCGGTCTCCGAGCCCTCCGTCGTCCCGAAGCTCGCCGAAGCATTCGGCATGGACGAGGCGCGCAACGGGCGGGACGAGGCCCTGCGCGGGCTGCTCTCCTCGGTGAACGGGATGAGCGAGCCCGCCGAGCGCAGGCGTGCGTCCGCGGCGCTGTTGAGCCTCGCGAATCGCATCGAACGCGGCAACGGAGACTACCCGAACCTCCTCCGGGCGGCGGCGGGCCTCGCCAACGGGCACGGCGGGACCGAGCGCGAGAGGGCCGCGCACGTTTCTAGGACGGTCGTCCGGCCGCTCAGGGAGAAGCTGCGGGAGGGATCCTAGGGGGATGGGCCAATCATCCGGGTGATGAACCCTGTCAAGCTCCACCGGGACGCGGAGAAGAACTGCTGATCCCGGATCTGCCCTAGCCCTTTCCGGGGCGCATGAGATCCTGCAACCTGTCCCCGGCGAGCGCTCCGGCGGTCGCGGCGACGGAGATGACGGCGAGGGAGGCCACGACTTGCAGCGGCTCCCAGTTTTCGACGGGCAGGAACGACCGGAAGGCCCACTCGCCGAGGATGAGGGCCGGGCCGAAGAGGACCGCGGCCCCGAGGACTCCGCGCCCATGCCTCTTGCCGAGGAGCGCGAGGTCGACGGTCAGGGCGGCCAGGAGCACGAAGACGGGCGGACCGGGATTCTCGAAGGCCCCCATGCCCGTGAAGATCCAGAGCGCCAGCAGACGGAAGACCGTGTAGACCAGGGCGACCGCGGTCGCGGCGCCGAATCTTCCGGCGTAGCGCGCCGCGGCGACGAGGGGGATCGCGGCCAGTGGCCCGGCGAGGAGAGGGTAGAACAGGACGTCGCGCCGCTCCAGGCGGAAGTCCAGGGGACCGAGGGTGAACAGCGAGAGGGAGAGCGCGGCTGCGAAGAGCAGGAGGACGTTGACGCCGGCCCATCCGAAGGATGAGCGGCCACCTTCGCGGCGCAGGCCGGTCCCGAGGGCCGAGGCGAGGCCGTAGATCCCGACCAGCGCCCCCGCCACGCCCATGAGGTGCGGCGGGCTCCACACGGTGACGTCGAGGCCGTACCTCTCGTGCCACAGGCCGTCCAGGGGCGCGGCGGAGACCTGGATGATGGAGCCCAGGGTCCCGACGGCGAACCCCGCCCCGGCCCTCCCCGTCGCCCGCAGCGAGCCCGCCCGGCGCCGGGCCAGGAGGAGCGCGCAGACGGTCGAGACGAAAAAGGCCGCCGTCCCCGAGTATATGAGCCGGTGCGGCGGCACCCAGAAGGTCTCCCGACCGATCACGACGTGCCACGAGACGTCCCAGTAGACCCCGAGCAGGGCCACGAAGACGGCCAGGATGCCAAGCGAGCCGAAAGCCTGCTCCCCCGCCCCGATCCCGCGGTTCTCGGTCCTCTCCACGAACACCTCCCGAGCTTTCACGCCTCGCTTCTGCCCCTAAACTTACCACCCCGAACCGGAGCGTCGTATGGGCGTTGCTTGTAGAATCGTCGTGTTCGCTCCCATCGATTGTGCCGGAAGGAGACCCCCTTGAGAAGCGCGGTCGCTGTTTCTAGCGCAACATTCCTTGCCATGTTCATCCTTGCCGGATGCGGGGGGCCGACGACGCCCGACACCGAGGGCCAGACGCTGACCCAGTCCCGTCAGGTCCTGGCCGACGCCGGGGTACCCGAGGGGAACATCACGGTGGTGGGCGAGCGCGGCGACCCGGACGACCTCTTCGTCTGCGACCAGGACCCCGACGGCGTGGCCCCGACCGAGCCCGTGAGGCTGGAGGTCTCGACGGCCTGCGCCGAGGAGGACGACTCCTCGCGCAAGAAGAAGAGGCCGAAGGTCAGGCGGCGCAGGTGACGGAGGGGTCCGGCCCGCAGGGCACCACCGTCCGCGGCGCCCACGTCGGCAGTACCCACGTGCTGCCGGGGATGACGGAGGAACAGGCGAGGCTCGCGCGCAAGCTCGACATGCCGACCGTCGTCGTCGTGTTGCTCGTGGTCCCCGCGCTCATCCTCCACCTCTCGGAGACCACGGGCGTCCTTGCGGTGTTCAGCACGATCCTGAACTGGGCCATCTACGGCTGGTTCGTCTTCGAGTTCGCCTTCATGCTCTACCTCGCCCCGGACGACCGGGAGTACTTCCGGTACAACAGGCTCGACATCTTCGTCCTGCTAACCACCTTCCCCCTCCTGCCCGACGTGCTCCAGGCGTTCTGGGTCCTGCGCCTCCTGAGGCTTATAGACGTGCTGCCGGTCGTCCTGGGGCGATTCGGCTCGGTGAGCCTGCTCCCCTACGCCATCGTGATCGCGTTTATAGCGGTCTTCGGCGGCGGTGTCGCGTTCGCCGACCTAGAGGGGCTGAGCGTGCTCGACGGCATCTACTGGGCGAACACCACCGTCAATACGGTCGGGTACGGCGACATCTCGGCCCAGACCAACCAGGGCAAGCTGCTCTCGATGGTCCTGCAATGGACGGGGAACGTCGTCCTCGCCCTGCTTATAGGCGGGGTCGCCGCCGCGGCCCAGAAGGCCCTGCTCGGCACGGCCGCGGCCGAGGTGAGGGAGGAGATCGAGGAGGTTCAGGAGGACGTCGACGAGATAGAAGAGGACATCGAGGACGTCGGGGAAGACATCGAGGTCCTGCTGAAGGATATACGCGGCCTATCGGCGAAGGACAGGTTGATCCTCAAGGAACTGCACGATATCCGGCGGCGCCTGAACGACATGAACCCGGAGGGGATCAGCCCGACGGACGGCCACGCCGCGAACGCGGAGGCCGGTAACGGCTCACAGGATGCCCCCGGAGCACCGGAGGACGGCCCCCAACGACGACCGTAGGGAAGCCCGGCATCCCTGCCAAACAGCGCGAAGCCCCCGGCGCCGATCACGCGCCGGGGGCTTCGCGGTTCTTCTTCTACCGGATCAGGAGTTCGGGAAGCCGACGATCCGGACGGCGATGGGCGCTGTCCCGTAACCCGGGACCGTAACCCGGCCCTTCGCCAGGGCCTTCCCGAAGCGGCCATACCCGGGCGCCGTCGGCCGAACCGTCATGGTCTCCCGGCCCACCGGCCCGCCATACCCTGGTACCGCCACGCGAACCCTCCGGCCAGCCCCGCCAAGGGCCTCGTTGGTCTCGTCGTTGTCCAGCAAGATCGGCCTGAAATCACCCATGTTACACACTCCTTCCGAGAGTTTTGATACTTTGATGCTGCTATTTGTTACTTCTTGTAACAACCACAGTTCATACTTTAAACCAGATGATCCTGCACACAAGGCGCCTCCCTCCGCCTGGTGTGAACCATTTCCTAAATCGTTGCAGAAGATTTCTGGGCTTCTCGTGGCTCCGTTGCCACAGGTGCCGGTCCATTTGTTAGAATCCACGCCTGGAGAGGTGTCCGAGTTGGCCGAAGGAGCGCGACTGGAAATCGCGTAGGCGGTTTAACGCCGTCTCGTGGGTTCGAATCCCACCCTCTCCGCTTTTTGTTGCTTTTGCAGGTAAAACGTAGGAGTCGTAGACGGAGCGTAGAAGGGTCCCGGCTTTGTCCGGGACCCTTCTTGCTGCAACCCGTCAGCCTAAGGCCTCGTCAATTGCTCCTGCGGCCGCATCCCCCGTGCCGGGTAATACGTGGCTGTATGTGTCCAAGGTGATGGAAATGGTGGAGTGGCCCAGAAGTTCTTGTACGAATTTGGGGAACGGTTCGGCCTCTAGCCAACGACTTTTAATTCCTCCCTGCGATGCTACGGCCATGTGTCGGTCTGCTCCGTCGGCAAACTGCCGCTGAGGCCTCGATCACCAGGGGGCCGAAAGAACCCGGGGTTTGCGGCTCAGTTCGTTCATAGCGTTTCGGCATTACGAAGGGACATCGAGGGACAGTGTCCTTGCACGCCAGCCCAGGGCTTCGCTCAACTCTTCGGAGACGGCGAGGGTCTCTTTGCCAGCCGACTCGAGACGATCTCCCAGCCGCCCCTTTCGCGCGCTCACGTTGAGGGCCGCGATCACTTTGCCGTTCGCATTGCGCACCGGCGCGGAGACGCCCACCAGATCCCCTTCGAACTCCTCGTCCACCAGTGCGAACCCCGAGGCCCGGAGGCCGGCTACCTCCACCTTCAACGCCTCCACGTCGCGCACCCGTAGGCGGGGCCCCCGCTGCTCGAACTCAGCACCCGCAAACAGATCCTCTATCTCGCCCTCGCTCTTGTCCATCAGCAGGACGCGCCCAGCTGACGTGCAGTATGCCGGAACAGTCCGTCCGGCCCAGCCCGAGGCCCTGAATCCCTGCCGGGGGGACTCTGACAGAACCGTCAGCACACTTGCGCCTTGCAGCACGCACAGGTGTACGGTCTCCTCCAAACTCTCGACGAGCTCCGACATATACGTGGGCGCGAGGTGCAACAGCCTCGCCTCCGCGGCCCGGGCCAGCAAGGAGAACAAACGCAACCCGAGCCGGTACCGGCGCGATCCAGGGTCCCGTTCTACGACGCCAACCTCCGCCAGAGATTTCAGCGCCCGAGATACCTGGCTCTTTTCGCGATTCACGGCCCTGGCGATCTCGTTGACCCCCAGACCTCCGCCCGCCTGGGCGTCGTCCGAGACCAACGCCTCCAGAAGCGCTATGTCTCGCCGTAACCCCTGAGAAGCGCTCCGCCGAGGGCCGTTTTGGAAACCCGGCATGCTCAGTTCGCCGTCCCCCTACAACACGTCTCACGGATCTCCACGCATACCTCCCTGACCACGCCCCTCGCGATCTTCTTCTACCGAGGCACGAAGACGGAGCATACCGATCGCGAACATCATCATAAACGTCTATCGAGCACATTCTAAGCCACACAAGGCCTTTTGAACGCTTTAGTTGTCGAAAATGCAACTAAGGTTGATTCTAGGAACACGCATTGCTATAAAGCGGCAAAAGCAGGCTGTCGTTGGAAAGGTCAGGGTGCTATGAAATTTGCCGCTCCGGGTTTGGTGAGGGAGCCCTTTGTAGGAGACGGGGCAAACGCTGTCCACACCAACGAGGCAGCAGGACGGAGGGGTGGTTTGGTGGAGGCTGCGTGGACCACGGCCGAAGAGACGCCGCGGATGGGTCATCCCCCTTTTGTTACGTGGTTCCGCCGGGCGTGCCCGGGCCGTCCTTTGCGCTATTCGTGAACGCGGCTGCTACGGCCGACGAGCCGCGCGTCGAGCTCGTGTGTGGCGCGGCGCATGCCGGGATCACGGGCGGGGTAGCAAGTGAGGCTGCGGATGGCGCCTTGCCCATGGAGAAGATCCGGGACCTTATGTGCGTCTCCGTGGTTCGGGCCGACCCGGAGACGGACGACGAGGAGGCCGTCCACGAGACCAAGGGGCGCTACATGAAGGGCGCGATCGGGGTCGCCTTGGGAGGTTCTCCCTCATCGGAAGGCGTTCCGAAGTACGCAGGGTCGCCCGCCAAACGATTTTTCGGTGGGGTCCGTTGAAGATCACGGACGTCAGGATCAGGCGTGTGGCGCGCAGGCTGAATCAGCCTTTCACGGCGGCCTGGGACCCGAACCCGAGGCGCGTCTCGGAGGCAACCCTGGTCTTTGTCGACACGGACGAGGGAGTCACGGGCGTCGGCTCGGGCGACACCATGGCTGACTTCGCCCGTTACGCGCACTTCTTTGTCGGCGAAGACCCCATGAGGATGGCTCGTCACGTGAGGGTCCTGGAGACGATCTCGTTCCATGCGGGACGTTACTGGCCCCTGGAGGCCGCCCTTTGGGACCTCGTAGGGAAGATCTGCGGGCAACCGGTGGCGAACCTGTTCGGCGGCGGCGCGGACCGGGTGCCCGCGTACGCCTCCTCCGGAGCGCTCATGGGCCCCTCGCAACGCGCGGAGTCGGCGTTGGCCGCCCGGGAGCGCGGCTTCAAGGCCATGAAGCTTCGGGTAGACCCCTGGCGGTTCGAAGAAGGGCTCAAGTCGGTCGAGGCCGTCAGGGATGCGGTGGGCGACTCGATGGACATTATGGTGGACATAAACCAGGCCTGGAGAATGGCGGGCGATGCCACACGGAGCATAGACCCGCCAGCCGCGCGCAAGATAGCGAGGCGGCTCGAGGAACTGGAAGTACTGTGGCTCGAAGAGCCGCTGCCCCTGACGGACGTCGAAGGGTTGAAGAGCCTCCGGTCATCGGGCTCGCTGAGGGTGGCCGGGGGGGAGATGGTCCGAACGCCGGAGGAGCTGCTGACCCTGCTACGCTCGGACGCCCTCGACGTCTACCAGCCGGACGTCGTACTCTCCGTGGGGATGATGCGCTGTCGCACGATCGCGGAGCTCGTCCTGCGCTCCGGTCGTTGGTTCACCCCACACACCTGGACCGACGGGGGCATCGGCCTTCTGGCCAACCTGCACGTCACCGCCGGAGTGGGGGGAGGCCCTTACATAGAGTTTCCCTACGATCCGCCGGGCTGGACGCCGGAGGCCCGGGACTTCCTGCTTGCGGAACCGCTGGACGTCGACCCGGATGGATGTCTCCGGCTGCCGGAGGGTCCCGGGCTCGGCGTCGAGCTGGACGAGGAGATCCTGGAGGCCGTCGCGGAGGCCGGCGCCGACGCGAACCGGTCAGGCGTAGCGGTGTGGGTAGGTTGATGGTCGGAAGGTTGGATCTTGACAGACAGTGTCAGGTGGCAGAGACGTGTCTCTAGCTCGTCGACAGGGAAGGAGATGAAGTATGGCGTCCAACGCTCGGAATATCTCTGGGGAGGAGTGGAAGAGGCGGGCAGGGACGCTCGAAGCCGAAGGCCGCGCGTGGATCGGGGGAAGGTTCCGCGAGGCCGCGTCCGGCAGGCGTTTTCGGTGTATCTCTCCCAGGGATGGAGGCGTGATTGCGGAGGTGTCGGAGTGTGAAGAAGTCGACGTAAACCTCGCCGTCGGAGCCGCCCGGGCGGCTTTCGAGGACGGCAGGTGGGCGAACCAGACGCCCGCGGAGCGCAAAGAGGTGCTGCTCAGGCTCGCCGGCCTGATCGAGGAGAACCTCGTAGAGCTGGCGCTCCTGGAGTCGCTCGACGTGGGGAAGCCTATCGGGGATGCCATCGCCGTCGACGTGCCGGGCGCCGCGGGCTACTTCAGGTGGTTCGGGGAGGCCGTAGACAAGCGCTACGGCGAGGTCGCGCCCACCGGTGCGGACGCCCTGGCCCTCATCACGCGGGAGCCGTTCGGCGTCGTGGGAGCGGTGGTGCCATGGAACTACCCGCTCATCATAAGCGCCTGGAAGGTCGCGCCGGCCCTCGCCACCGGAAACTCCGTGGTACTCAAGCCGGCCGAGCAGTCCCCGCTCTCGGCCTTGATGCTCGCGCGGCTGGCGGCCGAGGCCGGGGTTCCCGACGGCGTGTTCAACGTCGTGCCCGGGTATGGTCCGACGGCGGGCGCGGCGCTCGGCCGCCACCATGACGTAGGCAAGCTGGCTTTTACGGGCTCGACCGACGTGGGAAAAGCATTCCTGCGCTACGCCGGGGAGTCGAACATGAAGTCCGTCTCTCTGGAGTGCGGGGGGAAGAGTCCTCAGGTGGTCCTGGCGGACGTGCCCGACCTCCGTGAGGCCGCCTCCAGCATCGCCTCTGGCATCTTCTATAACGCGGGACAGACGTGCCACGCTGGCTCCCGTCTGCTCGTCGACCACGCCGTCAAGGACGAGCTTCTGGAAGAGATCTCGAAGATCGCAGGCGAGATGCAGCCCAAAGACCCGCTGGACCCTACCGCCAAAATGGGGGCCGTGGTGGACGCGAAGCAGCTGGATCAGATCCTCGGTTACGTCGAGGTCGGCAAGGGAGAAGGGGCCGCGCTGGCGATCGGAGGGAAGAGGGCCCTGGAGGACAGCGGAGGTTACTATGTCGAGCCGACCGTCTTCGAGGGCGTCGGGCGAGGGATGCGCATAGCCAACGAGGAGATATTCGGACCGGTGCTCAGCGTGCTCACCTTCGAGGATGAGCAGGAGGTAATCTCGATCGCCAACTCCACAAGGTACGGCCTCGCGGCCTCCGTGTGGACCTCGGACGTGACACGGGCCCACCGCATGGCCAGGGCCATGCGGGCCGGCACGGTGTGGGTCAACTCCTTCGACGCCAGCGATGCGACGGTGCCTTTCGGAGGCTTCGGCGAGTCCGGCAACGGCCGGGACAAGTCCCTCCACGCCCTCGATCAGTACGAGCAACTGAAGACTACCTGGATAGATCTAACGACCTGACGATAACTACCCGGGTGCTCGCCAGCGTAATAAGAGGACGAGACGCCGCCATCCACGAGCACGCGGCCGGCCGGCAAGACCGCCCGGAGAACCCTAGAGGAGGCCAACGATGCCACTTAGCACCCGGCGCCTGGATCTGGACCTTGTAAGCCGCCTGAGCTTCGGCGTCGGGGCGGTAGACGGGGTCGGAGAGTTTGTCCGAGGGTGCGGCGGGAGACGCGCTTTTGTCGTAACCGATCCGGGCGTGAGACAGGCCGGCGTCACCGAACGGGTACGCCAAAGGATCGCCGAAAGCATGGACAGCATCGTGTTCGAGGGCGTCGGGTCGAACCCAACCACGAGCGACGTAGAGGACGGCGGCTCCGCGCTCAGGAATTTCGGACTCGTGAAGACGGTGGTGGTCGCGGTGGGCGGCGGCTCCGTCATGGACGCGGCGAAGGCGATCTCCCTGCAATCTACCAACGGCGGATCCGCGCGCGAGCTTGCCGATCCAGGGAGAGGGTTGCATCCTGGCCTGCCGGTTGTCGCGGTTCCCACAACGGCCGGCACCGGCGCGGAGACCAACGGTTTCGGCGTCATCACAGACCCCGTCGAGGGGCGAAAATTCTACGTAGGCCACGACAGCGTAAGGCCGCGTAGGTGTGTCCTGGATGCCGCCCTAACCCTCGGATTGCCGCCGCTCATCACGGCCGCGACCGGTATAGACGCCTTGACACACGCCCTCGAGGCGCTGATGTCGCGCAACGCAAACCCGGTGGCCGACGGGCTCGCGCTGCAGGCCATCAGAATGATCGCAGCCTGGCTGCCAACGGCCGTAAGTCAGGGGGAGAACGTCGAGGCGAGATCCCAGATGCTCCTGGCGTCCAACGTCGCGGGGCAGGCGTTCGCCACCGGCACGGGACTGGGGCTCTGTCACGCCATCGCGCACCCGCTCGGTGCGAGGCTCGGCGTGCCACACGGCGTCGCCATCGCAGGGGCGTTAACCGCTGTCATGCGATTCAATCTGCCCGTTAGCGAGGAGAAGATCGCCCTCGCCGCTTCCTCGCTCGGCGTAGCGTCCGCCTCGGCTTCGTCCGAGGCCAACGCGAGGGCGGCCATCGAGGCCGTGGAGAATATCGTTGCCGAGGCCCTAAGGGATTACCTGCCGGTGTCGGACGCCCCGCCGACCAGCGAGATGGTCGACACGATCGTCGAGGACGCCCTGGCGGATCCCGTGATCAACAACACGCCACGTAGTCCGTCGGCCGAGCAGGTGGGGAGCATTGTTTCGAAGATGATACGGAGCTCCGGTGAGGCGTGAGCCACGCCCTGGAGAAGTCGATTCGCGTAACCATCGTCTATGGCCGCTTTAAACGCCGCTACAGGTTCTGTTTGGGTAGGGTGAACGCGACGAGCGGACGTACATAGATCCTGACAGAGAGGATCGCATCGTCCGCGAGAAGTTCGGCGCACGGACCTCTCTCGCCCCTCGCGGTCGCCGGACAGAACCAGTGCGATCCTGTGCTGCATGCATCGTTCGCCCTCCTCTCGCACGCGGGGCGTGCCACTCGCGGTAGTCCTGACCGCCGCCAACATACACGACTGAGGAGGTCTTCGAGGAGCTGCTCGATGGGATCGAGCCGATCAAGCGCCCCGAGAAGCTGCACGCCGACAAAGCCCACGACCTCCCCCGCTGCCGCGAGGCGCTCCGTGAGCGCGGCATCAAGGGGCGCATCGCCAGGAGAGGCAAGGACACCAGCGAGAGGCTGGGGAGGCACCGATGGGTGGTGGAGTGGACGCTCGCCTGGCTCGCGCGCTACCGTAGGCCCTCGGTGCGCTACGAGCGGCGGGCGGACATCCACGAGGCGTTCCTGCAACTCGGCTGTTCGCTCATCTGCCTCAACTACCTCTCATGAGGTTTTGCAACGCACTCTCAGGTACGTTGACGACCTTATCTACCAGCGCAACCGTGTGCGCTAGAAATGCTACATCCCTGGGTTGCGACAAGCAGCACCCCGCTACTGCAACCCAGGGGAGACGGTGACGTACGCACCAGGACGCCGATCCCTTTATGGTACGGGAACAAGGCTCAATTCAACCGAATTGCCAACCAGAGAGGATGGAACTGGACGTAAGACTTGGGACTGGAAATCGCGCAGGCTGTTTGACGCCGTCCCGTGGGTTCGAATCCCACCCTCTCCGCTCCTCGAGCGCCGCTACACTTCCGCACGATGAGCTTTGAGCCTCAAACATCTGGTACACGTTCCGTTGTTTTGAGAGCGGGCTGTGCGGGTGTGTGCGGAAGCCCGGCGACCTTCAGGATCGGCGGTGCCGGGTGCCCGAGTCGAAAGGGGTGCTGAGGTGTCGCGCAGGAGGCCGGATGTAGCCTGGCTGCCTACCCCGGAGAAGGTGGTCGATTCGATGCTCCGTCTCGCGGAGGTCGGGCCGGAGGACGTCCTTTATGACCTCGGGAGCGGCGACGGCAGGACAGCGATTACGGCGGCGACCCGGTTCGGGGCACGCGGGGCCCGGGGAGTGGAGATCCGCCAGGGGCTTCTGACCCGCAGCCGCGAGCAGGCCCGCCGCGCCGGGGTAGAGGACCGGGTGGCGTTCGTGGACGAGGACCTGTTCGGGACGAATCTTGCGGGGGCGGACGTCGTGACGCTCTATCTCTTGCCCCGGCTCAACCTGAAGCTCAGGCCGCGGCTCTTGCGCGAGCTCCGCCCGGGGACCAGGATCGTCTCCCACAACTTCGGGATGGGCGACTGGGATCCCGACCGGACGCTGACCACCCGCGACATCTTCGGGGGCGGTGAGGTCCCCCGGGTGGAGCATCGCGTGCACCTCTGGATCGTCCCGGCCGACGCGGGCGGGACGTGGCGTCTGACGGGACCGGACGGCGCGGGGCTCGGCCTGGAGATCGTCCGCCGCTTCCAGAAGGTACACGGGGCCCTCCTCTCCGGCGGCGCACGGTTCCCGCTGCGGAAGGCGAAGCTGAGGGGAGACGCCCTGAGCTTCGCCGTGCGCGGCGTGCCGGGGCTGAGGCCGAAGGCGCGCTTCGAGGGCCGGGTCGACGGCGGCGTGCTCGTCGGCTCCTTCGACGCGGGCGACGGACCTCCGGAAGCCCGACCGGAGTGGACGGGCGAGCGTATTACCGGGCAGTAGCCACGAGGCACACCTAGTATCTCCGCCGCCGCGACGCTGGCCTCGTAAGCGAACCCGCTACAAACCCGGGCCGGACCACCCATGCGAAATCTCAACCCGATGCCGTCCCCGCCTGTGCGGAGTTTCAGCGGGGAACCACCGCTGCCCGTAGCGAGGGAGAGCCGTGGCGTTCTGGTGGAGGAATCGAGGCCAGGAGCGCGGTCAGAGGAGGTCGATGTTCTCTCCGCTTCTCACTTTAGAAGGGGTGTTTCCCGAGGGTGGCGCGAACCGGTTCGTCCGGGGTTGGGCTCTCCGGGCCGCGACGAGCCCTTCGAAACGGGCAATGGAGCCGCATTTTAGTTCGCGTCCGCCGGACTTTACGGGCTCCGAAGTCCCTGGTGAGTGGTCCACTGTCGGCCGCGGTAGCTTGGCTCGCGTTCTCCTGCGCCCATACAATACGCGTGGAAGGAGCACTGCGCCCGTGGCGTTTCTATCCAGGTTCGGCAGGCGTAGAAGCCGGGACCGTGCTACGGGGGAAAGGGAGCACATGAGAGCAGAGTTCGAGACGGGGAGGGCCGCCGGTAACGTGGAGGCGGGGCCGGAGGCTCGCAGAGCGGGGGCGGCGGTCGATCCGGATCTCCTCGCGAGCGTGGAGCGGCGCATCCTGTGGCTCGCGACCTCCGTCGTCCACCACGCCAACCGCGTCAGGCCGAACCGTTCCGGGATCAAGGTCGGCGGCCACCAGGCGTCGAGCGCGTCGATGGCTTCGATCATGACGGCCCTGTGGTTCGCGCACCTCGGCGCCGGGGACCGTGTCTCCGTCAAGCCCCATGCTTCGCCGGTGCTGCATGCGATCCAGTACCTCCTCGGCGGCCTCGGGCGCGAGTACCTGACCGAGCTTCGCGTCTACGGGGGATTGCAGAGCTACCCGAGCCGCACGAAGGACCCCTACCCCGTGGACTTCTCGACGGGCTCCGTGGGCCTCGGGGCGACCGCTCCGATCTGGAGCGCGGTCGCGAACCGATACGTGAGCGAGCGCTTCGGCGCCGGGGCCGTGGGACGACAGATCGCTCTGATCGGCGACGCCGAGCTCGACGAGGGTGCCTGCTGGGAGGCGATAGCCGACCCGGCGGTCTCCGGCTTCGGCGAGGTCTTGTGGGTAGTGGACCTGAACCGCCAGACCCTGGATCGCGTGGTCCCGAACATCGCCGCCGACCGTTTGCAGGGCATGTTTCAGGCCGCCGGATGGCAGTGCATCACCGTGAAGTACGGCCGCTTCCTGCGCTCGCTCTTCGAACACCCCGGCGGCGAGGCGCTGAGGGCCAGGATAGACGAGATGGACAACGCCGAGTACCAGCGCCTGCTGCGGATGCCGGCGGCCGGCGTCAGGGAACGGCTGCCCGGCGACGGGAGGGGCCGGCGCGACCTCCTGCGCCTCGTCGACGGCCTCGAAGACGCCGAGCTCGTGCGGGCAGTCCGCGACCTCGGCGGGCACGACCTCCCGAGCCTCGTCGAGGCGTACCGCGAGGCCGACGCCGCGAGCGACCGGCCTACCGTCGTCTTCGCCTACACCGTCAAGGGCCGAAACCTTCCCATCGAGGGCCACCCCCAGAACCACTCGGCGCTCCTCACCGTCGAACAGTACGAGGCGCTAGCCCCCTCGCTCGGCGCCGACCCCGAGGACGCATGGGCGGCCTTCCCCGACGGCAGCCCCGAGGCCGAGCTCTGCCGGGAGGTCGCGGCCAGGCTGGAGCGGCGGCAGGACGGGCGTTCGCCAAAGGCCCCGCCCCAGGTGCCGGGGGAGATCGGGGGGCGCTACAGGGGCGAGACCTCGACCCAGCAGGAGCTCGGGCGGCTGCTCGCGGAGCTTCCGCGCGCGGCCGGGGAGGTGGCTAGCAGGATCGTCACCGTCAGCCCGGACGTCGCCTCGTCGACGAACCTGGGCGGCTGGATCAACAAGGTGGGCATCTGGTCCCTCGAGGACCGGACGGACTGGTTCGCCGACGACCCCGAGACGATGCTGAAGTGGCGCGAGACCCGGGGGGGACAGCACATAGAGCTAGGCATCGCCGAGACGAACCTCGTCGGCCTCATCGCCGAGCTCGGCTCGACCTGGAGCCGCGACGGCGAGCCGCTCTTCCCCATCGGTACGATCTACGACCCGTTCGTCGGCCGCGCCCTGGAACCCTGGTCCTTCGGCCTCTACGCCGGCGGCCAGTCCATCCTCATAGGAACGCCCTCCGGCACGACGCTCGCCCCCGAGGGCGGGGCGCACCAGTCGGTCTACACGCCGTCCATCGGCATCGAGCAGCCTGGCGTCGTCGCGTGGGAGCCCGCCTTCGGCCAGGATCTCGAATGGACCCTCCTCCACGCCCTCGGCCGCCTCGGCAAGACCGGCGGCGAGTCGTCCTACTTCCGCCTCTCCACCCGGCCCGTCGAGCAAGCCCTCGCGGCCATGCCGGAGGACCCGGAGGGGAAGGAGGGGAGGAGGCGCGACGTCCTCGCCGGGGGGTACAGGCTGAGGGACGCATCCGCGCGCGGCCTGAAGCCCGCCGTCACCCTCGTCGGGGTCGGCGCGATGATGCCCGAGGTCGTCAGGGCGGCGGAGGTGCTCGAAGAAGAAGGGAACATCGGGGCGGACGTCGTGTGCCTCACGAGCCCCGACCTCGTGTTCCGGGCGCTCAGGGCGAGGCAGGGCTTCGGCGACGGGCCGCACGCCATCCTGGACAAGCTGTTCCCGCCGGACCGCCCGCTGCCGATCGTGAGCGTCCTCGACGGGCACCCGCACACCCTGAGCTTCCTCGGCTCCATACGGACGGTCCCCGTCACCTGCCTCGGCGTGAGCGATTTCGGCCAGTCGGGCGACCTTCAGGATCTCTACGAGCACCACGGTATCGACCCCGAGACCATCGTCGGCGCCGCCCTCGACGTCATGGGGTAGCGATGGCAAGAGGCGTCCGGCCCCGTGGCTTGGCCGGGTCGGAGATCCCTTTGCCTGCCGTGATCCCAAAGGCGTATGATTCGGGCGTGATCGTAGACAGCGCTATATACGTGGACGGCCACAGGGCCGCCGAGCCCCGCTCCCTTCAGGAGACCTACGACTTCTGCCGCACGCAGCGCGGGATCGCCTGGATCGGCCTCTACAAGCCCTCCTACGAGGAATTTGCCTCCGTGGCCGGGGAGTTCGAGCTGCATCCCCTGGCGGTCGAGGACGCCGTCAGCGCCCACCAGCGCCCGAAGCTGGAGCGTTACGGCGATACGCTCTTCGTGGTCCTGCGGGCGGCGAGCTACATAGACGAGACCGAGACCGTCGAGTTCGGCGAGCTCCACGTCTTCGTCGGGGACGACTTCGTGGTCACCGTGCGCCACGGCGAGGCCCCAAACCTCGGCGGCGTCCGGCGGCGGCTGGAGGCGGAGCCGGAGCTTTTGCGGCGCGGCCCCGAAGCTATCCTCTACGCGATCATGGACGAGGTGGTGGACGGATACGCGCCAGTCGTCGAGGGCCTGGAGAACGACATAGACGAGATCGAGACGGAGGTTTTCTCCGGGAACGCGGGGGTCTCGCGCAGGATCTACGAGCTCTCGCGCGAGGTCATACAGTTCCAGCGGGCCACGAAGCCCCTGACCCCCATCCTCGCGCAGCTGAGCGCGAAGGGCGATGGGGGAGAGGAACGGGTCGTGGACAAGGAGGTACGCAGGGGCCTGCGCGACGTGCAGGACCACGTCATCCAGGTCACCGAGCAGGTCGACGCCTTCCGCGAGCTTCTGGCGAACGTGTTGAGCGTGAACCTGACGCTCGTCGGCGTCGGCCAGAACGACGAGGTCAAGAAGATCAGCGCCTGGGCCGCTATCCTGTTCGCCCCGACCCTCGTCGCCGGGATCTATGGCATGAACTTCGACCACATGCCGGAGCTTCACTGGGTTCTCGGATACCCCTTCGCCCTGGCCCTGATGGTCCTCGCCTCCATCGTGCTCTACACTGTCTTCAAGCGCCGCGGCTGGCTGTAGCCCCGGCGGTCTCCGTCCGGAACCGCGATCGTCCCCCGCACGGCCCGCGGGTTGCCCCGGCCCACGACTCCGAGAGCCGCAAGGTCCTCAAGCCGATCCTGCGCGTCTCGTAGCCTGGTATTCGAGCCTACCGTCCACGGCCGGAGGGGGCAGCCCGTCTCCCTCCGGCACAGGAGCCTCCTCGAATTGCGTATCATGGCAGACACCGAGAATCCGGAAGGAGATCCCACGTTGCGAGAGATCCCGGCAGAGAAGCTGATCCACGCCGTGCGCGACCTGTGCATCGAGGCAAACACGGAGCTGCCCGAGAGCCACCTCGCCCTGATGCGCCGCGCCCTCGGGGAAGAAGAGTCGCCGCACGGCCGCGAGGTTCTGGAGAGGCTCCTGCAGAACGCCGAGGTCGCCAAAGAGCGGTGCATCGCCTACTGCCAGGACACCGGCTACGCCGTCTTCTTCGTGGAGATGGGCTCTGATGTCCGCGTCGAGGGCGGCGATCTACAGGGGCTCATAGACGAGGGGGTGAGGCGCGGCTACGACGAGGGCTACCTCAGGATGTCCATAGTCAGGAGCCCGGTGGAGAGGGTCAACACCGGCGACAACACCCCGGCGATCGTCTACCACGAGCCCGTGACGGGGGACGGCTTCGGGCTCACCATGCTCGTCAAGGGCGCCGGCTGCGACAACATGAGCGCCCTGAAGATGCTCACCCCGGCCGAGGGCGTAGAGGGGATGAAGAGGTTCGTCGTCGAGACGATCGAGAAGGCCGGTCCGAACGCGAGCCCGCCGGTGACCGTGGGCGTCGGGATCGGCGGACCGTTCGAGAAGGCGGCGATGCTCGCCAAGAAAGCCCTGACCCGCCCCTCAGGCGAGCCGAGCCCGGACCCGAAGCTCGCGTCTCTGGAGCGCGAGATTCTAGAGGAGATCAACGCGACCGGCATAGGGCCTGCAGGCTACGGCGGCACCCAGACCGCCCTGTGCGTCCACATCGAGAGCTTCCCGACGCACATCGCCTCGTTCCCGGTCGCGGTGAACCTCGACTGCCACTCACACCGCACGGCCTCTACGGAGCTGTAGGCCATGGCCGAAGGTATTCGCCTCGAAGCCCCGCTGACGAGGGAAGGCAACGAGTCGCTGAAGTCCGGCGACGTCGTGCTGCTATCGGGCGTGCTGTACACGGCCCGCGACGCCGCCCACGCCAGGATGAAAGAGGCGATAGAGCAAGGAAACGAGTTGCCGTTCGACCCGGAGGGGCAGGTGATCTACTTTACCGGGCCAGCCCCCGCCCGTCCCGGACACGCCCTCGGTCCGGCCGGGCCGACCACCGCCTCGCGGATGGACCCCTACTCGCCCTTGCTGGTCGAACGCGGGCTCAAGGGGATGGTCGGCAAGGGCCTGCGCTCCCAAAGCGTGCGCGACGCGATGCAGGAGCACGGCTGCGTCTACTTCGGGGCGGTGGAGGGGACGGCCGCGCTCCTGGCGGACAGGGTCAAGGAGGCCGAGGTCGTAGCTTACGAGGACCTGGGGGCCGAGGCGATCAGAAGGCTCGTGGTCGAGGACTTCCCGGTCATCGTCGTCAACGACCTTTACGGCGGCGACCTGTACCTGGAGGGCCGCGAACGCTGGCGCAGGAAAAAGGGGACGGGGCAAGGCTCTTGACCCCCGTGACGGGGCTCTACGAGGTGCTGACGCGCGAAGGCGCCAGGGTAGTCTCACCGGAGCAGGCCGTCGCCGACCCCTTCGCCACCCGCCAGCTCGCCGACCTCGGCGTAAAAACCGAGCGCCCCGGAGCCCTCGGCCTCGCCCGCACGAGGGGGTCCCTCGCCCCGGGGCTTATCGCGCAGGCCGGCGTCTTCGTGCAGAACCTCGCCCCGGATGCTGCCGGGCGGCTCGGCTGTTCGGGGGGGAACGTTCCTGCTGCGGCGGAGCCCTGGAGCGGAGAGCCGTCGTGAGGACGGGGCGAGCATCGACGCTCGCAAGATGGCCTATCTTCAACCAGAGAGCGAGGTAATACTCCGTGCGCCTGCACTCCGCCCCCAAATCGGGGAACAGCTACAAGGTCCGTTTGCTCCAGGGGCTCCTGGGCACGGGTTGCGAGGTGATCGACTACGACACGAAGGGTGGCGCGACGCGCGCGCCGGAGTTTCTCGAGGGGATCAACCCGGACGGCAAGGTCCCGGTCCTGGAGCTCGACGACGGGACGATGCTCCCCGAGTCAGGCGCCATCCTGATCTACCTCGCGGACGGCACGCCCTACCTGCCCGAGGAGAACATCCAGCGGGCTCAGGTCCTCCGCTGGATGTTCTTCGAGCAGTCCAACGTCCTGACGAACCTCGGTAAGCCCCGCCTCTGGCGCATGCGCAACGTCGAGATCACGCCACAGAAGGAGGCCGAACTCGAAGGGATTTTCCAGGCGGGGTATGGGTCTCTCGGGGTGATGGAACGTCACCTGATGGATCACGAGTTCTTCGTCGGGGATGGTCCCACCGTTGCCGACGTCGCTCTCTACGCTTATACACGCCTGTGTCCCGAAGGCGGCTACGATCTCGGAGATTACCCGGCGGTGCGTGCCTGGCTGGAGCGGGTCGAGGGCCTGCCGGGGTACGTTTCGCCTCCCGGTTGAGAGGAGCTTGGCATCCCGAATCGACCCGACCGGGTAGAGGGCCGAGGAACGCTGGTGCTCCGCGACGGGATTACGCTCGCGCATGTCCGGCGCGGAGCGAGGCGGGATCGCCCCCTACTCAACTCCGCTTGGATTCGAAGCGAGCCTGCTTCTTCGCCGGGTCGAGATTCAAGGTACGAGCAGCATCCCGTTCTGCACCGCCAGCATCCGCCGGTAGATGCCGCCGGCTTCGACGAGTTCCGTGTGGGTGCCACGCTCGATTACTCGTCCGGCTTCCAGCACCAGGATCTCGTCCATCTCCTCCATCCGCACGAGGCGGTGGGTGATGATCAGCGTGGCACGCTCCCGCGCCGGGCCGTCGTATGCGGCGTCCAGCACCTCCCGCTCCGTGATGGGGTCGAGGTTGGCGGTCGGTTCGTCCAGGATTAGGAGAGGCGCGTCCTTGAGCAGGGCGCGTGCCACGGAGAGCCGCTGGCGTTCCCCGCCGGAGAGCTTCAAGCCGTGCTCTCCGATGGGGGTATCCAGCCCTTCGGGCAGCCCCGCCACGAGCCCCGAGAGGCGAGCTCCCGCGAGGGCGCGGGCCAGCTCCTCCTCGTCCGCCCCCGGGCGGGCGAGGAGGAGGTTGGCACGCAGGGTGTCGTTGAATAGGTGGGTGTCCTGGGAGACGATGCCTATACTGTCGCGCAGGTCCTTCTGCGAGTAGTCGCGGACGTTCCGGCCCCCGAGGCTAACCACGCCCCGTTCGGGGTCCCAGAATCGTAGGGCGAGGTGCGAGATCGTGCTCTTCCCGGAGCCGCTGGGCCCGACGATGGCGACCCGCCATCCGGGCTCCAGCTTGAACGAGACGTTTTCGAGGGCGGGCGGGCCGCCGGGTTCGTAGCGGAAGCTCACGCAGTCGAAGCGGAGGGTGTGGTCGCGGGGCGGGGGAGATGGGTTTACCGGGTCGGTCACGGCCGGCTCTGCGTCCGAGATCTCGAAGAGGCGCTCCCCCGCGCTCAGGGAGCGGCCGAGGGCCTGAAAAGCCGTTCCCAGGGGGACCACGGCCTCGTAGCTGCCCAGCACCACGAGCGCCACAAAAGCCAGGTAGACGCCCCGGATCTCCCCTCCGGCCACGAGTGGTACCGCGAGGCAGAGCGCCGTGACGATCGCCAGGCTCGTCGCCAGGTCGCTCAGGGAGCTTTGCAGCCCGGCGACGAGGGCCGAACGCTTCTGCACCCGGCCGAGCTCTCCGTTCAGCCGGGAGATCTCCCGCTGCTCGTCCTCCTCCCTGCCGAAGGCGAGCAGGTCCCGTGAGCCCTGTATTCCGTCCACGACCCGGGCGTTCAGCTCGGCTCGCAGCTCCAGCTGCCGCCGCCCGAGACCCCGCGTGAGGATGCCCACCAGGAGCGGCACGCCCACGCCCGTCACCCCGAGGAACGCCAGGGAGGCGAAGGCCAGGGTCGGGTCGAAGCCGTAGAGCAGGAGGTAGGCTAGGGCGGAGACCAGGCCGGCGACGGCGGCCGGGGAGATCACGCGCAGGTAGACGTTCTCCAGCTCCTCCACGTCCTTGACGATGCGCGAGAGCAGGTCGCCGCTCCGGTACCGGAGGAGGAGCGCGGGGGCGAGGGGCTCAAGGCGGTCGTAGAAGCGGGTGCGGAGGTTCGTCAGCAGCCTGAAGGTCACGTCGTGGGAGACGAGCCGCTCGGCGTAGCGCGAGAACGAGCGGGAGACGCTGAAGAAGCGTACGAGGTAGATCGGTATGATGAGCAGGGAAATGTATGGGACTATCGCCGCCGCCGAGATGGCGTAGGCCGCCGTGGCCAGAAGCCCCACGTTGCTCGCCACCGTCGCCACGCCGAGCCCGACGGCGAGGGCCGTGCGAAGCCGGTGTCCCCTGAGGAAGCCCGCGAGCCTCAGAAACGTTCTCACGCCCGCACCTCCCCGTAGGCATTCGCTAGGCGCGCGTATGGGCCGCCGCGCAGAACAAGCTCCTCGTGGGTCCCCGTCTCCACGAGCCCGCCGTCTTCGAGCACGGCGATACGGTCCGCGCCCCGGACGGTGCCCATGCGGTGGGCGACGATCAGGGTCGTGCGGCCCTCCGAGAGGCGCCGGACGGCGCGCTGGATCTCCTCCTCGCTCTCCGGATCCAGCGCGGAGGTCGGCTCATCCATGACGAGAACGGGCGCGTCCTTCAAGAAGGCGCGGGCGATCGCGAGCCTCTGGGCCTCGCCCCCCGAGAGGCGCGCGCCGCGCTCTCCCACCCTGGTCTCGTAGCCCTCCGGCAGCCGCCGGATAAAAGCGTCCGCCCCCGCGAGCTCCGCCGCCCGCTCGACCTCTTCGCGGCTCGCCCCGGGCCGGGCGAGCAGGAGGTTCTCCGCGACCGTACCGTGGAAGAGGTGGGGCCTCTGGGGCACGAGCGCGACGTTCTCCCTCCAGGAGACCGCGGGTAGCCCGGAGATCCAGACGCCGTTAGCAAGGATCATGCCGTCGTCCGGGTCCATGAAGCGGAGTAGCAGGTCGACCAGCGTGCTCTTCCCCGAGCCGCTACGTCCCACGAGTGCGGTGCGGCTCCCCGCCGGAAGCGTGAGCGTGAGGCCGGAGACGGCGGCTTGCCCACGGCCCGGATAGGCGTACGAGACGCCCGAAAGCTGGATCTCCGGCCCGCCGGGGAGCCGGTTGGGCTCCCCATGATCCTCGTCCTTGTTGGCGACGGGTTCGGGCGCGTTCAGAACTTCGGCTATCCTCTCGGCCGCCGCCTTGCCCTCCATCCCGGCGTGCCGGTGAACGCCCAGCTCCCTCAGGGGTTTGTAGAACTCAGGGGCCAGGAGCAGCACCAGAAAAGCCTCCTCGAAGGGGATGCTTCCGGAGACGAGGCGCACCCCGAGCGTCACGGCGACGAGCGAGATGGCGACGGCGGTCGTGAACTCGAGGACGAGGCCCGAGAGGAACGCGTAGCGCAGAACCTTCATCGTGCGTTCCCTGAACTCCTCGCTCGCCGCTGCGACCCGCTCGCTCTCGTCGGGTCCGCGGTTGAAGGCCTTGAGCGTGGGGAGGCCCTGCAGGGCGTCGAGGAACCGTGCCCCGAGGCGGGAGAGGGCAGTCCACTGGCGTTGCATGTGCTCCTCCGCGTAGCTTCCGACCAGGATCATCATGACCGGGATGACCGGCGCCGTTACCAGCAGCAGGATCGCGCTCGACGGGTCTATGGGCAGGACGAACAGGGCTACCAGCAACGGGACGAGCCCGCTCAGGTACTTCTGCGGCAGGTAGCGGGCGAAGTATGGCTCCAGCTTCTCTACCCCCTCTGTCGCGGTCGTCGCGAGCTCGCCGGCACGTTCGCCCTCCGTGTAGGCGGGCCCCAGACGCATCAGGCGCGCGAAGAGGCGATCCCGGATCCCCGACTTCATCAGCACCGCCCCCCGCCCTGCGACGACCTCCCGCATCCACAGGAGCCCCGCCCGCAGGAGCCCCGCGGCCAGCAAGAGGAGCAGCGGACCCCGCACCCCATCGAGCCCGGCCCCCTCGATGAAGGCAGCTGCGACCACCTCGCTCAGGAACGTCATCTGGGCGATGGTCGCCGCCGCTCCCAGGACCCCCAGGGCGACCGCGGAGAAGAGGAACGACCGGGCGTAGCGCGAGTTGCGAAAGAGCTCGCCCACCGCTAGTACCCTTCGTCTTCGAGCCGTACCTTTCCGCGGAACAGGCGGTAGATGAGGACGAAGTACGTGGCCGCGAGGAGCATGCCGATACTCCACCATATGAGGCCCACCGACATACCGTACTGGGAGGCTGAGGCGTTAAAGACCGTGAGGCTGTTCTCCGGGTTCACGGCCGGCAGGACGTTCGGGTAGATGGCGAAGACCGTCGAGGTCATCATGCCCACGATGTAGGCGCCGGAGGAGAGGAACGCCGCCCGGTCCCTTCCACGGAGGTGGAAGTAGCCGACCCCCGCGAGGCCTGCGAGCGCCAGGACGGGCAGCACCGCGCCCCACGGGCGTTCGGCGAATGCGGAGAGCATCTCAGGGCGCAGGTAGAAGGTCGCCAGGGTGGTGAGCGCCGTAAGTACGACCGTCGCTGCCCAGCCGAACCTGGCGAATCGGCGCGCGCGCTCGTTCAGGCCGCTCTCCGTTTTGAGGGCAACCCAGCTCGCGCCGTGGACCACGAGGACGGCGAGGGCCAGGAGGCCGGTCAGGATCGTGTACCAGTCGAGGATGCCGGGCTCGGGGTTTGTGGGGCTGAAGTTCGTCCACAGCGGCTGGAAGAAGTAGTTGTCCTCGCCCATGGGGACGCCGCGCACCACGTTGCCGAGGGCCGCGCCGAAGAAAATAGCCAGCAGCGCGCTGCCGACGAAGAATGCCGCGTCCCAGAACGAGGCCCAGAGCGGGTTGTCGAAGTGGCCGCGCAGCTCGATGGAGAGGCCCCGGATCATCAGGAGCCACAGCACGATCATGAGGGGCAGGTAGAACCCGCTGAAGCCCGAGGCGTAGAGCTGCGGGAAGGCGAAGAACAGCGTACCGCCGGCCGCGATGATCCAGACCTCGTTGCCGTCCCAGACCGGCCCTATCGACCGCAGAATGATGCGTTTCTCCCGGTCATCCCTGGCCAGGAAGGGGTGGATGGCCCCCGCGCCGAGGTCGAAGCCATCGAGCAGGACGTACATCGTGAGCATGAACGCGACCAGAACGAACCAGAGCGTCTCCATGCGCTTCTCCTCCTATCTTCAAGCGGTTAGGGTCTCGCCCTCGGGCATCGTCTCCCCCTCCGACTCGGGACCGTGGGCGACCTCGCGGACCATCAGGATGAAGTACAGCAGGCCCATGACGAGGTACATCCCGGCGAAGCCTATGAGGGTGAACAGCACGCTGCCGGACGAGACCAGGGGCGAGGCTCCCTCTGAGGTCCTGAGGAGGCCGTAGATGAGCCAGGGCTGGCGGCCGAGCTCCGCGGTCATCCAGCCCGCCGTGTTCGCGATAAACGGGAACGGCACCGCGAGCATGAGCGCCCAGAGCATCCACCGGGCTCCGAAGAGCCTGCGGCGCCACAACAGGAACGCGGCTAGCGTCGTGATCCCGATAAAGATGGTCCCGAGGCCGACCATGATGTGGTAGCTGTAGTAGAGGAGCGGGATGTTGTCCGGCCAGTTCTCCTCGGGGTGCGCCTCCAACCCCTGCACCTCGGCGTTCCAGTTCTGGTAGAGCAGGAAGCTCAGGGCGCTCGGGATGATTATGGGGTTGTCTATCTCCCGGTCCTCGACGTCGGGCTGGCCTATGAGGACCATCCCGGCGGCCCGCTCGGTCTCGAACTGCCCCTCCATCGCGGCGAGGGTGACGGGCTGCTTGTGGGCGACCTGCTCGCTGGAGAGGTGGCCGGTCGGAAAAAGCATCCAGATTGATGCGATCACGGCCGTTGTGAGGCCGACGCGCAGGAACATGCGGCCGTAGTGCTCATGCTGGCGGGCGAGGAGGTAGTAGGCCCCGAGCCCCGCCATAACGAAGGAGCCCGTCACGACCGCCCCTCCCTGGTTGTGCAGAAACTGCGGGAAGATCCAGGGGTTGAGGAGGACCGCCCAGTAGTTGGAGATCTCGATGCTCCCGTCGGGGAGGGTCTTGTAGCCCACCGGGTTCTGCATCCAGGCGTTGGTGGCGATGATGAAGTAGCCTGAAGCCCACGTCCCGAGCCAGACCATGACCGCCGAGAACCAGTGAACCTTCTGCCCGAATCTTCGCTCCCCGAACAGGAAGATGCCCAGGAAGGCCGACTCGAGGAAGAAGGCGAAAGCGCCCTCCATCGCCAGGGTCTGGGCGATGATGTCCCCGGCGAAGGCGCTGAAGAGTGCCCAGTTGGTGCCGAATTGGAACTCCATCGGGATGCCGGTCACGACCCCCATGACGAAGGTGACGGCGAAGATCTTGCCCCAGAACCTTGCCGCCTTGTTGTAGGTCTCGTCGCCCTTTCGCATGTAAATGGACTTCAGGATCACGAGCAGGAGGGCGAGCCCCATGGTGAGCTGGGGGAAGAGGTAGTGGTAGACGATGGTGAAGGCGAACTGCCAGCGAGATATGAGCGTAGGATCGTCCAATGCCTGCCTCCCGGTCCTCGTCGTGTCCCTTTTCGGGGTAGCATAATCTCGTCCGTCTTCTGCCGCTCGCGCAGAGTAGGGGAGGGCGTTCGAGGCCCCGTCGGGCCCGGATCCTGCCGTCCATCGCCTCGACGAGCGCCCGGGAGATCGCGAGCCTCAGCCCCGAACCGCCCTCGCGCGAGCGGGACTTCTCCACCCGGTAGAACCGCTCGAAGACGCGGGCGAGGTGCTCGGAAGACCGCGAGTCCTCCCCGGCCAGGGAGGCGTTTATCCCGAGTTTGTGCGGCTAGCGGGTCGGGTAACCTTGTGGTTGTTTTTGAGCAGGAAATTTGGATTGGAGTTTCATGGACACGCGCAAGCTCGGCAGCCAGGGGCTAGAGGTTTCGGAGCTGGGCCTCGGATGCATGGGGATGAGCGAGTTTTACGGGACGGGCGACGAGGGGGAGTCCATCGCGACGATCCACCGTTCTCTAGAGCTGGGGGTCACCTTCCTCGATACCGCCGACATGTACGGCCCGTTCACGAACGAGAAGCTCGTCGGCAAGGCCATCGCCGACCGTCGGGACAGGGTCGTGCTCGCGACCAAGTTCGGCAACCAGCGGGGCGAGGACGGCAGCTTTCTCGGGGTCAACGGCGACCCGGACTACGTCAGGAAGTGCTGCGACGACTCGCTCCGGCGGCTCGGGGTGGAACACATCGACCTTTACTACCAGCACCGGGTAGACCCGAACGTCCCCGTCGAGGAGACGTGGGGGGCGATGAAGGAGCTCGTCGACGCCGGTAAGGTTCGCTACCTCGGCATCTCCGAGGCGGCCCCGGGGACCATCAGGAAGGCCAACGCGGTACACCCGATCTCGGCGTTGCAGACCGAGTACAGCTTGTGGAGCCGCGACGTGGAGGACGAGATCCTGCCGACCGTCCGCGAGCTTGGCATCGGATTCGTCGCCTACAGCCCGCTCGGCCGGGGCTTTCTGACGGGGCAGATCAAGAGCTTCGAGGACCTGCCGGAGGACGACTACCGCCGGTTCTCCCCGCGTTTTCAGGGCGAGAACTTCGACCGGAACCTCGACCTCGTCCAGAAGGTCCAGGAGATCGCGCGGGAGAAGGGCGTGGCCCCGGGACAGCTCGCCCTCGCGTGGCTCCTCCACCAGGGGAACGACATCGTCCCCATCCCCGGCACCAAGCGCCGTGAGTACCTGGAGGAGAACGCCGCGGCCACGGAGGTCGAGCTCACCGACGAGGACCTCGCCCGCATCGATGAGGCCGCCCCGAAGGGCGTCGCCGCCGGCGAGCGCTACCCGGACATGAGCAGCGTCAACAGATAGCACCCGAGACAGTCCAAGAATCTGATGGGCGGGCCGCGGTGAAGCGACCCGCCTTTTTTGGTGGGATCATCCCGAGAGATCACGCGGCGATGGGGGCTCGACCGACATCCCCCGTGCGACGACGCTGAAGCCGCTCGAACGGCGCCGGGGGGATCGTGGTTGGGCCTGCTGACGGGAGGTGGACCGGGGGTTGGGTGAGCTTGACGGCAAGGTCGCGATCGTCACAGGTGGCGGGCGGAGGATCGCGGAGGCTTGTGCTTGCGCGAGGGCGAGGGGATGATGGTGTCTACGCGGATCGATTAACGACCCTGCAGATAAGGTCTCCAACCTTCCCAAGTAGCCTCGGAAAGTCATGAACGTTGCCGGTACGACCCTGCACGACCGGCGGAGGAAGGAGGATGTGGCGTGGACGATGGCTACAGCGGTGGCGAGGTCTGCGAAGCTCTCGGATCTGCCGTCGGTGCTCGCGGATGTGTGAGGATGGAGATCCGGCGCGGATATCCTCTAGCTCGCGCGTGGGGTTGCCGCTATCCGAAAAAGCCGTAATCTACATCCCGTGAATCGGGGGAGGCGGGGTCGAAACCTCGCCGGGACGGTTTCTAGGTTCCGGTCCTCCGTTGGAGTCGAGCCTGGCTTGCTGTCAGGGCTTCGGCGGTGGCGTGCTCCAGCGTCATCGCCCGTCCTCGCCGCCACTCCTCTTCGAAGGTCGCCTCGCCCAGAGCATCCCTGGATGCGGCGAGGACGCGGTCTTGCAGGGCCACGTCCGGGACGTACCGATAGGGGGGGGAGCCCGTCGCCCTGAGCGCAGTCTCGGCCGCGCCCAGGAGCCGGACCGCCGTGGCGTCTCGACCGTGTAGCCCCGCTACCTGTCCCAGGGCCTTTACGAAGTAGGCGGCGTTGAGCACGTCACGGACCTCGTCGGCGAGGGTGAGGCCCTCGGAGAGGTACTCCGCCGCCCGGTCGAGATCCCCCCCTTCGAGAGCGAGGAGCCCGAGGTTATAGAGGGCCTGGTGGGCCGCGATCCGGTCCCCGGCCTCGCGTGCCGTCGCGAGGCCCTCGAGGAAGCACTTCTTCGCCTGCTCGTGCTCCCCCTTCAGGAACGGTTCCAGGCCGAGGTAGGTGAGGGCTAGAGCTTCGCCCCACTTCTCGTCCGCGGCCCGGTAGAGGCGCAGGCTCTCCTCGATACGCGCCCTGGCCCGCTCGCCGTCGCGGCCCGCCGCGTCCACGAGGCCGAGGAGCATCAGCCCGATCGCCTGCGCGAGAGCGTCGCGCGTCTTGCGAGAGAGCCTGAGCCCTTCCTCGAGGGCCGGGAGCGCCGAATCGAGGTTGCCCTCGGACCAGGCGTAGGTCCCGATGGTCAGGTTGGCCTGGGCCCTTCGCGCGGGGTAGATGTCGTCGCCCGGCAGGTCGCCGCTCTCCAGCGCCTCCTCCATCCAGCGCCGGGCCTCGCCCTGGAGCCCGGTAACCCACCAGTAGCGCCAGAACGCCCACGTCAGGCTTATCGCCCGGTCCGTGTCCCCGCGGTCCAGGAGGAGGCGCATCGCCACGCGGAAGTTGTACTGCTCGCGCCGCGTGCGGTCGAACCACTCGACCTGATCCCGGCCCATCAAGAGCGGTCCGGCCTCGAGGGCCAGCGCGTGGTAGTGCTCGGTGTGCCGAACACGGGCTGCCTCGGCCGTCCCGTCTTCCTCTAGGCGCTCCAGCGCGTACTGGCGCACCGGCTCAAGCATCCCGTATCGTGTCTCCCGGCCGTCCGGGCTTTGTTCGGTCGTTACCAGCGACTGCTCCGTCAGCCCCCACAAGAGCCCCAATACTTCCCCGGCTTCTATTCCGTCCTCCGCTCCGACGGCCTCCGCCGCTTCCAGCGTAAAACCGCCCGCGAAGACCGACAACCTCCGGAAGAGCTCCCTCTCTCCCTCGGAGAGCAGCCCATAGCTCCAGTCCAGCGTCGCGCGCATCGTGCGCTGGCGCTCGGGGAGATCCCGCGCCCAGCCGGCCGACAGGGCCTGGTTCAGCCTGGAGAGCAGCGCCGTGGGGCCAAGAAACCTCGCTCGCGCAGCCGCCAGTTCCAGCGCCAGCGGCAGGCCGTCGAGGCGCCAGCAGATCGCCGCGACGGAGGCTGCGTTCTGACGGGTAAGCTCGAAGGCGGGAGAAGCTGTCCGGGCGCGATCCACGAAGAGCTCGACCGCCGGCGCGCTGCCCACGTCTTCGAGGTCCGGCACGTGGTTGGGGTCGGGCACCTCCAGGGGGCCGACGGGGTATTCTTGCTCGCCCCGGACCCTGAGCGGCGCCCGGCTGGTGACGAGGATGGAGAGGTTGGGACAGGCTTCGATCAGCTCGGCTACCCCGGACGCCGCTCCTAGCAGGTGCTCGAAGTTGTCGAGCACCAGAAGAACTTTCTTCTCCCGCAGGTGAGCCTTGAGGGCTTCGCTCGACGGTAGGCCCTCGACGTCCCTCAGGGCTAGAGCACGCGCGATCGTCGGGAGGACGAGCGAGGAATCCTTCAGCGGCGCGAGAGCGACGAAGACCACCCCGTCGCGGAAGAGCCCCGCCGTTTCCCGGGCGGCCTGGAGCGCGAGGCGGGTCTTGCCGACCCCGCCGGTCCCGGTGAGCGTGAAGAGCCTGCACATCTTCCGGCCCAACAGTCCCGATATCTCCTCCACCTCCCGCCTCCGTCCCAGGAGGGGGGTCGGCGGTACGGGAAGGACAGGGACTACGGCCATATCCGGGGCGGGAGCGTCGGCGCCACGTCCGGGGACCGCCGACAGGAGGGACGCGCGCTCGGCGTCCGGGAGATCCAGAGCATCCGCCAGGGAGCGGACGGTGTGCGGATAGGGACGCCTCCTCTCGCCCCGTTCCAGGGCGCTCACGCCCTTGGCGGTCAGCCCCGCCCTCGCGGCCAGCTCCTCCTGCGTCAGCCCCGCGGCCTCGCGGAGCTGCCTGAGCTTTGCTCCGAACGGCGCGCCGAGATTGCTGTTTGTGCCTCGGCCGGCCGGGTCCGGCCGACAGTTGACGCTCTCCTTCTCCATATCCGAAGCCTACCAGCGCCACGATCCCGATAAATCCCTCATGTGGACTATTTCGAGGATGTTCGGGGAGGGACGCCTCCGAGCCTCATTCGATCCCCACGCCCCTACCACATTCTTGCTGTGGGAGGGGCGTGGGGGTGTTGTGGATGGCCCTTGCGGTCGCCGGACAGCAGGCTTGCGGCAGAGATGTTTGGCGCGAGCTAGAGGAGAGAAGACCGTGGGGCAGAAGACTACCGATCGGGGCACATGGTTGGACGGGCTGGAGATCGGGGCGCTGGATGCCTCCGAGATCGAGGAGGTCCTCGACGTTCTCGCGCGCGGGATGCGGGACAACCCCCTCCACGTCGCCGCTTTTGGAGCAGACCCGGAGCATCGGCGGAGGAGCTTCCACCGGCTGGTGGCCGCGGCATTCTCTGTCAAGGACCTCTCG
>CADCVI010000068.1 GCA_902806105.1 uncultured Rubrobacteraceae bacterium
TCTTCTCTACTCCGAGGTGGCGATCCAGCATCTCCCACGCGGTGTTGTCGCTCTTGTTGACGAGGTAGTAGGAGCACTCGCGTAGCGTCATCTCGGTGCCCGGCGCGAAGTTGTGGAGCACCCCGGTACCGTAGCTCCGGTAGTCCTCGTAGCGTATGGAAATTTTGTCGTTCAGGCTGAGTTCCCCCCGGGCTTCCGCCCGGTAGAGCGCGAGGAGCGTGGGCAGCTTCCCGACGCTCGCCGCGGTAAAGATCTCGTCGCCGCCCAGGGAGACGCCGCTCCGGGAGCGCGGGTCGAATACGACGACCCCGTAACGTCCCATGTGGCGCCCCGCGGTCCCCTCCAGGTCTCCCCGCAGGGCGGCCAGATCGACGACCGGCTCCGGGGGAGGAGCCTCGGGACGGGGAGGCTCAGGGCGAGGGGCTTCGGGCAGGGCTTCGCTCACGACCGGCGGCGTACCGGCGGTGGACAAACGCGTCGCCAGCGCCGGCGAGAAGGGGTGCACCCGCTCCGCCGAAAGCGGTGCGAACTGGGGAGCGGCGGACCCCGGACGAGAAGAGGCCTCCCCGCCCGGTCCCGCCCCTTGGGGCACGGAGGCCGTCGCGGTGGGCGTCGACGCCAACAAGAGACACGCGATCCCGGCGACGACCCGCACCCCGGGCCGCCGGACAGACCAGGGGCCCGTCCATCCTCCGCCTATCTTTCGTGCTTCTACGCCCAGGGGAGCCTCCCGAAAACCCTACACTTCGACGGTTACTTACGCTCGCGTGAGGAAACCCGCCCCCCTCAGGGCACACGCCGGAGCGGAGCTTACCGCCTTCCTTAACCAAACTTCAAGGTCTTTAACGTGATTTAAACAACATTCGTAGTTTCGGGGAGGTTTGGTGCAGGCGTAGACGGACACACTTCAAGCGTTCAGGCACGGGATTCTCCGCCGGGGTGCCTGGCCCGGCGTCGCACGAAGGTCTACGGGGCGAGATGTCGGTCGAGAAAGGCGGCTATCTTCGGGTAGGCGTCGAGGCGATTCTTGAGCTTGGCGAGCCCGTGTCCCTCGTCCTCGTAGAGAAGGTACTCGACGATCCCGCCGTTCTCCTTCACGCGGTCCACGATCTGCTCCGCCTCGCCCACGGGCACGCGGGGGTCGTTCTTGCCGTGGATGACCATCAGGGGGGCGGTTATCTCCTCGGCCTTGTGGATCGGGCTTATGGACTCCAGAAACTCCCGGTCGTTCTCCAAGGAACCGTACTCGGGCTCGCGCAGCGCCCTGCGGTAGCTGCCCGTATTCTCCAGGAACGTAACGAAGTTCGCGATCCCGACGATGTCCACCCCAGCGGTCCAGAGCCCGGGGTACTCCGTGAGCGCCGCCAGCACCATGAACCCGCCGTAGGAGCCACCCATCACGGCGACGCGCTCGTGCCCGCGCCCGTGGAGCCAGTGGGCCGCGTACGCGAGGTCCGAGACGGAGTCCATCCTGAGGCGAACGTCGTCGAGGCGCGTGTACGCCTTGCCGTAGCCCGTCGAGCCGCGCACGTTCGGCGAGAAGACCGCGTAGCCGCGGGAGAGGAGGTACTGCGTCACGGGGGCGAACAGGGGCCGCGACTGGCTCTCGGGGCCTCCGTGCACGTTCACGACGACCGGCGCACCGGAGGTGCCCTCCGGCTCGTACAGGAGCGCCGGTATCTCGCGCCCGTCGAACGAGGGGTAACGCAGGATCTCCGGCCTGCGGAACGTGCCGACGGGGATACCCGCCGTCGCCGAGCGGGTGAGGCGCCGGGGCTCGCCGTCGGGGATGTCCACGATCCACACGTCGGGGTTGCGGTTCGGGCCGGTCAGGGTGAAGGCGAGCCTGCGCGAATCCGGGGAGAAGGAGAAGCCGCCGAAGATGCCGGGGGGGATCTCGGGGTTCGGGGCGCGACGGCCCCGGCCGTTGAAGAGCAGGAAGTCCGAGTATCCCTCGACGTTGCGCGAGACTGCGAGCCACCGCCCATCGGGCGAGAGCTCGATCCCCTCGACGTCCCAGTCGTCGGGGGTGAGGTACTGGATCTCCTGGCTCGCAAGGTCCAGCCTTCCGAGCCGCACGAAGTCCCCGTCCCGGTCCGTCGCGAGATACAAGCTCCCCCCGTCCGCCGAGACCTCAGCCCCCGAGAACCGGGCATCCCCCTCGTGCGGCGTCAGGAGGGTCGCCTCCCCGCTCGCGAGGTCCAAACGGTACAGGTCGTTGTTCAGGTTCGAGTGGTGGCGCGAGACCACGAGAAACGAGCCGTCGGGAGACCATGCTTGCACTGTGTGGTAGCCCGAGACCTCCCAGACCGTCTCGGGCTCGTCGTCGGCTTCCAACCCTTGCGTGAAGACGTCGAAGTCCGTGCCGTTGCGGCGGGTCGCGGTATAGGCGATGCGCGAGCCGTCCGGGGAGAAGCCGCCGAAGTAGTGGATCGCGTCGGGGGCTCGCGTCAGGTCGCGGTCCTCGCCGGTCGCGGGGTCGAAGACGAAAAGCTGGGAGCGCTCGTTGCCGCCGGCGTCCATCCCGTAGACGAGCCGGTTCTCCGTCGGGGAGTAGCGGGCGCCGGAGACGCGCTCGTCGCGGAAGGTCAGCTGCTCCGGCCAGCCGCCCGCCGCGGCGCCGACCTCCCAGGCCTGGGGGACTCCCGTGATCTCCGTGAGGAAGGCGACGCGGCGGCCGTCGGGGGACCACGTCGCGCCCGAGGCCCCCCTTATCTTCAGGTACCGGTCGAACTCGTAGCGCAAACGCTCTCCTCTCGGCGACGGCTCGTTGACGGGCTCCTATCCTTGACCGGAGCCGCCCGAGCGCAAGCCTTCGAGGGAGGAGGGGTCCTCCAGCGTCGAAAGGTCGCCCGGATCGCGGCTCTCGGCGAGGGCCTGGAGGCTGCGGCGGACCATCTTCCCGGAGCGGGTCTTCGGCAGAGCGTCCACAAAGTGGATCGAGGCGGGCCGCGCGATCGCGCCTACCTTCTGGGCCACGATCTCCTTGATGGATTTCTCCAGCTCGGCGCGTCCGTCCTCCGTCTCAAGCTTCTCGCCGCTCTTCGCCACGACGTAGGCGAAGATCACCTGCCCCTTGTCCTCGTCCTTCACGCCGACGGCGGCGGACTCGGCGACCTCGGGGTGGTCGCTTATGGCCTCCTCGATCTCCCGCGTCCCGAGCCTGTGCCCCGCCACGTTGATGACGTCGTCCGAGCGGCCCATGATGAAGTGGTAGCCCTCTTCGTCCTTTGTCGCCCAGTCGGAGGTCGAGTAGAGCTGCTCGGGGAAGTCCGAGAAGTACGTCTCGACGAAGCGCTCGTCGTTCCCCCATACCGTCGTCAGGCAGCCGGGCGGCAGCGGCGGCTGTATCACGAACACGCCGCGCTCGTTCGGCCCGACCTCTTCGCCGGTATCTTCGTGGACCACCTTCACGTCGTAGCCCGCGCACGGGAAGCCCGCCGAGCCCGCCTTCACCGGCGCGTCCTCCAGGCCCGGCATCATGGCCGCCAGGATCGGCCATCCCGTCTCGGTCTGCCAGTAGTTGTCCCGCACGGAGACGCCGAGGGACTCCGAGGCCCAGCGCGAGGTCGGCTCGTCCAGCGGCTCCCCGGCGAGAAAGAGCTTGCGGAGCGTGCTCGTGTCGTGCTTCTTCATGTACTCGGGGTCCTGCTTGCGGAGCGCCCGGATCGCCGTCGGCGCGGTGAACATCGTCTGGACGCCGTGGTCTTCCACGATCTTCCACCATATAGCCGGGTCGGGTCGGATCGGGAGCCCCTCGTAGAGGATGGAGGTCATCCCGTGAAGGAGCGGCGCGTAGACGATGTAAGAGTGCCCGACCACCCACCCGACGTCCGACGCCGTGAACATCGTCTCCCCCGGCGCCGCGTCGAAGATCTGCTCCATCGAGGCGGCGAGCGCTACGGCGTAACCCCCCGTGTCGCGCTGCACGCCCTTCGGGGTCCCCGTCGTCCCGGAGGTGTACAGGATGTAGCTCGGCTCGCTCGACTCCACCCACTGCACGGGTACCTCGACGCCTTGGTGCTTCTCGCGGAGGGCGGCGTAGTCCAGGTCGCGGCCCTCTACGAGGGTCAGGTCCTCGTCCAGCTCGATGCCGCGCCGGCAGAAAACGATGTTCTGGGGCGGATGCTCGGCGGTCGCGATTGCCTCGTTGACCAGCGGCTCGTAGCGAATTACTTTGCCGCCGCGCATCCCGGCGTCGGTAGTGACCATGACCTTCGGCTTCGCATCGTCTATGCGCTTGGCGAGGCTGCCCGCGGCGAAGCCTCCGAAGACCATGGAGTGTATGGCGCCCAGGCGCGTACACGCTAGCATAGCGAAGACCGCCTCGATCATCATCGGCATGTAGATTATGACCCGGTCCCCCCTGCCGACCCCGAGCTCCCGGAGCGTCGCGGCGAAGGCGTTGACCTCGTCGTAGAGCTGCCCGTAGGTGTAGCTCTCCTCCGTCTCCATCTCGGTCGAGACGTAGACCATGGCCTTCTGGTCCCGCCGCTCGCCGAGGTGGCGGTCGATGGCGTTGTAGCAGAGGTTCGTCTCCCCCCCGACAAACCAGCGGGCGAAGGGCGGACGCTCGAAGTCGCAGACCGTCTCGAAATCCTTGTTCCAGAAGATGCGCTGCGCCTGCTCCGACCAGAAGCCGTCCCGGTCCTCGATCGAACGCCTGTGGAATTCCTTGTACTCCTCGATGCTCACGATTTCCTCCTCTTTCCCGCTAAACACGACTTGCGGCGTCCCCACGCCGATGCCGCGCATTCTAGCGTAGCCCCGTGCGAGTGTACGCGCACACAGATCCGCCGGGACCACTTCGGCCGGGTAACGCCTCCCTACATCGCTGCTCCCCCACCACCCCGAAACGCTCCTCATCCTCTCGCACTACCGACGAAAGAGATCGTCGTGCGTACCGCTCATGTGAGCCAGCCATGGACCCGGAAGGATCCGAACCGGGCTCCGTCCGGACCGGAGACGGACCTTGCCGGACGAGGCCGTGCCCTCAAGGATCCTCTCCCCAAGGGGACGAGCGGTCGATGCCACTGCACGCGCGATCGGGCACGAGTCGCGCGTGTGGATTGATCCATGTGTTTCGTGGCATCGGGCGCGGGCGTATAATCCCGGCGGACTGGCGGCGAGAGGGACGGTGGGCGCGTGGGCTTCGAGGACACCAACCACTTTTTCGGTCGGGCGATGGACGTGATGGAAGTGGGCCGGAACATCGAGACCCTGCTCGTCACCCCGAACCGCTCCGTCTCCGTCAAGATCCCGCTGGAGCTCGATGACGGCACCATCCGGCTCTTCAACGGCTACCGCGTCCAGCACAACGACGCCCGCGGCCCGTTCAAGAGCGGCCTGCGCTATGCCCCGGACGCGGCGTCGTCTACGTCATATAAGAGCTGATGAAGGACGACGGCCGGGACCTCACCCAGACCACCTTCTGCATACAGGGCCTCGGCAACGTCGGCTCCTACGCCGCCCATTTCCCGAGCGAGCTCGGCGCGAAGGTCGTCGGGGTCTCCGGCGTCTCGGGCGCCGTCTACGACGAGGCGGGTCTGCCCGTCGCGGAGCTTCTGGCAAGCGTCCGCGACGGCGGCGACGTGAAGGGCTACGCGGGTGGAGATGCCATACCGGGCGGCGAGCTGCTCACGCTCCCGTGCGACGTGCTCGTTCCGGCGGCCGTCGGGGACGTCATAAACCGCGAGAAAGTGCAGGAGATACGGGCGTCGTACATCGTCGAGGCGGCGAACGGGCCGGTGACGCCGGAGGCCGACGAGCATCTCGGGGACAGGGGCGTGATCCTGGTCCCCGACATCCTCGCCAACGCGGGCGGCGTGGTGGTCAGCTTCTTCGAGTGGGTCCAGAACCTGCAAAACTTCTCCTGGAAGGAGAAACAAGCCAACTCCGAGCTGCGCACCACCATCACGGAGGCGTGCCGAAGGGTCCGAAAGCTCGCGAGGCGCCGCGGCCTGGACCTCCGCACGGCGGCGTTCGTCCTGGCGATAGGGAGCGTGGGCAAGGCGACCGTCCTACGGGGCATCTACTAGGAGCACTGGGGGATCATGGAGAGAGACGATGTCGGGGCCGAGATCAGAACGGGGAGACTCTTCGACTTCCTCTCCGAGGAGGAGGGGGAGGAGTTCGCGCGGGTTTCCGAGCCTGTCGTCTTCGCTCCCGGCGAGACCATCATCGAAGAGGGCGGCGCGCCGAGCAGCCTCTTCGTCCTGACCTCAGGAGTAGCCGAGGTCACGAAACGCATCCCCGGTAGGGGTCCCCGCAAGCTCGCGGACATAGACGCCGCGGACGGCCACACCGTCGTCGGGGAGCGCGGGCTCCTTGGCACGAGCGGGGCGTCGGCGACGGTGCGGGCGAACACCGCGGGCCCGGTCGAGGCCACAAAGATTCCACGAGAGGCGTTCCGGGAGATGATCCGCGCGGGCAACCCAGCCGCCTACAAGCTCGCCACCCGCATAACCCGCCTCCTCGCCCGGCGCCTGACGCGCCTCGACGAAGAGGTGGTCGGTGCCATCCGGGAGCTCGATCGCCGCGGCGAGACCGACCTCGACGTCTTCCGCGACAAGCTGGTCAGCGAATGGACGATCTAAGAGGCTAGTAGAGGAGAGTGCACGTGCAGCCGACCCTGAAGAGCCTGCCGCTGTTCGAGACCCTCACGCCGGAGGAACTCTCCGAGCTGGAGCTTCTCCTCGAAACCGCGAGCTTCGCGGCGGGCGACGAGATCATCACCGAGGGCGGCCCGGAGGAGTATCTCTACGCCCTCACCTCCGGCGCCGTCGAGGTACACAAGGAGGTGGTCCCCGGACGGCGCCAGCACCTCGCCTCCATACAAGCCCCCACCGTCGTCGGGGAGATGGGCCTCATGACCGACCCGACGGCTACGGCCACGGTGACCGCGAAGGGCGCCACGGAGGGCTGGCGCCTACCGCGCGAGGACTTCCTGAAAAAGCTGGAAGACGGCTCCATCGCCGCCCACAAGGTGGCCTACGAGATCGGCCGCACCATCGCCGGACGCATGGCCGACACCGACGAGGCCGTAGCCAGGATCGTCGCCCGCCTCGACGACGAGCACAACTCCTCCGACCGCGACTTCGAGGTCTTCGGCGACAAGCTCATGCACGACTGGAGCTTCTGATAATGGTCGGGACAAAGACCGCCACGACCGCCGAGGAGCTGCTCCGCCTGCCGGACAGCGGCGAGAAGCACGAGCTCGTAAGGGGGGGAACTACGGAAGACGAATCCTGCGGGCGCGCGGCACGGAAGGATAGCGATGGGACCCATCTCGTGTGGGTCGTCTGCCCCGGCACCCGCTCCGTAGTCGTCCACAAATCCCTCAAGGACACAAGCACCCTCACCGCCACCGATACCCTGAACGGGGGCGAGGTGGCACCCGGTTTCGAGCTCCCCGTCGCCGAGGTCTTCGAGTAGCCCTTTGGGGGTGTCGAGCCCCCGCTAGAACCTCTCGACCACCGTGCGGGCGAGCATGTGTAGCGGAAGGTAGTCCGGGCCGCCGGCCTTGGAGTCGGTGCCGGAGAGGCCCATGCCCCCGAAGGGCTGGACGCCGACCAGAGCCCCGGTTATGCCCCGGTTGAAGTAGACGTTGCCGGCCTTGAACTCCTGGCGGGCGCGTTCGAGGTGCTCGCGGTTCTTCGAGTAGACGCCACCGGTGAGGCCGTAGGGATTGTCGTTGGCTATGTTCAGGGCGTCGTCGAAGTCGCGGGCGCGGATAACGGTGAGGACGGGGCCGAAGATCTCCTCCTGCGCGATCCTCGCCCCCCGGTCGACGCCGGCGTAGATCGTGGGCGGGACGAAGTAGCCGTTCTTCGGGTCGCCGGGGTCCTCGCCGAGGACGCGTTCGCCCTCCTGCTTGCCGGTGTCGATGTATCCCGAGACCTTCTCGAACTGCGGCTCGCTTATGACCGGCCCGACGTTCACGTCGGCGGACTCCGGAGCCCCTATCTTTAGCGCTCTGGCCCGCTCGACCACCTTGGACAGGACCTCGTCGTAGACGTCGGCGTGCAGGATGGCCCGGCTGGCGGCGCTGCACTTCTGGCCCGAGTAGCCGTAGGCGCTCTTGACGATGTCGGCGGCGGCGGAGTCGAGGTCTGCGGAGTCGTCTATCACCATGGCATCCTTGCCGCCCATCTCGGCGATGACCCGCTTGATCCAGCGCTGCTTCTCTATCTGCCTTGCGGCGAGCTCGTTGATCCGGAGGCCCGTCTTCATGGAACCGGTGAACGAGATGAACCGCGTCCTCGGGTCGGAGACGAGGTAGTCCCCGATCTCGGAGCCGTACCCGGGCAGGTAGCTCATCACCCCGTCGGGCACCCCGGCTTCTTCGAAGATCTCCGCGACGAGCGAGCCCGTGATCGGGGTGAACTCCGAGGGCTTCATGATGACGGTGTTCCCTGCCACGAGCGCGGCGCTCGCCATGCCGGTCAGGATGGCCGTCGGGAAGTTCCACGGAGCTATGACGACCCCTACCCCCATCGGCTGGTAGGAGTAACGGCTCTCTTCCCCGGGGATGGCGTAGATCGGCACCCCGTCCTTGAGCCTGAGCATCTCTCGGGCGTAGTACTCCAGGAAATCTATGGCCTCCGCTACCTGCGCGTCGGCCTCGGACCAGGGCTTGCCGCCCTCGTAGGCCTCCCAGGCCAGAAGCTCGAACTTCCTGCGCCGCATCGCGCCGGCGGCCCTCAGCATGATCCTGGCCCGCGCCTCCGGCGCCGTCCGGCTCCACGGTCCGAAGGCCTCCGTCGCCGTTTGGAGCGCCATGTCCGCCTCGCGCTCGGTGGCCCTCCCCGCACGCCCAACAACCCTGGACGGCTCCGACGGGTCCACGGACTCTATCTCCCCGTCCGTCTCGATCCGCCTGCCGCCGATGATGAGCGGATAACTCCCTCCGAGGGAGCCCCCGACCGTCGAGAGGGCGGCGCGCATCTTCTCCCGTACCCCCTCGTCCGACCAGTCCTGGTACTTCTCGTTCTCGTAGGGTATGAGTCCCACGGCTTCCTCCCGGTTCTCCTGGCGTTTAACGCTTGATGAGGCCCAGGACGCCGCCGACGACGTCCTGGGCTACGTACCTGGCTATCTTCGGGTTCTCCTTTAGCCTGCGCGTCGAGTACTCGTACCAGTCCTTGCCGAACGGCACGTACACCCGAACCTTCTGCCCGGCCTCGACGAGTATGCGCCGCAACTGCTCGTCCACCCCGAGGAGCATCTGGAACTCGTAGCCGTCCCCGGGGAGCCCCAGCTCGTGGGCGACCCTGAGCGCGTGCCACACGAGGTACTCGTCGTGCGTGGCGACCCCGACGTAGCAGCCAGCCCGCATGAGCTTCTCCAGGAGGAGGACGAAGTTCTGCCGGACGGTGTCGAAGCCCTTGTAGGCGATCTCGCGGCGCTCGACGTAGATGCCCTTGCAAAGACGCACCGAGACCCCGGCCTCGGCGAGGGCTTCTACGTCCCCGAGGCTCCGCCTGAGGTAGGCCTGCACGACGGCTCCGGTGTTCTCGTGCCGCTCGTGCATGTCGTGGACGAGCCGGAGCGTGCGCTCCGTGTGCGCGGAGCCCTCCATGTCGACCCGTACGAAACGCCCCCGCTCCTTCGCGTAGACGATCACCTCCTCCAGGTTGCTCCTGCAAAGCCCCTCGTCGAGGTCGAGCCCGAGCCCGGTGAGCTTCACGGAGATGCCGCTCCCGAGGCCGTTGGCCACTATGGCGTCGACGACGCTTTTGTACTGCTCCAGCTTCCCCGTGGCGTCGGCGCGGTCCTTCGTGGACTCCCCGAGCACGTCGAGCGTGGCGACGCAACCTTGCTTGTTGAGGTCTCTGACCGTGTCGACCGCCTCGCGCAGGCTGTCGCCGGCCATGTATCGGCGGGAGATCCTGCGCACCACCGGACGGGGTATCACCGGCACGGAGTTCGCTATTGCCCTGTCCACTATCCCCACGCTCGAAGCCTTCCTGTGTACGGACGCCTTCTTCCCCTGATCCAGCATTCTAACCGAAGCCCTGGCAGGCTATCGCCGCCTCACCCACCCGCTTCGCCCCGAACAAGCATCGTCGAACATTCACATCCGCAACCCTTTTTGTTATCATTCTGGCGACAATCCTGGCTACGGGTGGTGGACGGGATTATCGGCCTCTAGGGCCGATGTTTTGTACTTTTGAACCGTATACGGTGGGACGCGTCCGGGTGTATAGTGTGCGGGACGTGAAAGGAGCTACACATGCAGCAAGAAGTTACCGAAAGAGATGCTCTGGCCGGGATTATGGTCGGACGAGAGAGTGAGGAGATGTGCCTCCTGGCACGCTTCTTCAACGGTTTCGCGAACTCGACGCGGCTCTCCATCCTGTTGCTGCTGGCGCGGCGCGGCGAGACCAAGGTAGGTGACCTGGTCAACGAGCTAGGCGCCCCGCAGCCCCGCATCTCTGACCACCTGCGCTGCCTCTCGTGGTGCGGCTACGTGCGGGTGAGACGAGAGGGCCGCAACGCCTACTACTCCGTCGCGGACGACCGGGTGTTGCAGATTCTGAACCTCGGCGAGTCGCTGCTGCGGGACAACCTGGAGCACGTCGAGGCCTGCGAGACTACCAGGAAGGACTGGTAGCCGCACCCTGCGAATCGAGCTTCTGTACTTCGAGGGCTGCCCCGGGGCGGCGTCGGCCCTGAGCGCCATCGAGAGCGTGGTCGCGGAGGGTGCGCTCCGGGCCGACGTGGCGAGCGTCAGGGTAGTCGCAAGCGACCATCCAGGTTTCTCCGGCAGCCCGACCGTGCTCGTGGACGGCGAGGATCCCTTCCTGGCCTCGCGCGTCGACGGCCTGAGCTGCCGGCTCTACGCCACCCCCGAGGGCCCGAGGAACTCCCCTACCGAGGCCATGCTCCGGGCAGCGTTCGGGCAGCGAGGGATGGTTCAGGCCGAGGCCTTGTAGCTCTCGCGGCCTTCTACCCGCTCTACCCACGCCTCGACGTTCGGGTAGTCGGCGAGGGAGGGGGCATCCCCTCCTTCGAGCTCGCGCAGCCGGGCAAAGTTGCCCGCGTGGGCGATGTCCGCGAGGGAGAAGCTCCCCGCCAGGTACTCGCGGTCCTTCAGTCCCTCGTCCAGCCTGCGAAGGGTCGCCTTGAGCTTCTCCCTTGCCTCCGAGATGCGCTCCTCGGAGAAGCCCCGCTCGCGACCCATCGTCGAGACGAAGACCTGCGGGTAGAAGTCGCTGTCGGCCTGGGCCATCCAGATTCTGGCGTAAGCTCGAGCTTTCGGGTCCTCGGGCAGCAGCTTGGGCTCCTCGAAGACCTCGTCGAGAAACTGGTTGACGACGTTCGACTCGTAGAGCACGTCCCCGTCGACGATCACGACCGGAACCTTACCGGTCGGGCTCACCGAGAGAAACTCCTCGGACTTGTTCTCGAGGTCTACCTCGCGAGTCTCGAAGCCTACGCCCTTCTCGTGCAGGACCATCCTGGTCCGCCATGCGTAGGGTCACCTCTGGGTGTTGTACAGCCTGATCATCGTTGCCTCCGGTCTCTTACAAACAGGGAGCCGATGCTACCACAGCCCCCACCGCCAGCGGCCCGACGCCCCCTACCTGCCCCACGAAAACGGCACCTGGTAACCCTTGCGCCGCCCCACCCCCGAAGAACTTCCAAGCTCGCCGGGGACGCGTGGGGGCCGGGTCTCGTAGCCGCGATCCTATAGCCCCATCGAGGGTTACAACTGGGAATCTTGCTTTATCGTCCGAGGGGCAGCAGGTCGAGGGCGAACAAGTCCTCGCTCGCCGTCATGAACAGGCGCGAGCCGTTCGTGCCCCCAAAGGTGCAGTTGGAGCACGTCAGCGGGGTCGGGATGTGGGCGAGAAGCTCGCCGCTGTCCGAGAACACCTGCACCCCGCTCCCCGAGCTCGAGTAGACCCAGCCGCGATCGTCGATGCAGAAGCCGTCGGGGACGCCGGGCTCGACCTCCCGGAACAGCCGCCGGTTTCGGAGGGCTCTCCCATCTTCCACGTCGAAGGCGTAGATGCCGTGGAGACCGTCCTCACGCTTGGCGCGCGAGGTATCGGAGACGTACAGCACGCGGCCGTCCGGCGAGAAGGCCAGACCGTTCGGCTGCTCGAAGTCAGCGGCGCGGAGCAGCGTGCCGTCCGCGGGGTCGAAGCGGTAGACGCTGCGGTGGGAGAGTTCCGGGGTAGCAGGGTAGCCCTGGTCCGGGTTGGTGATGCCGAACGTCGGATCGGAGAACCAGATCGCGCCGTCCGGCGCCACGGTCAGGTCGTTGGGGGAGTTGAACCGCCGGCCCTCGTAGCGGTCCACGAGGACGACGACCTCGCCGTCGTCCTCCGTGCGGCTGATACAGCGCCGTCCGTGCTCGCAGTGGATCAGGCGTCCTTCGGGGTCCACCGCGTTGCCGTTGGCGAAGGAGCTGGGCGCGCGCAGTACGGAGACGCCACCCTGCTCGCTCCACCGCAGGATGCTGTCGTTCTCGACGTCGCTCCAGACCAGGCAGTTCTCCCGCGGCCACCAGGCGGGCCCTTCGGTCCAGCGGCCCCCGTCAGAGAGGTGCAGCAGGCGCGAGTCGGGCCCCAGAACCTTCCGGAAACGCTCGTCGAGGACGGAGATCCGCCCGGAGTCGTTTGCGGTTCCCTCGTGGCCGTCGTGGTCGCTCATCGTCGTCCTCCCTACTCGAACCGGCGGAGTCTACGAGAGTACAGTACGGCTGCGCGACCGGCTGAGAAAAGCGTGACGGCCTGGTTGCACTTCCCCGGCTCGTCGAACAGGGCGCGAGCATCCCCCAAAAAGCCCGGTCGCTGAGCCCACAACCTCCTCCGGAGCGTTGCGCGGGCCACCTGAACCCCTACGTTGTCGAAGACGAGGTCCTCGCGCCCAGAGGCTCCTCGATGAACCGAGCGGCGTCCCTTGCATCCTCGTGCTCGTCGATGTCCGGAGATCAGGACCTCCGTGCCCTCCCGCAGAAGGAAACCGCCCAACCGATACCCCCGGCCCCCGCTGCTCGGAGAACATGAGACGCGGGTGCCGAGCCGACAGGAACTGCATCTCGCTCTGACCGGCCGTGAGGTTACCGCGGTCGTGCTCGCGTCCCTCGCGTCCGGGTACCTCCAGGGAGGCTCAACCCCTTACTGGAGACGGCGAACACGCTCTGCCCGCACGCACCAAGCCACTCTTTCGTGAGAGCCGCGAAGCTCGCGAACGTCTCCCGCTCCGGTCTCGCGCCGGTGGCCCGTTACGCCTCCACCCCCGTCGCCACCGTTACCCGGCCCTCCTCGGTCGAACCCGCCCCGAAGCGCCCCACAGCCTGCTTTTTT
>CADCVI010000069.1 GCA_902806105.1 uncultured Rubrobacteraceae bacterium
CGGCGACGAGCATGATCAGCCGGAACGCCCCGACGAACGACTCGTCGACGGCCTCCTCGACGGCCGCGGCCTGGCCCGCGCCGAGGCCAGTGGGCGTCTCCGCCCCCGCGAGGTCGACCTTCCGCTCCTCGAGCTGCGCACGGGCTTCCGGCGGGAGGTCCAGGGCGGTGAGGCGGGAATCCAGGCTGGCGGAGAAGGAGGCGAAGACCAGGATGCCGAGGATCGGGATCGCCAGCAGCCCCGCCGTCCTCGACACCGCGTTGTTCACCCCCGAGGCGAGCCCCGAGTGGCGGCCCTCGACCGAGTTCAGGGCGGTCGTGGTCAGCGGCGCTATGACGAGGGACATCCCGAGGCCCTGCACCAGCACGGCCGGGAAGAAGGTGGTCCAGTACGAGCCCTCCGTCCCCGGCAGGGAGAACAGCAAGAAGCCGCAGGCCGCGACGATAGGGCCCACCACAAGGGGCAGCTTCGCCCCGTAGCGCGTCACGAGCCCGCCAGCCCAGCGGCTCAGCAGGAACGTCACGAAGATGAACGGCAGAAAGGCCGCGCCCGCCGCCGTGGCGGAGTAGCCGTGGACCTGGATGAGGTTGAACGGCAGAAAGTAAAGCGAGCCCCCGAGCCCCGCGTACAGGAGCAGCGTCAGAAGGTTCGCCCCCGAGAAGTTGCGGCTCTTGAACAGGGTTAGCGGCATCATCGGCTCGCGGGAACGCCTCTCCACGAGGACGAACGCGACTAGGGAGGCGGTCCCGAGGGCGAGGGCGCCGAGGACGAGCGCGTCCCCGAAGCCCCGGCTCGTGGATTCTATGAGGCCGTAGACGATGCCGCCGAGGCCGAGGGTCGCGAGCACCGCGCCGGGTACGTCGAGCTTGCGCGCGTCGGGATCGCGGCTCTCGGGGACGTGTCGGGCGACGAGGAACAGCACGAGGGCGGCGAGCGGCACGTTTATCAGGAAGGCCGCCCGCCACGAGACGTTCTCGACGAGGTAGCCGCCGAGGACCGGGCCGAGGGCCGCCGTGATCCCCGAGAAGCCCGACCACGTCCCGATCGCCTTGCCGCGCGCCTCGCCCTCGAAGGAGGCGCTGATGATGGAGAGGGAGCCGGGCACGAGGAGCGCGCCTCCGACGCCCTGGAGCGCCCTGGCGATTATAAGCTGGGTCGGGTCCTGGGCGAGGCCGCAGGCGACGGAGGCTACGGCGAAGAGGACGACGCCCAGGGAGTAGATCCTGCGCCGCCCGTAGTGGTCGCCGAGCGAGCCGCCGACGAGGATCAGGGCGGCGAGAAAGAGCGCGTACGCCTCGACCATCCACTGCGCGTCGACGGCGGTGGCGTTGAGGCGGGACTGGATCTGCGGCAGCGCGACGTTGACCACGGTGCTGTCGATGAACGCCATCGCCGAGCCGACGATGGTGGCGGCGAGGATCCAGGGCCCCGAACTCGGCGCGCACGGCGCCGCGGCTTTACCCGAGCGAATAACGCCCTCGTCGCACGGCGGTTTACCGATGTTCGCCACGCTCTCTCTCCTCTGTGTTCGCCCCTAGAACGACGAGCCCGGGCCCCGCAGGAACTCCGCCTCTTCGGGCGTGGTCTCGCGACCGAGGATGGCGTTGCGGTGTGGGAAGCGCCCGAAGCGCTCGACGATCCCGGCGTGGCCCTCGGCGTAGGGCATCGGGTCCGCCTCTCCTACCGTGCCGAGACCCCGGAAGAGGTCGAGGGCGAGGCGCTGGTCCTCCATGTCCTCGCTGTGCATGAACGGCATGTAGAGAAACCACCGCTCCAGCGGGCGCAGCTCCCGGTCCAGCGCCCTCTCGACCGCGTAACGGGCGATCTCGCGCGCCTTCCCGTCCGCCGCGTACGTCTTGGGGTCGTCCCGGAAAATGTTGCGGGAGAACTGGTCGAGCACGATCACGAGCGCCACCGCTCCGCGCGCGTCCTCGCGCCAGTCGTCGTGCTCGCCGGCGGCAGCCTCCTCGTAGAGGCCGAGGAAACGGTCCCGCACCTCCGCGTCGAAGACCGCGTCCTTTTGGAACCACACGGCGCGGAAGTCGCCGTACCCAGATTCCCCCTGGCGTCCGAACCAGAAGCCGAGGACGTCCTCCGGCCTCATTCGACCGGACCCACGATCGTCACGCCCTCCGCAGACTGGGCGACGGCGCGGTTCTTGAGCTGGGAGCTGTAGCGGTCGAACATCCAGAGCTCCGGCGTGATCTCGGAGATCAGCTTGCCGTCGTCGAACATCCTGACCATCGAGCTCTCCGAGACGGCGATGGCGACGGCCCCCGTCCTCTGGCTGACGGAGGCGGCGGCCATGTGGCGGCTCCCGAGCCCGAGGGGCAGCTTCAGGTTGTCGGAGACGGTGTCAAGGTAGCGGGCGGCCGAGAGGACCACTCCTGCGTCCGAGACGACGAAAGCCCCGTCGAGCTGGGCGAGCTCCTTCAGGGTCTCGCGCACGTCCGGGTCTTCTATGTGCTTCAGCTCGTCGGCGTGGCCGGCCAGAGGGTCCAGGATCATGGGCCGCGAGCTCCCGAGCACGGCCTCCGAGTCGCCGACGACGAAGAGCGTGCCGATCTTGCGGCCCTCCCGTCCCTCGCGCGCTATCTCGACGGCGAGCGTTATCACCTGCTCCAGCACGCGCGTATCGACGTGGCGCTTCTCCGAGCAGATCTCCTTGAAAAGCTGCGTTTCGGTATACAAGGTTCTATCCTCCGTCTCGTTCGTCTACTTCGATGGGCAGCCGGACGCTGAAACACGTCTCGCCCGGCTTCGAGTCTACCCGCATGTCCCCGCCGTGGCGACGCGTCACGATCCTGCGGGCGATGTCCAGGCCGAGCCCCGTCCCCTCCCCGACGGGCTTCGTCGTGAAGAAGGGCTCGAAGATGCGGTCCCTGATCTCCTCGGGTATACCGGGACCGTCGTCGGTGATCTCGACCCTGACGTACGCGCCGTCACTGGACGTCTTTATCTTCAGCCGCCCGACGCCCCCGCCGCCGCACATCGCGTCGACCGCGTTGTCCAGGAGGTTGGTCCAGACCTGGTTGAGCTCGCCGCCGCGGGCCTGCACGCGGGGCAGCCCCGGCTCGTACTCGCGCACGACCTCGATGTTGCCCCTGAGCTTGTGGCCCAGGATGACGAGGGTGTTCTCGATCCCCTCGTGGACGTCGACCTCCTGGATGGGCGCCCGGTCCATGTAGGAGTACTCCTTCATGGCGCGGATAAGCTCCGAGATGCGGTCCGTGCTCTCCTCGACCTCCCCGGCGAGCCCCACGAGCTCCAGGGTCGCCCCGAGCCATTCCAGGGCGCTGGCCAGGCCATCGCCCTCCATGCCCCCTGCGAAAGCCTCGATACGATCGACGTCCAGCCCCGCACCCGCGAGCGTGGGCCCGAGGTCCCACGCCTCCTCGACGCCGCGCTCCTCCAGCCAGTCGGCGAGCTCGTCCTCCCGGTCGCTCCTCTCCAGCGAGTCCAGGGTAACCTTGCTTTCCTCGTCGACCTCGCGGAGCAGGGCGAGAATGCCCCCCTTCTCCGTTTCCGTGAAACGCCCATCGTTTCGGAGGGCGCTCTCCTGCGCCTTCAGGACCCCGGCCCGTAACGAAGCCGCCGCGCGCCGGGCGGCGGAGGCGGGGTTGTTCAGCTCGTGGGTGAGGCCGGCCGAGAGCTTGCCAAGAGCCGCCATCTTCTCCTGCTGGCGGAAGGCATACTGCGTATCGCGCATCCGGCTCGCGAGGCGCGAGATGAAGACGTCGGCGACCTCCGGAGCCTCGGCGCTCACGCGGTGAAAGGTTCCGGAATCTATCTCCAGCACGCGCGTCGGGACGGTGGCTCGGGCGCGGTGGATCGAGCGCTTGCCGGTCAGCACCGCGAGGCCGCCCGTGAACTCCCCCGGCAGGTGCGTCCCGAGCTCGTGCTCCTCCGCGCCGTCGAGCCGGGAGATGCGGATCTGCCCATCCAGCACCACGTAGAAGCTGTCCACCGGCGCTTTCTCGTCGAAGAGGAGCTCCCCAACTTCCAGCTTCTTCTCCGTCCCGTAAGGGGTAAGCAGCCCCACCTGCTCCTCCGTGAGCAGATGATCCAACGGCGCGTTGGTCGGCGCGTTCCCGCCCGGCACCGCTAGACCCGGCTCAGGTACTGGTGGATGAATTGAACCGCGATCGAACCCTCTCCAACCCCGCTCGCGACGCGCTTGACCGACCCGTGCCGGACGTCCCCGGCCACGAAGATCCCCGGCACGCTCGTCTCAAGGAGGTACGGGTCCCGGTCGAGGCTCCATCCTTTCGGCCGCCCGCCGTCCTCGGAGAGGTCCGGGCCGGCGAGGATAAACCCCCGCCCGTCTCGCCTGACCACCCCTTCCAGCCAGTCCGTCCCCGGCTGCGCCCCGATGAATACGAACAGCCCGGCCGCCGGCACGGTCTCTTCCGCGCCCGAGGCGGCGTCCTTTACGGTCACGGTCTCCAGGCTCTCCTCGCCGTCGACGCGCGAGACGCTGCTGTTCACGCGGACCTTTATGTTCTCCCTGCGTCCCATCTCGTCGATAAGGTACTGGGACATGCCCTTCTCCAGCGAGCCGCCGCGCACGAGGAGGGTTACCTCGCTGGCGAACTGCGAGAGGTACATGGCGGCCTGCCCGGCGGAGTTCGCGCCGCCGACGATGTACACGTCGTCGTCGCGGCACGAGAGGGCCTCGGTGATGGCGGCCCCGTAGTACACGCCCTTGCCCGTCAGCTCTTCGATACCGGGAACGTCGAGCTTTCTGTAGGAGACGCCGGTCGCGATGAGGAGGACGTTGCAGGAGACCTCTGAGCCGTCGGAGAGGGTGACGATCCGGTAGCGGTCCTCGACGCGGACGCTCATGACCTCCTGAGGGGCGAGTATCTCCACGCCGAAACGCTTCGCCTGGGCCACGGCGCGGCGGCTCAGCTCGCCCCCCGAGACCCCCGTGTGGAAGCCGAGGTAGTTCTCGATGCGGCTGCTCGTCCCCGCCTGCCCTCCGGGGGCTTCGCGTTCGATCAGGACGGTCTTCAACCCCTCCGACGCGCCGTAGACCGCCGCCGCAAGACCCGAGGGGCCGCCGCCGATGATGATCAGGTCGTAAAAAGGCCGCTGGGCCCTGGTCGCCAGCCCGATCCTCTCGGCGACCTCGACGTTCCCCGGGACCTCCATGTACCCGCCGTCCGGCATCACGACGAGCGGCAGCTTCGGCGTGCCGTGATCTGCCTGCGCGACGATCCGACGCCCCTCCTCGGAGCCCTCGACGTCGAGCCAACGGTAGGGCACCATGTTGCGCGATAGAAAATCCTTTAAACGGTGCGAGTCCTGCGACCAACGGTTCCCGACGACCCGGATGCCCTCGAACGGCGGCCTGAACCCCGAGAGCCACTCCTCCAGCTGATCGTCGAGGACCGGATAAAGCTTCTCCTCCGGCGGGTCCCACGGCTTCTGCAGGTAGTGGTCGAGCCCCACGTCGTTTATCGCGCGGATCGCCGCCTCGGTGTCCGCGTAGGCGGTGAGCAGGACCTTCTTCGCCTCCGGAAAGACCTTTCTTGCCTCCGCCAGAAACTCCACGCCCGTCATCCGGGGCATCCTCTGGTCCACGAGAAAGAGCGCCACGGGGTCGCCCCTCAGCTTCAGCTTTCCGAGGGTCTCCAGCGCCGAAGCCCCGGAATCGGCCCGCAACACGCGGTACTCGCGGGCGTAATGGCGCCTCAGGTCCCGCTCGACGGCCCGCAGAACCTCGGGGTCGTCGTCGACCGTCAGAATAACCGGCTTCGCCAAAATACCCCCTAAAATTCCGCCAGAAAAGCGGTAACCACGGCCCCGGACCACAGTTCCCAGACCCACCAGATAACTTTCCGCACCATTGTAGCACCATTAGCGTAAATCTCTGAACTATGTAAACGTTCCGTTTCACGGCCCGGTATGAAACGGCGGCCGTTCGCGGGCGAGCATCCGCCGCCACTACGACGAGCGCGTATCTGCTCGGTCTTCCATCTGGGCAGTCATCGGGTGGACTTCACGCCGTACCGCACGACCTTCGAACTCGCCGAATGTGGGGTGTGTCCGGGGCACGGGTAGCCAAGGTAGCGGGGGGAACGACGCCGGGGCTGCCCGTAGTGGGATTTTACGCACACCTACCGCAAGCTCAACGTCGAAGAATCGGGCGTTCGGGCTGGGCTGGGGCCGTATGGTTGCAACCCTACGCGGCTACCACGCGGAAGCGGGTCGCCGGTAGTGAGCAGGGAGGCAGATGGGGAAGCTCTGTCGGGCGCCCTCCGTCGGTCTTTCCCGTTACCCTCCCGGCTTGATGTAGTGGTGGCGCCAGCGGTTGTATGCTTCGTAGGAGATTACGGCTACGACGGTCGAGGCCGCGAGCACCGAGCCGATGGTGCCCGCGACGCTCCAGATCTCCCGCCAGCTTCCGGCGAAGAGGTAGCCCAGGCCGCCGAAGAGGGTGACCCACAGGATCTCTCCCATCGCGCAGAGCAGGACGAAGGCGCCGAAGGGGTAGCGGACCCCGCCCGCGATCACGTTGACGGGCAGGGAGAGCGGCGTGACGAGGAAGCGCGAGGACAGGACCGCGAGCTTCCCCCAGCGCTCGAACGCTTGCTCCGCCCGGTGCCAGGAGGGAGCCTTCTCCAGCCGGCCCAGAAAAGGCGCGAGGCCGCGGCGTGCCAGGAGGTAGCTCGCCGCATCCCCGAGGAGGGCGGCCGACGCGGCGAGGACGGCCAGAGCCGGGACTTCCACGAGCCCCTCCCGGGCCAGGGCCCCGGCCGCGAGGACGAGCGCGGTGCTCGGGATCGGCAGGCCCAGAGCCCCGAGGAAGAGGACCAGCGCGAGGGCCAACGGCCCGTAATTAAGCAGCAGGTCGAGCACGGAGGCGGGCATGCTTGCAGTTTACAGTTCCGGTGGTTCCCTAGCCCTCCGGAGTCGGGGCCGTTTCGCGAAACTGGCGGCGGTATAGGTCCGCGTAGAGGCCACCGGCGGCGAGAAGTCCGGCGTGGTTGCCGCTCTCCGCGATCCGGCCATCCTCCACCACCAGTATCTTGTCCGCGTCGCGGATCGTGCTCAGGCGGTGGGCGATCACGACGCTCGTGCGGCCGGAGAGGAGGTCCTTTAGGGCGCCCTGGACCACGGCCTCGGTGCGCGTGTCTATGTTGCTCGTCGCCTCGTCGAGGATCAGGATGGCGGGGTCGGCCAGCACGGCGCGGGCGAAGGAGAGAAGCTGGCGTTGGCCCTGGCTCAGGGAGCCCCCGGCCTCGCCCAGGTGCGCCTCGTAACCCTCCGGCAGCTCCCGGATGAAACCGTCGGCCTGGGCGACGCGGGCGGCGCGTTCTATCTCCTCGCGCGTCGGCGGATCCTCGTCCCCGGCGCGGCCGTAACTTATGTTCTCCGAGATCGTACCGGAGAACAGGAACGGCTCCTGCAAGACCGTGGCGACGTTGCGCCTCACGCTGCGGCGCGTCATCTGACGCACGTCGCGCCCGTCGATCTTCACGGAGCCTTCGGTTACGTCGTAGAAGCGGGGGATGAGGTTCGCGATCGTGGTCTTGCCGGCGCCCGTCGCCCCGACGAGGGCGACCGTCTGCCCCGGCTCGACCTCGAAGGAGACGCCGCTCAGGACGGGCCGCCCCGGCTCGTAGGCGAAGGAGACCTCCTCGAAGGCTATGCGCCCCTCGACCTGGCCGAGCTCCGGCGTCCCCGGAGGGTCGTTCGGCTCGGGCTCTTCGTCCAGGATCTCGTAGATGCGCTCGGCCCCGGCGAGGGCGGATTGGGCCTGGGTGTAGACCTGCGAGGCGAGCTGCACCGGCCTGAAAAACTGCTGGACGTAGATCAGGAACGCCGCCAACAGCCCGACCGTGAGGGAGCCCGCGTAGACGAGGTAGCCGCCGAAGCCGATCACGAGCGCGATGGAGAGCGTGCTGAGGACGTCTATCGCGGGGGCGAACGCCGAGGTGACCGCGACGGCCTGCACGTTCGCCGTCCTGTTGGCCGCGTTCCGCTCCCTGAAACGGACGATGTTCGCCTCGACGCGGTTGAAGGCCTGGGCCTCGCGGACCCCGACGATCTCCTCCTGCAACCCCGCCGTCACGTCGCCGACCGTCTCGCGGGTCTGGCGGAACGCGCGCCGCGCCCGGCTGGCGAAGAACGAGGTGGTCAGCAGCATCGCCGGGATGATGGTGAAGCAGACGAGGGCGAGCCTGAAGTCCAGAAACAGCATCGCCGCGACGATGCCGAGGAGGCTGAAGAGCGAGCCGAGAAGCTGCGTGACGCCCTGGGAGAGAAACTGGTTCAGGGTATCCACGTCGTTCGTGGTGCGGCTCATCACGTCGCCGACCGGGCGCCGGTCGAAGTAGCTCAGGGGGAGGTGCTGGAGCCCGTCGAAGATGCGGGCGCGCAGGGAGGCCAGGACGCGCTGGCCTACCGCGCCGACCTGCCGGATCTGGCCGCTCTGAGCAAGCGTCCCGGCCACGTACACCACGAGCAGCAGGACCATCGTCCGGAAGAGCCCCGAGGGGTCGCCGCCGAGTATGTTCCGGTCGATCGCGCGGCCGATAAGGTACGGTCCCCCGGCCTGTGCCCCCGCCCCGATAACGATGAGCACGAACGCGAGGCCGAGCTCGCCCTTGTGCGGCCCGAGCTCCGAGAGCAGCCGCTTGAGCGTCGCCCCCCGGTCTCCCGCCCGCTCCCGCGAGGCCCCCGCAATGGACTCGATGCTCCGCATCTTCGCCTACCCCTGGACCGGGGCCAGCCTCAGGATGCGGTCGTCGTCGGGGCCCGGGGTGCCGCGCCCGTCGCGGTTGTTCGTGAGGACCCAGAGCGAGCCGTCCGGGGCCTGGGTGACGAGCCTGAGCCTCCCGGCCTCTCCGGGGAGGAGCTCCTCGCGTCCGGCGACGTTGCCCGCGCCGTCGAGGTCGAGGCGCCAGAGGCGCTGGCCCCTGAGGCCCGCCATAAAGAAGTCGCCCTCCCACTGGGGGATGGAGCCGCCCTTGAGGATCGCCGCGCCGCTCGGGGAGGCCTCGCTCGTCGCCCACGTCGAGACGGGGTCTATAAACTCGGGCTCGCCGCCGGTCCCTTCGACCTCGGGCCAGCCGTAGTTGCCGCCCGGCTCTATCCTGTTGACCTCGTCGTACGTGTTCTGGCCGAACTCGGTGGCGTAGAGGGCGCCGCTCTCGTCCCAGGCGAGGCCCTGGACGTTGCGGTGGCCGTAGGAGTAGACGGGGCTACGGGGGAACGGGTTGTCCGCGGGGACCGTCCCGTCGGGGTTGACGCGCAGGATCTTGCCGCCCAGCGATGAGACGTCCTGGGAGATGGGCTTGTCCCCGGCCTCGCCGGTGCCGACGTACAGCAGGCCGTCGGGGCCGAACTCTATCCGGCCGCCGTTGTGGTACGTGTTGACGGGGATGCCGGTAAGGATGGGCTCGGGCTCCTCGCCGAGCCGGAAGCGTACAACCCGGTTGTCCTCGGCGGTGGTGTAGTAGGCGTAGACGAGGCCGTCCTCGTCGTAGGTGGGGGAGACCGCCACACCGAGCAGCCCACCCTCCCCGGAGCCGTCCGCCGGGAGGGTTTGAACCTCTTCTATGGTGCCCGACGGGTCCAGCAAGAGGAGCCTTGCGGAGTCGCGCTCGGTGACGAGCGCCTCGCCGCCGGGGAGGAAATCGAGGCCCCACGGCGCCGCGAGCCCCGTCGCGACCACGCTGGTCTCGACCTCTACCGGCCCCGCCTGCGCCGACTCGCCCTCGGGCTCGGGTACCGCCGTCTCCTCCGGCGGTGGCATCTCGTCCTCGGCGAGCGTGGTCTGGTTGCCCTCGACGCTCGTCTCTCCCTGAGCCTTCTCCTGGGGCATCATCCGCGGCTCGGATCGTTGCTCCGCGGAGCCGCAACCGGCGAGGAGGAGGGTGAGGATCGCTACTAAGGTTGCGGAGCGGATCGGGGTCATCTAACGTTTCCTTCCGGCTCTGGTTGCTCTAGCGCCGGTTGTACCACGGCCGCAGAACGATTTTGACGACCTCTCTTACAGGAGACAGACGCGTCTGCCCCATCCGGAGATCGGCACTCCGCTTCTAGTATGGAACGCGGAGCAGCGCATCGAGGGCGGTCGGCGTGAGCCCTCACCCTTCACGGGCACTGATTGCCACGTTCCGAGGGGCCCGTGCTCAGGGGTGCGCCAAGAATCCCCTCTAACGAGTAGGATGGACCCTACCTCGCCTTCGGTCTATCGACGTCGCCGTGCACCAGCGGCGTTGGAACAACCTGCCACGCACGCTCTCGAAGCCCACGTGTCCCGGCCAGTCACCACGGGCAATTGGAGTACCCCGCGGGGCGAGGCTTGGGCAGACGAAGCATCCCTAAGTCATGGAGCTTCGGCCCTCTTGCCGGAGCCGCCTGCGTCGGGCAACGATGCCGCCGAGCAGGGCGAAGACGGCCCATGACCCCGTAGAAACGAGGAGCGGGGTGAAGGCCGTAGGGAAGCCGGCAGCGGCGCGCTCGGCGGCGCCCTCGGCTACGGCCGCGTAGGAGAAGAGCGCCGCCCCGACCCACACGGAGCCGAACGCCACGAGTCGCTCGCGCACGCCGGAGGTCCTGGCGGCCAAGTAGCCTGCCCCGACCGCGACCGCGTGGGAGGCTAGGAGCCACACAAGCACGCTCGGATCGAGGAACGGCCCGAGTCCCATAGTAGCCGCGAGCGCCTCGTAGGGGCTGGAGAAGCCGGAGTAGTTGAAGAGATTGGGTACCGCGAAGGCCCCGAGGAGCCCGCCGACCAAGAACCCATTGAACGTCCTCGATTCGCCCGGCAACCGCTCCAATGCGCCTCCTCGCTCTTGGACGCCGACTACCCGGCCAGGCTAGAGGGCCGGGGTGGTCGGCGCATCCCTCGGAAGGAGCTATTTACCGTCGCCCCGAGTCTTGTCGGGGCCCGGGGGCCGTTACGGAAAGCCCCACGAAAGCAACGGGGTGGCCGCGGTTAACGCACCCGCACCATGGCCTTTATCGCGCGCCGCTCGTCCATCGCTGCGTAGCCCTCCGGGACGCCGTCGAGGTCGACGGTGAGGTCGAGGACGGGGGAGGGGTCGAGCGAGCCGGCGAGCACGTCGTCCAGGAGCTCCGGTATGTAGGCGCGAACCGGGGCGACGCCGCCGCGCAGGGAGATGTTGCTCCCGAACATGCGGCCGAGGTTCAGCTCCTCGCTGCCCTGCGGCACCCCGACGAAGCCCACGGCGCCGCCGGGACGCGCGATGCCGATGGCGGTGTCCATCGAGGACTTTACGCCGACGCACTCGAGGACGGCCTCGACGCCGCCGTTCGTCATCTCCAGAACTTCCTCGACGGCCGCCTCGTCCCGGGCCGTCACGACGTCGGTCGCCCCGAAGCCGCGCGCGACCTCCAGGCGGCCCTCGCGGTGGCCGAGGACGATGATCCTCTCCGCCCCGAGCCTCTTCGCCGCCAGCACGCCGCAGAGCCCCACGGCCCCGTCCCCGACGACCGCCGCCGTCCCTCCGGCGCGCACGCCAGCCGCTATCGCGGCGTGGTGGCCCGTCCCCATGACGTCCGTCAGGGGCAGGATGGCCTTGAGGACCGCCTCGTCGTCCCCGACCTCATCGGGGATCCTGACGAGCGTGCCGTCGGCGAACGGGGCGCGCACGGCCTCGGCCTGTCCGCCGTCGGAATCGGCGCCGCCCCAGAAGCCGCCGTGGACGCAGGAGGTAAAGAGACCCTTCCGGCAGTACTCGCACTCGCCGTCGGAGTACGCGAACGGTGAGAGGACGCGGTCGCCGGGCTTCACGCTCTTTACCTCGCTGCCGACGTCCTGGACGATGCCCATCCACTCGTGGCCGCAGCGGTAACCCTCCTCCCACTTCGCGATGCCCCGGTAGAACCACAGGTCCGAGCCGCAGACGCAGGCGTGGGTGACCTTCACCACCGCGTCGGTCGCGGACTGTATTCTGGGGTCCGGGACGTTCTCCACCCGGACGTCGCCCGGGGCGTGAAAGACGGTCGCGCGCATGTACTGCTCCTCGCTCTCGCTGGCCTGGTAGCCGGAAGGGTGTACCACAGACCCGGGGCTCTGGGAGAAGAGCCGCCTCGCGGCATGCGTGAACTGGGATGGGCCGTGTAGACGAAGAAGGACCACGGTCGCTGCTAGTATCATCCGGTGTTCTGGCGGGAGACGTGACGCGGGAGGAAGCTTTGTCGAAGGACGCGGGCGGGGGGATCGGGGCGGGTTCCCGTTCGTCCGCCGGACGCTCGGCGCGCTTCTACGCGGCCGTGTCGATCGCCGCGGCGCTCGCGACCGTGGGCCTGAAGGCGGTGGCGTACTGGCTGACCGGATCGGTGGGCCTGCTCTCGGATGCCGCCGAGTCCTCGGCGAACCTGGTGGCCGCCATAGGGGCCTTCTGGGCGCTCTCCGTCGCCGCCCGTCCGCCGGACGAAGAGCATGCCTACGGCCACACCAAGGCCGAGTTCTTCGCCAGCGCCCTGGAGGGCGCCCTGGTCCTGGCAGCCGCCGCGGCAATCGTCGCGACGGCGGTCGGGCGGCTTTACGCCCCTCAGCCGCTGGAGAACGTCGGGACCGGCCTCATCGTCTCTCTCGTGGCCGCCGTCCTCAACGGCGTGGTGGGACTAACGTTGCTGCGGGCGGGCGGCAGGCTCCGCTCGGCCGCGCTGCGCGCCGACGGAAGGCACCTCCTCACCGACGTGTGGACCACCGCAGGGGTGGTGATAGGAGTACTGCTCGTGAGCCTGACGGGGTCCCTGATCCTGGACCCCTTGATCGCGCTGGCCGTCGCCGCGAACATCGTGTGGGTCGGCCTTCGCATCCTGAACGAGGCAGCCCACGGCCTGCTCGACACCGCGCTCCCGCCGGAGGACCTGGAGGTGGTCGATGCCGTGATCTCCGACTACCGGGAGCGCTACCGCGAGGAGGGCATCGAGTTTCATGCCCTCCGCACGCGGAGCGCCGGCGTACGGAGGTTCGTCAGCATGCACGTCCTCGTCCCCGGCTCGTGGAGCGTCAGGCGCGGCCACGACCTCTCCGAGAAGCTGGAACACGACGTCGTAGAGGCGCTACCCATGACGACGCTCTTCGTTCACCTGGAACCTCTGGAGGACGAGGCCTCCTTCCGCGATCAGGGCCTGGATCGATCGGACACGGAAGAAGATCG
>CADCVI010000070.1 GCA_902806105.1 uncultured Rubrobacteraceae bacterium
CCATCGGGGACGTGGCGACCTACAGGGAGATCGTCGAGACCGGGGCCGAGGCGGGGGAGTACGAGGACACGCTGACGCCCGGAAACAGGCAGGTCGGCCTCGTCACCTCCAGCGCGTGGGGGCCTTCGGTGGGCAAGACGCTAGCCCTGGCCTACGTGGACACCGCCCACGCCTGGCCGGGAGGCAACCTCATCGTCGAGGTAAACGGCCGCTCCGTCCCCGCCAAGGTGGCGCAGACCCCCTTCTTCGACCCGGAGATGGCCCGCGCGCGCTCCAGGCCGCAGGACGACCAGCTGCGCAAACCGCAGCCTTCTCCGGCGGCGAACTCCCAGGCCAGCGTTCCGGCCGGGCACACCGGCAACGGTAGGGCTTGATGCCCGGCGTAAACTACTCCGGCCGCTACGATGCCATCGTGCTTGGGGTGGGCGCGATGGGCAGCGCCACCGCCTACCACCTCGCGAAGCGGGGGAAGCGCGTCCTGGGCCTGGAGCAGTACGGCATCCCGCACGCGATGGGCTCCTCCCACGGCCACACCCGCATCATCCGGATGGCCTATTACGAGGATCCCTCCTACGTCCACCTGCTGCGCCGCGCCTACGAGCTGTGGCGGGAGATACAACGCGAGGCAGGGGAGAAGCTCCTCTACACCACGGGCTCCATAGACTCGGGCCCCGAGGATAGCTGGGTCTTCAAGGGCTCGTGGGACTCCTGCAAGCTCCACGACCTACCCCACCAGATCCTCACGGGAGCCGAGCTGCACCGCCGCTACCCCGGGTACAAGCTGCCCCAGGACCACCTCGCGCTGTTGCAGCCCGATGGAGGATTCCTCGCGCCGGAGCGCTGCATCGTCTCCTACGTGATGGCGGCGCAGGAGCACGGGGCGGAGATCCACGCCCACGAGAAGGTCCTCGAGTGGGAGCCCCTGGAGGGCGGGGTACGCGTCCGCACGGATCGCGGCGCCTACGAGGCGGACAAGCTCGTCGTAACCGCCGGCGCCTGGGACGCCGACCTCCTGGACGTCCTCGAAGGCCTCGCCGTCCCCGAGCGGCAGGTCCTCGCGTGGTTGCAACCCACGCATCCCGAGCGCTTCCGACCCGAGAACTTTCCGGTGTTCAACCTGCTGGTGGACGAGGGCCGCTACTACGGCTTCCCCGTGTTCGGCGTCCCGGGCTTCAAGTTCGGGAAATACTTCCACCTGAACGAGACGGGCGGCGCCGACGAGATCGACCGCGAGCCCCACGATTACGACGAGCGGGTGCTCAGGCAATTCGCCGAGCGATACTTCCCGGACGGTTGCGGACCGACGATGAGCCTGGCAGCCTGCATGTTCACCAACACCCCGGACCACCACTTCATCATCGACCTCCACCCCGACTACGAGCAGGTCTCCATCGCCTCGCCATGCTCGGGGCACGGCTTCAAGTTCGCGAGCGTGATCGGCGAGATCATGGCGGACCTGGCCGAGAAGGGTATGACCCGCCACGATATAAGCCTCTTCCGGTTGGACCGCTTCGGGCACCTTACCGGACGGGCTGCCCGACGAGGGGCTTCTCTACAAGCTTCCCCGACGGGGAGGGCTTCCGAGACCGCCGGTTCGGCCACCCAGCCCACCGTTCGCGCCGGGCGGCAGGCGTCGGAGGCGCCCGCGGGGCGGAACGGTCGGGTGCGTAATTTCCCGCCGGTGAACGACGTAAGGACACCGTGGTAGGAGCCGCCCCGGCGAGGTTCGACCGCCAAGGCAGGGCGGATACGGTGTAGGAAGACTTCGCCCTCACAATGCTCGCCGTTGGTTGCCTAGGGACTACGTGCCGCCAAGCCGGCGGTAATAGAAAGTGCTTCCGTGCGGCGCCCTCGAGATGAGGTCAGGGTCCCGCGTACGGGCATGCAACCGCTGGGGTCAGAGCCGCCGCGAATGGTTGTAGGTACGCGGAGTAGGGTCGGTGACCATCACGGCTACTCTCTCCTCGCTCGGGCCGTCCCCCGTACTACGCTGTCTCGAACGGCTCGCGCAATACCCCGACGGCACCGAAATCAGTGCGAAGCGCGAGGGCTGCTGCCAAACACGATGGGCATCGCCCGGTTCAGCGTCGAGGTATGGACGATGGTAGATGCCGCGGACGCGGCAGACGGCTGCGGTGCGCCCAGGGTGGATGGCGAGGCCTCCCGCGTGGTCTCGGGATGGTGGCACGTCGAGGACGGCACGCCTCTACCCCCGGCCATAACCGAGGCGTGAGGGTGGAAAACGGGCGCCGCAGGCGGAGCGGATTCGGGGACGAAACGCAGTGTAGAATACTTCCTCATGGAGACCGTGAACCGCAAAAATTTCGTTCAGTCCGTCGACCGGGCCGTTACCGTCATGGAGTTCTTGTCGCACCGGGGGTGGTCCGGCGTGACGGAGGTAGCCAAAGAGCTGGAGATCCACAAATCCACCGCCTACCGTTTGCTTACGACGCTGAGGGACCGGGGGATGGTCGAGCAGGACGCCGCGACCGAGAAGTACCGGCTGGGCCTCGGTCTGGTCACGCTCGCCAGCTCGGTGACGGCGGATCTGGACGTCGCGCGCTGCTCCCGGCCGATCTGCGAGCGGTTTGCCAAACGGACGCGGGAGACGGTCACCGTCGCCGTTTTGGAGGGCGACGACGGCATCATCATCCACCAGAGCAACTCGGGATCGTCTGCTTTGAGCGTGAGTTGGGAGGGTCGGCACACGCCGCTGCACGCCACGGCGGCGGGCAAGGTCTTCCTGCACTACATGCCCGAGGACCAGCGACGCCGCTTGCTCAAGAGGCCACTCCAACGCTACACCGAGAACACCTTTACGGAGCCCGCGACACTCCAAAAGGAGCTACGCGACGGCGCAAACAAGGACTACTGGTGCACGGTCGAGGAGCTGGAGATCGGGCTCAACGCCGTCGCCGCGCCGATCCGTTGCGCGGACGGCGCGGTGGTGGCCGCCATGAGCGTGTCGGGGCCGGCTTTCCGGCTACCGGAGGAGTCGTTCGAGGAGGTCGGCGGGCTCATCACCGATGCCGCGGCGGAGATCTCGCGCTGCCTCGGATTCCGCGCCTAGCTCGGGCGATCCTCTTTCCAGCCCAGATTCATTATTGTGATCTTCGGTTCGGCGGAGATTTCCATCGGATAGCGTCCACCGAACCGGCTGCCTCCGGCGACCATCCCTTGTCGGGTCGGTGTCGTGCCTGGCAGGCGAGATAACCGCCGTTATCGTGCGTAGGGGGACGGCCTTCGCTCCCGGTGCACGAAGTGTTCCGCCGGGAGGCCGACTTGGTGATCGATAACCTTGGTCAGGCTAGTGGTCTCGATGTGTCTCGGAGCCGGGAGGAACGCACCGCCCCGCGTGGAGTATCGATGGTCTCAAAGCTTACGGATCGGTGCCGGGGGGCCAAACGCTCCGTCGCCTGCCGCCTCGCGTACGGTGTCGATAAAGTGTTTCACAAGCTTCGATTCGTCTCCTTCGACCCAGGCGAGCCCCATCCAGCTTGTGGCGTCGGGCACGTCCAGGGCACGGTAGACGACGCCTTCTCGGCCAACGCGCTCGGCGGAGCTAGGTAGGATGGCGATACCGATGCCGCTCGCCACCAAACCGACGATCGTTTGAAGGTGAACCGCGTGTTGCGCGACCTTCGGGAAGGCGCCAACGCGCCGGAACAGCTCGACGATCTGCGCGTGGAAACCGGGGATCAGTTGGCGCGTGAAGAAGATCAAGGGTAGATCGGCGATCGCTTCCAGCGATACGCGATCTAGCTTCTCCAGCACGTGGCCCGAGGGCACGGCGACGACCAACCGCTCTTCGAGCACCGGCTCGAACTGGATGCCCGGCGCCCGCATTGGTAACCGCACCAGCCCCACCTTTATCTCACCATCATAGAGCGCGTCTACCTGTTGAGCGCTGGTCAGTTCCTTCAGCTCCAGCTCGACGCCACCGAACCGCTCGCGGAAGAGCCGTATCGAGGGGGGGAGCAGGCTCAGGGTCGCCGAGCTGATGAAGCCCACTCGCAGTTTGCCCTGCGTCCCGTGTTTGGCGCCCCTGGCCGCGTCCCGCGCCTCTTCCACGGCACCAAGTATCGCCCGTGTCTTCTCCAGGAAAGCGCGCCCCGCGTCGGTGAGCGTTACTCGACGGGTGCTTCGGTTCAGTAACTCCACCCCCAACTCCGCCTCCAAGCCTTTGATCTGCATGCTCAACGGCGGCTGGCTCATGTGCAGCCTCTGGGCGGCCCGCCCGAAGTGACCCTCCTCGGCCACCGCGACAAAGTAACGAAGCTGGCGTAGTTCCATAGATTGATATGTATTTCATATCAATCGGAGAGTCAAGAATATATTGGACCCGCAAATTCGGAATCCGTAGACTGCTTTGTAATCAGGGATACGACTCTGTGGACCTCCGGGTGGGGGGGAAAGGATATCTGAAGGTGCAAAGGCCGGTTGAAAACAGGATAGATCCGACGGTGTTCTACGTCTCGCTTCTTGTCGTGTTGGCGTTCGTGGCTTGGGGCGTGCTGTTCACGGACAACATCTCGGCGGTCACGGGAGCGATCCTGACCTACCTGATGACGAACTTCGGCTGGGTCTTCATACTCTCGACTCTGGGCTTCCTGATCTTCATGCTCTACCTGGCTTTCTCCCGCTACGGCAGCATCAGGCTTGGCAGGGACGACGAGCGGCCCGAGTTTCGAACGGTGTCCTGGATCGCGATGATGTTCAGCGCGGGCATGGGCATAGGGCTGATGTTCTTCGGCGTCGCCGAGCCGATGACCTATCTGGGCGCTCCCCCGCACGGCCTGGCCGAGGCGAACACGAAGGAAGCCGCCGAGACGGCGATGCAATTCACGTACTTCCACTGGGCCTTCCACCCGTGGGCGATCTACGCCGTGGTCGCCCTCACCATCGCGTACTTCACCTTCCGCAAGGGAGCGCCCAACCTCGTCAGCTCGGCGTTCCGCCCGATCCTGGGGGATAGGGTGGAACGCTGGCCCGGAAAGACGCTGGACATCCTGGCGATCTTCGCCACCCTGTTCGGGTCGTGCACCTCTCTGGGCCTCGGCGCGCTGCAGATGAACAGCGGGCTCAACTTTATCTGGGGCGTTCCGCAGACGACCACGGTTGCGATCATCATCATCGCCATCGTAACGGCGTTGTTCGTCGTCTCGGCGGTCTCGGGCGTCGAGCGCGGCATCCAGTGGCTCTCCAACGGCAACATGGTGCTCGCCGTGCTGCTGCTCCTCTTCGTGCTGTTCATGGGCCCGACGCTCTACATCGCGAACACCTTCGTGTCTTCGATCGGGAACTACCTGTTCAACCTCGTACCGATGAGCTTCACGACCGCCGCCAACGGGGACGAAGCGTTTCTGTCCAGCTGGACCATCTTCTACTGGGTGTGGTGGGCCTCCTGGGGGCCGTTCGTGGGGACGTTTATAGCCAGGATCTCCCGCGGCCGGACGATCCGGGAGTTCGCCTTCGGGGTGCTGCTGGTCCCGAGCCTGGTCAGCTTCTTGTGGTTCGCCGTCTTCGGAGGAGCGGCCATGAACCTGGACCTCTTCGGAGGGGCGAACATCGCCCAGGCCGTGGCCGATAGTCCGGAGGCGGCGCTGTTCTCCACGCTGGCCCAATTCCCCCTCGCGTCGGTGACGTCGTTCATAGCGATCCTGCTCGTCGGCATCTTCTTTATCAGCGGGGCCGACGCGGCCTCTGTGGTGATGGGCATGCTCTCCTCCAGGGGCACCCTGAACCCCAAGGGCACCATCGTCGCTCTTTGGGGAGCTCTTACGGGCGCCGCGGCGGCCGTGGCCCTTCTGTTCGGGGGACTCGAAGGTCTGCAGACGGTTGCGATCATAGCCGGGGCGCCCTTCGCGCTCGTCATGATCGGCATGGTCTACTCGCTCTTCAAGTCGCTGCGCGAAGAGGGGATGCCTTCGGCCGGACCGTACCCTGGCGCCCCCGAACCGGGCAGGGCGATTTCTCGCCCGAGCGGGGTCCCGACGCCCCAGCAGATGTCCGCGGAGGACCGCAGGTAGCCGGGCAACAAACCGTACCCGGGCTGACAAAGCTAGACGTTGGACCGGGGCGCTTTCGGAGAAGCCGGGGCGTCGACGCTCCCGATCCGCCCATCCGACGGCATCCCCGTGGTTTATGGAGTTGGTGATCGGGAGCCCGAACAGGGCAATGAGATCGAAGGAGGGAAGATGGGCAGGGCACGAAACCCGTTTCGGGGGGTTATTGACACGATGAGCGAGATGGCCCGGATGCGGGAGTACGCCGAAAGGGGCGGCGGGCAGGAGGAAGGGCGCCGGACCCACGCGACCGCCTGGGTGCCGACCACCGATATCTTCGCAGTGGGCGACGACCTGGTGGTGCGTTGCGAACTGGCCGGCGTGGGACCCGACGACGTGGAGATCTCGCTATCAGGCGGGGCCTTGACCATCGACGGGGAGCGCACGGGCGAGCCTGAGGCGTCCGAATACTACGCCCGCGAGCGCTACTACGGCCGCTTCAGGCGGAGGCTCAAGCTGCCGGAAGGCATAGACGGGAGCAGGATCAGCGCCAGATTCGAGAACGGCTTGCTGGAGATCACCGTGCGGGGCGGCGTGGACCATCACGAGCCCGAAAGCATCCGGATTGAGCACGCGCCCTCGGGTGCGAGGAGCATCCGGACGAGCTAAGGCCGAAGCACGAGTTCGGGTAAACAGGAGGTGCCTAATTGAGCAACCATGAGGTTATAGTCGTCGGATGCGGGGGGTTGGGTTCGGCGGCTCTCTACTGGCTGTCGCGCGAGCTGGGGGATGGGGTACTGGGGATCGAGCAGTTCGAGCTGGGGCACGCGCGGGGCGCCTCTCAGGACCACTCCCGGATCATCCGGCTCGCCCAGCACCAATCGCAGTACGCCGCCCTCGCCCCCCACGCCTACGAAGCTTTTTACGAGATCGAGCGCGAATCCGGCGTCGGGGTCCTCCTCCGGACCGGCGGCCTGGTCATCGAGGATCCGATCGGGCGGGATCCGGAGAAGGTCGGCACCCGGAACGTGGACGGGTACGTCGCCGCCTTCGAGGAGTACGGCTTCGACTACGAGCTGCTGGACCCCGACGAGCTGATGTCCCGCTGGCCCCAGTTCCGCCTCTACGGCTCGGAGCGCGCGATCTATCAGTCGGAGTCCGGCCTCGTGGACGCCCGAAAATCCAACGCCGTGCACGTCGCCCTGGCCCGCGCCCGCGGCGCGAACATCCTGGAGAACACCTCCGTCCGGGCCGTGCGCCCGAACGGCGAGGGCGTCGAGGTCGTGACGGACGCCGAGACCTACTATGCGGACCGGGTGGTCGTGGCGAGCGACATGTGGACGAACGAGGTCCTGCGCGGGACGGGAGTACAGATACCGCTGACCATCACCCAGGAGCAGGTGACGTACTACGCGACGCCGAACCTCAGGGAGTTCGCGCCGGAACGCTTCCCGGTCTTTATGTGGCACGGGAGGGACAACTTCTACGGGTTTCCCGTCTACGGTGAGGTCGCAACCAAGCTCGGCCAGCACATGGGTGGCCACGAGGTCACCCCGGAGACCAGGACCTTCGAGCCCGACCCGGTTCGCCTGGGGCGTTACAGGGATTTTCTCGGGAGGCATATCCCGGGGTTCCTCGGGCCGGAGCTGTACACCAGGACGTGCCCGTACACCATACCGCCGGACCAGAACTTCGTCCTGGACACGCTGCCGGAGCACCCGCAGATCTCGGTGGCTATAGGCGCGGGGCACGCTTTCAAGTTCGCGAGCCTCATAGGCCGGATACTGTCGGAGCTCGCGCTGGACGGCTCGTCCAGCTACCCCATCGAGCCCTTCGAACTCACGCGACCGGCCATCACCGACCGTACGTTCGCGAAGACCTTTCACGCGTGATGACGGGCTCTTCGACGTCGTCCTCGCCGGAAGCTGGCCCGAGGGCGGCTCCCATTCAACCCGGGACCGGTAGGGGAGAGGCGGCGGTTCCGAAGGACCGCCGCACCCTCGGGCAGACGAACACTTTGTTGGAGCGCGGCGTAGACCTCGAACGGCTCCGCGGGGATCGGCTTCGCAAGGTCCAGAGGGAGATGCGGTCCCGCGACGTCGGAGCCCTTCTCCTGACGGACCCCATAAACATCCGCTACGTGACCGGTGTGAGCGTGATGCCGTTGTGGTCGGCCACGAACCTCGCACACTACGTTCTGGTGCCCGCCGGGGGAAGCCCGGTAGTCTTCGAGTTCGCCCGGGCGAAGTTCCGCGCCGAGGAGTTCTTCTCGGACGTGAGGAACGCCCACTACTGGCAGGCACGCTTCGCCGAAGGGATGGCCGCGGAGCGTTCGGGGGAATGGGCCGCGGAGATCAAAGACGTACTCAAGCAATGGGGCGTGAGCGAGGCGAGGCTCGGCGTGGATTGCCTGGACTACCACGGTTTCTCGGCGCTCCAGGGCCAGGGGCTCCGTCTCACGGACGCCGACGACCCGGTGGAAGCGGCACGCGTCATCAAGACCCGGGATGAGATCGAACTGCTCAAACAGTCCGCGGCGGTCTGCGAGGCTGCGCTCTACGACCTCGAAGAGGCGATCCGTCCCGGCGTGAGCGAGCACGAGCTCCTGGGCGTCTTCTACCACAAGATGCTCTCCCTCGGAGGCGAGCACTGCTTCTCGCGCCTCCTCAGCACGGGACACAAGACCAACCCCTGGTTCCACGAGGCGGGCAGCAAGCTCGTGCGCCCCGGCGACCTCGTGGCCTTCGACACCGACATGACCGGCCCGGAGGGGTACGTGTGCGACATCTCGCGCACGTTCCTCTGCGGGGAGAAGCCGACGGGCGCGCAGAAGGAGGCGTACGGGGTGGCGCACGAGTTTATCCAGGAGCTGGCCGAGCGGCTGCGGCCCGGCTTGAGATACGCCGAGTTGGCCGAGAACCTTCCCGGGTATCCGGCCTCTTACAGGGAGCAGCGTTACTCGTTTGTCCTACACGGCGTGGGCACGGACGACGAACCGCCGTTTTTACCGTTCCCCGACGAGCCGGGGGCCGAGAAGCTCGACGGAGAGTTCAGGGAGAATATGGTGGTGAGCGTGGAGTTCTACGCGGGCAAGGTCGGCGAGCAGGACGGGGTAAAGCTGGAAGACGAGGTGCTGATCACAGCCGACGGACCGATAATGCTCTCGCTCTACCCTTACGAAGATAAGCTGCTCTGATGGAATGGAGGTCTTGATCTCAAGATGTTCGAGAAGTTTCAGGGAGGAGAAGGCATGACTATCGACCGGACGGACCCTTACACGCGACTCAGCCCCAGGCCCATCCCAACCGAGGCCTACACCCGCGAAGAGACCTACAGGCATACGCGCGTGCCGGTGGACCTGGCGGTGACCCTCATCCCCGACGCCTACAGCTCTAGGGATTTCTTCGAGATCGAGCGTGAGAAGGTGTTCGCGTCGAGCTGGGTCGTCGTGGGTTTCACCTCTCAGGTCCGGAATACCGGGCAGGTGATCGTTGCCGAGGTTGCCGGACGTTCGATCATCGTCACTCGGGACAAGCAGGGAGAGCTCAGGGCCTTCCACAACGTTTGTCGCCATCGGGCCGCCAAGCTGCTCGACGACGACACCCGCGCGGTGCGTAACAACAGGATACGGTGCCCCTACCACAGTTGGACCTACGACCTCGAGGGCAAGTGCCTGGGCACGCCGCTCTTCGAGGGCTCGGACATTCCCCAGGAGGCCCGGGCCGCCTTCGACATGAGCGAGGTCAGGGGCTTCGACAAGGCCGACTACGGCCTCTTGCCCGTCAGGGCGGAGAGCTGGGGCTTCCTGGTCTTCGTCAACCTCGACCCGGACGCCGCGCCGCTCACCGAGCAGCTCGGCGACCTGCCCGAGCGCTTCTCGGACTACCGGCTGGACGAATGGCGGGTGGTCCGGGAGAAGAACTACGAGGTCGCGGCAAACTACAAGCTCGTCGGCGAGAACTTCCTGGAGTACTACCACCTGCCGTGGGTTCATCCGGAGCTGGTTCAGGTCTCACGAATAGAAGACCACTACCGCTGGCAGGGACCGGGATTGTACTCGGGGTTCTGCACCACCCCGATCTCCCAGAACACCGAGGGCGGAGGCTGGCAGGGGCTGCCGCCGGTGAGCACGCTGCGGGGAGAAGATGCCGAGAGCGGCCGTTTCGTACTGCTCTTCCCGAACATCGCCATCAGCGTCCTGCCGAACCACGCCTTCATTATCGTCGCGAACCCCCTGGGCCCGGACCGCACCGTCGAGGAGACGGTCATGCTCTGCCACCCGGAGTCTCTAGAAAACCCCGATGCGGAGGGAGAGCTTGACCAGTTGATGCGCTTCTGGGACCTGGTCAACGTGCAAGACATCGAGATCGTCGAGCGGGTGCAGGAAGGCATCTCCAACCCGGCCTACCGCGGCGGCCGCATGTGTTACCAGTTCGAAGAGACGTTGCACCGCTACCAGAACATCGTCATAGACAAGATGGTCGGCATAGACCGGGTACCCCCGGGTGACGGGGAGGAGTCCGTGCGGATGTTCCGCTACAACGGGAGCTCCGAGGAGACCTGAGCCGGTGTGCTCCCGGGGGAGACGTGAGGGGGGGTAGGTGGCCGATTTCGTCACGACGACCCGGGATAGCTCCGTGTTGGGCATGGAGCGGATTACTCGCCGCCCGGGACGATCTCTTCGCTGAGCCGTGCAAACCGAAATCGGGAGGGCACCGTGATATCTAAACTTCGTGACAAACTCTTCATCGGCGGCGGGTGGACGCCCGGCCGGAGCGGACGGACGTTCGAGGTCGTGAACCCCTCGACCGAGGAGGTTCTCGCCACCGTTGCGCGGGGTACGCCGGAAGACGTCGACGACGCCGTGAGGGCGGCGGAGATGGCGTTCGGCCTCTGGCGGCGCGTGATGCCGGAGAGCCGTGCACGGTTGCTCTACGGGGTGGCGAGATCTCTGGAGGCGCGACTGGAGGAGTTCGCAATGCTGGAGACGCTGGATACGGGCAAGCCGCTCGGGCACGCTCGGGGCGAGATCTCCAGCTGTGTCCGCTACTTCGACTACTACGCTGGCGTCGCGGATAAGATCCACGGCGAGACGGTCCCGCTGGGCCCCGACTACCTGAACTACACGGTCCGCGAGCCCATAGGGGTTACCGCCCACATCGTTCCGTGGAACGCGCCCTTGAATATGGTCTGCCGGAGCCTGGCCCCGGCGCTCGCGGCGGGCAACACCGCCGTGATCAAACCGGCCGAGCAAACACCCCTCACGGCTCTCCTGTTCGCCGAGGTGTTCGACGCCCTCGACTTCCCCGCGGGCGCATACAACGTCGTTACCGGGTTCGGTGCTGAGGCCGGCAAGGCTCTGAGCGAGCACCCGAGTATAGGCTCGATCACGTTCACCGGGTCCGTCGAGACCGGGCGGGCGATTATCCGGGCGTCCGCGGAGCACGTAAAGCCCGTAGTCCTCGAGCTCGGCGGCAAGTCCCCCCAGATCGTCTTCGCCGACAGCGACCTGGACCGCGCCGCGGGCGAGGTCGTAAAGGGCATCTACTCCAACACCGGCCAGTACTGCGACGCGGGCTCCCGATTGTTGGTGGAGGAGAGCATCAGGGAACCCCTGGTCCATAAGGTTGTCCGGCATGCCCGGGAGATAACGCTCGGTCAGGGCATCGAAAACCCCGATATGGGCCCGCTCGTCTCCGCCGAACATTTAGACCGCGTCATGGGCTACGTGGAAGCGGGCCAGAACGAGGGTGCGAACCTGATCATGGGCGGCCGCGCGAGCGAGTTCGAGAAAGGGTACTTCGTCTCGCCCACCGTATTCGACGGCGTTAGAAGCGAGATGAGCATCGCCCGCGAGGAGATATTCGGTCCTGTACTGTCGGTCTTGCCGTTCTCGGGCGAAGAGGAGGCGGCCGGCATCGCCAACGACTCGAACTACGGCCTGGCGGCGGGGATCTTTACCTCGGACATCGACCGCGCTATGAGGTTCGCGCGAGACATCCAGGCGGGCTACGTCATGGTCAACGAGTACTTCACTGGTGGTCCGGGGTCTCCGTTCGGCGGCTACAAGCAGAGCGGTATCGGGCGGGAGAGGGGACTCATGGCGCTTCAAAACTATACGCAGGTCAAGAACGTCGTAATCAGGGTCGGGCGGAGCTCCCCAGGCGCGGACGCGTAGCATCATTGAGGAACGGCGGACCCCGGTCCGAACTAGCACCTCGGGAAGATCCGCCGGCACCTCGAAACACCCATAACGAGCGACCGTACCCCGTGGACGATGGGCCGCTGAACTCCATGTTGGGCCGCTACGCTGCGGCGTTGGAGATCCCGGGTCTGGACGCGGGCATGGTCCGATACCTGAGTACGCCCCAGCGGCAGTGCTTGTCTCGATCCCGATATGCCTCGACGACGGAACGCTGGAGGTCTCCACGGGCCTAACGTGCCGACATTCGAAGGTCGCTTTCGACCTCCGTCAGAACACAAGGCGCTTGCTCACCTCGGGCGGCGTCGCCTTCTCCCTGGTGGCGGTACGGCCGCCCTGGCTCTGGCCTCCCCGGACTCCGACCGCGACGGCCTCAGCAACGCCCGGGAGAAGATAACCGAGACCAGCCACCTCTAAACGGACACCGATCGCGACGGGGTGAAGGACCGAAACGATGATCGCCTGGACAACCCGGACGAGCCCAAGCTCCGTCCGAAGGTGAACGACTCGGACTCCGACGACCGGATCGAGGATGGCGACGAGGACGGCGACCGAGACGGCACAGGCATGGAGGTCGACGTTGGCAACAGCGGTCCCGGCAACGCCGAAGATGAGGACCGTGACGATGACGTAGAAGGCGAAGACGACCGGACCTTCGAACAGGGCAAGGGCGATGCCTAGCTACTGGTCGGATTCGAGGGACCCTACCACCCATCGATCAGAAGCCGTGTGGCCCCGGTCTGGTGGAAAGGCCAGTGGCGTGGGGGCGGGCCGGAGTGATGTGAGCCCCCCCGATTGGTTAGGCGTCCGCCTCCATCTGCTCTTGGGCACGAATAAGGGGAGAGAAGCCCCTCCCCTTATTCCCCTCCCCTCGCAGAAAGGGTCCTACGAAGCGCGCCGGCGCAGCAAGAAGAATCCGGCAACGCCCGAGAACACCAGCGC
>CADCVI010000071.1 GCA_902806105.1 uncultured Rubrobacteraceae bacterium
CCACTGCGGTTCCCAAGGCTCGGCCTCATAGGGTGATGGCGTGAGGATAGCCGTCCTGGGCGCCGGCCAGATGGGCACCGCCTTAGGTGCCCCGGCCGTCGAGCGCGGCCACGAGCTTTGCTACTGGGGGCCGTGGTGGATCGACGGCCCCGCGCTCGAAGCACTCGCCGCCGGGGCTCCCCACCCCGACCTCGGGGCGGCGCTGCACTCCCCCGTCCGGACGACCCCGACGATAACGGAGGCCGTGCGAGACGCGGAGCTCGTGGCCCTCGCCGTCGTCTCCGAGGGCGCGGAGTGGGTCTCCAAGGAGGCGGCGGCCTCGGTTTCGGAGGGCGTCCCCATCCTGGTATTCACCAAGGGCCTCGTCGAGAGGGACGGGAAGATCGTACCGGCGGTCGTGCGCGTCCGGGAGATTTTCGGCCCCTCTCACCCCATCGTCGTGGTCGGCGGACCGGTCAAGGCGATCGACCTCATAAAGCACAGCCCCACCCAGACCGTCTACGGCGGCGACGAACGCGAGCACGCCCGAACCATCGCGCGCACCGTCGAGACCGACTACTACCTCCCAGCCACTACGGACGACCTCCTCGGGCTCGGGCTCTGCGCGGCGCTCAAAAACTGCTACGCGATCGCCTTCGGCTACCTGACCGGCCGCGAGGCGCGCCCCAACCTGCTCGCCCTCGCCTACGGTACGTCGCTCGGCGAGCTCTCGGCCCTCGTAACGGCGGCGGGAGGACGGACGCAAACCACGGCCGGGGCCGCGGGGGCCGGAGACCTCTACGTCACCTGCCTGAGCGGGCGCAACGGAGACTTCGGGAGGCTGCTCGGGGAGGGCAACACGCCCGAGCAGGCGCGCGAGAAGATGAACAACGCCACCGTCGAGGGCCTCGGGACGCTCGCCCCGGCCCTCGCCCTCTCCTCCTCCCTCGGCATGGGGCGCAAGGAGCTGCCGCTCCTCCACCACCTCGACGACGTGCTCGCCGGACGAACGGAGCCGGGCGGCACCTCGCTCGCCGAGCTGCTCTCCGAATAAAGTACGGCCCCTCGGACCCGTTTCCCGCCGGCATCCGTACGGGTGCCGGCGACCTCGTGTGCTGGGACGTACACCGCGGACGCGAGCCAGGAGATCGTTGCGGTGCGGTGAGCCGCCGCGGCGCCGTTTTCGGACTCGGGGCGTGCGTGTCGCAGTATCAGCGGAGGACCGTGGGGGCGGACCGGGCTCGCCGGGCCCTGCTCAGCGCCGCAGGTTCAAATCTTCGAGGATAGGGGCGAGCAGGCCCCTCTTTCGCACGTCGAGGATGCGGTCAGCGCGGGCCTGGATGGCGGGAGGGCTGTCCTCCGGCGCGTAGGAGAGGGTGGCGAGGTCGAACAGAGCCAGGTCGTTCTCACCGTCTCCCACGGCCACGACCTCGGCACCGGCGTGCTCCGGGGAGTCTTCCAGGAGGGTGCGCAGGCCGCGGCCCTTGTGTACGCCTACCGTCGAGAGCTCCAGGACGGTCGGCAAGGAATAGGTCCGCTCCAGCGGCAACCCGGAGATCCTGGCGTCGAACTCCCGCAGGACCCCGGGGTCGTCCGAGACCGCGGCCACCTTGCCCAGAAGCATCTCGCCCTCGGGCTCGAACGGTCTCACGTCCAGGTCGAAGCGCCGGACCATCGCCTTCAAAATCTCGTTGGGCCGTAGCGTACGCACCTCGTCCAGGCCGAACAGCAGGAAGCTAACCCCCTCCGAGGAGAGGATGGCGCCCATAAGCGCATCCTGGAGGTCGGGGTCGATGGAGGTCCTGGAGCGGAGCACTTCGTTCTCCGCGTAGACCGCCGCCCCGTTCTCGAGGACCATCGGGAACGGGATGGGTCCGTCGACGAACAGGCCGTGCCGCTCGAAAGTCCGCCGCACCGCGTGGAGGGGGCGCCCCGTCGCGGGGACGAAGCGTACGGAACGGTCCGTCGCCAGCACCTCGACGTCGGCCGGGTGGATGCGGGCCTCCTCGTCGACGAGCGTCCCGTCGAAGTCGAAGCAGATCACCGCGTTCGAAACGTCCTCGGGTCGCAAGATCGTCTACAGGACGATCTCGGCTACCGACCCGACAATCTGGGTCGGCCCGTAGGAGTAACGCTCGACGTCCTCGCGGCGGGTGACGCCCGAGAGGACCAGGATCGTCTCCAGGCCGCTCTCGATGCCCATGATGACGTCGGTCTCCATGTTGTCGCCGACCATTACCGAATCCTCGGAGTGCGCGTCGATGGCGTTGAGCGCGGTGCGCATCATCAGCGGGTTCGGCTTGCCCACAAAGTACGGCCTGACGCCGGAGGCGGTGGAGATCAGGGCCGAGACCGCGCCGGTAGCGGGGATGAGGCCGGCCTCGCTCGGCCCCGCGACGTCCGGGTTCGTCGCTATAAAGCGCGCCCCGGCGGCCACCAGGCGCGCCGCGCGAGCGAGGCTCTGGAACGAGTACGAAGTCGTCTCGCCCACCACGACGTACCTGGGATCGGTGTCCGTGAGCGTATAGCCCACCTCGTGCAGCGCCGTCGTCAGCCCCGACTCCCCGATGACGTAAGCGGTCCCCTCGGGGTGCTGGGAGTCGAGAAACCGAGCGGTCGCCATCGCCGAGGTGTAGATCGACTCGGCCGGCACCTTGAGCCCGCTCCGCGCGAGCCGCAGCCTGAGGTCGCGCGGCGTGAACAGCGAGTTGTTCGTCAGCAACAAGAACTGCGACCCGCGATCCTGGATTCTGCCGAGAAATTCAGCCGCGCCGGGGATGGGGACGGCGCCGCGCATCAGGACGCCGTCCATATCTATAAAGTAGTTTCTCGGCTGCGAACTCTCCAACATTCCTCCAGATCTGACGTACCAACGACCGCCGACTCGCGACGACCCAACGAGACGATGACCCGCGCTCGGTGCCCATGAACACCACGGTGGCGCGGCTTCTACCGGACCACGAATCGAGCCTACCGGCGAGCCGCGGCGGCGCCTCCCGCGCCCGGCAATGGTACCCCGCGCGAGGAGGGCTCGCAAACCGCCCACCGATCCCCGGTCGTCCGTAGCATCCCCTCGCCCGCCTCCGACCCGCGGAGACGCACGAAAACCGCATGACTATGCAAGATCGTTACTCAGCAGGCTTTTCGACGGGTTGCGGTTCCCCTGGCAGGTGCGAAAGTTCGACCTTGCGGCACGGGCGCTCGTTGTAGGGAGGCCCGGCGAGGGCCAGCCAGGGCTACCGGTAGTTTTCGCAACTTCCGGCGTTGCAGAGGTTCAGGTTGAAGAAGACTGGAGCCGTGGGGGTCCAGCCAGTCCGATCGCGTCGGGCCAATTTCTAGAGGTCCATCGTCTCGTAGAAGGAGCGCTCCCGAGCATCGAGGCGCGGGATCGCATCGCCGAATCCGTACCGCTGGACATGCTGGGAGTCAACGTGGGCTCTGTAGGCATCGGCGTCGACGTACTGCTCGTAGAAGAAAAAGACGTTCGGATCTTCTGGGGAGCGGTGCGGCTGGTAGAGAAGGACCCCCGACTCTTGCCGCGAGAGCGGTGCGAGTTTCCGTATCGCTTCCGCAACCTTTTCCGACTCGCCCTCCTTCGCCGTCCACTTCGCGCAAACTACGTAGGCCATCCCTATCCCCCCGCCCCGTAAGATCTTCAGCGATGCTCATGTTTTGGATCTGACCCTACCCCTCCAGCAACGTTTCGACGGGTGACCACGGAAGGAACATCGTCCCCGCTTCGCGAGCCGTCCCGGACCTCTGCTGCTTGAGAAGATTCCGCTCGAAACCCGCCTTCGGTACCGTCGTATGCCCCTATGGGGCGAGTTCCTCGCGCCACTCTCTCCCCGACCACGAGCGACGACCGCCGCAGGATGTTCCCTGCGGCGGTCGTCGCTCCTCGGGTGCTCCCCCCCTCGGGGGCTTGCCCCTCTACCCTATAAACAGGCCGACCACGATAACGATCGAGGTCATGATAAAGATCGCACCGGCCGGCGGATCTATGTGGGTGTCGCCGTGAATGAGGAACAGGCGGCTGAACGTCTCGGCCAAGAGGGCCCCGCCGATACCTGCGGCGGCGCCCAGGAGTATTGCCAGAACTGGTGCTCCGCCGACCGCGAGAATGGACGCGGCGGCCACCGCCGCAGGGAGCGTCATGTGGTGCGTGACCGGAACACCGAACCCGGTTTGAAGCAGGATCAGGGACGCGGCGGAGATCCCGAAGCCGAGCACGGTGGCGGCCGCGGCATAGTCGGGGTTGGCCCCTACGAACGCAGTCACGATCCACGCGGAGAGCAGACCGGCGCCGAGCCCGAGTACGGCGGCTTGGAGAAAGCCTTGCTGGTATTCCACCCAGACCCGGTCACCTGCCGGCTCGAACCTGCCCCGCTGGCGCGCCTCGTTGTCCAGGGAGCCGAAGATGCCCGTTCTCCCGAAGGCCACCCGGGCGACGATCGCGGAGACCACCACCGTCAGGGCTATGGAGTCGGTATAGCCGGCTACGCCGATACCCACCAGAAGCTGCTGGAAGAGGTAGCCCCCCAGCCCGAACAGGCCGCCCACGATCAGGGTCATCGGATCGTTGATCCCGGCAAGAGGGGCGGCGATGTCCCTGCCGTTCTCCAATCGGCCACGCCTATATGCGAACGCCGCCGCTGCCGCACCACCGGCGAAGGCTATGTGCGGACCGAATACCGGGCCGAAGGCAACGTTCGTGATGATGTCGAAATCGCTGCCGCCTACTGCGGCTGCTACCCCCATGAGGACGGCGAAGCCGGTGAAGATAAAGGCCGGCAACCCCCCTATAGCCGCTCCGAACAGACCCCCCGCGAACGCGGCGAGCAACACTGCCAGATTCAGATCCATGTTCAAACCTCCCTCTAGAAATCCCAGACACCCCGCCGGAAGAATATTTTAGGCCCGCCCTCCGGTCAAGAAGGGTATGTTTGGAGCGCAGCACCCGCCCGGTAGAGAAACAATGTCAACCCGCCGACGCGTTCGAAGCCGCCCGCGGGGTGAGACCAGAACCCCGCGCAACGCAATCGACGAACCTCAGGCCCAGCTTCTCCTCCTTTCTCGTTCGAAGGACGGCCGGAGGGAGAGATGCTGACGAACGTCCGGTACGGATGTTGCCCTCCCTGCGCAGAGCAATACACGGTGTCCCCGCTGGAGGCGGGGCTATTCACGGTCCCGAGCGGCGGGGCGCGGAACACGCCCCGCCGCACGCTGAAGAGCTCCTGGCGGTTTAGAACGGCCTCCCGGCGGTCACGTTGCAGGGTGCTCCGAGGTAGCCCTTCATCTCCTCGTCGAGCTTGAGGAGCGTGATGCTGAAGCCCGCCATCTCGATCGAGGTCATGTACTCGCCGATGTAGGGCATCTGCCAGACCTGCACGCCCTCGCGCTTCAAGACCTCGGCGACGTGGGCGTAGGCTACGTAGAGCTCCATGAGCGGGGTACCGCCTAGGCCGTTGATCATCACGGCGACCTCGGAGCCCGTGAAGTCCACGTTGTCGCCGAGGATCTTCCCGAGCATCTCGTCCACGATCTGGTCGGCCGGCTCTATCTTCTTGCGCTCGATGCCGGGCTCGCCGTGGATGCCCATCCCGATCTCCATCTCGTCGTCGGCGATCTCGAAGATGGGCTCGCCCGACTCGGGCGGGGTGCAGCTCGTGAGAGCCATCCCCATGGAGCGCATGTTGGCGTTGACCCTGGCGGCGATCTCACCGATGCCCGAGAGGTCCTTGCCGTCGTCCGCGGCGGCCCCGGCTATCTTGTGAACGAGGATCGTCCCGGCGATACCGCGCCGCCCCGTGGTGAAAGTCGAGTCCTCGACGGAGACGTCGTCGTTGATGATGATGTAATCCGTCTGTATGCCCTCGGCCTCCGCGAGCTCCCCGGCCATCTCGAAGTTGAGGACGTCGCCTGTGTAGTTTTTGACCACGTAGAAGACGCCCGCCCCGCCATCGACGGCCTTGGTGGCTTCGAGCATCTGCTCGGGGGTGGGGCTCGTGAATACTGCTCCGGCGCAGGCCGCGTCGAGCATGCCGGGGCCGACGTAGCCGCCGTGGGTGGGCTCGTGCCCGGAGCCGCCCCCACTGATGAGGGCGACCTTTCCGGAGACGGGGGCGTCGGCACGCAGGACGACGCCGAAGTCGTGCATTACCCGGAGCATCCCGCCGTGGGCGAGCTCCATCCCCCGAAGCATGTCGGCGACGACGTTCTCCGGGGCGTTGATTAGCTTCTTCAAGTCGCTCCCCTCAACCGAGTGGTGAATCTACGGCCTCGCGTGCCCAGTTCTTCGAGCGCTCGACGGCCTCCTTCCAGCGGCCGTGCAGCCTGTTGCGCTCCTCTTCACTCATCTGCGGCTCGTAGCGGTTCGCGAGCTTCCACTTCGCCGCGAGCTCGTCACGGTCCGTCCAGAAGCCGGTTGCGAGGCCGGCCAGGTACGCCGAGCCCAGGGCCGTGGTCTCCGTGATCTCGGGCACCTCGACCGGCACCCCGAGCATGTCGGCCTGGAACTGCATGAGCCAGCCGTTGGCGGCAGCCCCGCCGTCGGCCCGGAACTCCGGGATTTGTATCCCCGAGTCCTTCTCCATGGAGTCGACGACGTCCTTGGTCTGGTAGCACATGGCTTCGAGGGCGGCGCGCGCCAGGTGAGCCTTGGTACTCCCACGGGTTAGTCCGACGACGGTGCCGCGAGCGTAGGGCTCCCAGTGCGGGGCGCCGAGGCCCACGAGCGCCGGGACGAAGTAGACGTCGTCGTTGGAGTCAACGCTCCGGGCGAGCTCCTCGGTCTCGGAGGCGTTCTTGATGATGCCGAGGCCGTCGCGCAGCCACTGGACGCCCGCGCCCGTAATGAAGATGGCGCCTTCGAGGGCGTACTCGACCGGCTCGTCACCGATGCCCCAGGCGATGGTGGTGAGGAGGTCGCCCTCGCTCTTCATCGGCTCGGTGCCCGTGTTCATGAGGGCAAAGGAGCCGGTGCCGTACGTGTTCTTGGCGAGGCCCTTGGTGTAGGCGGCCTGGCCGAAGAGGGCGGCCTGCTGGTCCCCGATGACCGCCGCGACCGGAACCTCGGCCTGGAAGAACGCGCCGGGGTCGGTGTTCCCGTACACGTAGGAGCTCGGGCGGACCTCCGGCAGGATCTCGCTCGGCACCTGGAACATGTTCAGGAGGTCCTGGTCCCACTGCAGGTCGTAGATGTTGTAGAGGAGCGTCCTGGAGGCGTTGGAGTAGTCCGTGACGTGGGCGTTGCCGCCGGTCAGCTTGTAGACCATCCACGAGTCGATGGTGCCGAAGGCGATCTCGCCGTTCTGCGCCCGCTCCCTTAGGCCCTCGACGTTATTCAGCATCCAAGCTACCTTCGAGCCGGAGAAGTAGGCGTCGATGGTGAGGCCGGTCTTGTCGCGGACCATCTGGTCGTTGCCGGCCTCGGAGAGCTCGGAGCAGAGGGCGGCCCCGCGCCGGTCCTGCCACACGATCGCGTTGTGGACGGGCTCGCCGGTCGAGCGGTCCCACATGACGGCGGTCTCGCGCTGGTTGGTTATGCCGATGGAGTTAAGCTGGCGGGCGCTGATCTGGGCGTCGCCCAGGGCCTCCCCCACGACGCGCATGGAGACCCGCCAGATCTCGTCCGCGTCGTGCTCGACCCAGCCGGGCCTCGGGTAGTGCTGCGTGAACTCAGAGTACGCCCTTCCGACGAGCGCCCCCGAGTAGTCGAAGATGAGAACCGTGGTCCCCGTGGTCCCCTGGTCTATCGACAGAACGTAATCCCCTGCCATACCCCGTCCTTTCCCGTGCACGGTGAGCTTCCGACCTGACCCGCGCGTGCTTCCCCACAAGCCACGAGCGACCTTTCGGTAATCGACTGGCACTCTACGTCCCACGAAAATGCGCGTCAAGGAGGGGCTGATCGGCTCACACTCGGCCAGAGCCCGATAAGTTAAGCTCTCCCGGAGACAGATCTGAACCAGAAGGAGCGGTATGACCATAAGATTCGCGGGGGCGCACCACGTCACGGCCATAGCCGGCGACCCGCAGGAGAACGTGGACTTCTACGCGGGCATGCTGGGCCTGCGCCTCGTCAAGAAGACCGTCAACTTCGACGACCCGAGCACGTACCACCTGTACTACGGGGACGCGAACGGCAACCCCGGCACCATCATGACGTTCTTCACGTGGCCCGGGGCGCGGCGCGGGAGGAGCGGATCCGGCCAGATCGGGGCTACCTCCTTCGCCGTCCCCGAGGAATCCCTGGGCTACTGGACGCAGCGCCTCGTGGAGCACGGGGTCCGCTTCGGCTCCCCCGCCCGCCGCTTCGACGAGACCGTGCTCGCCTTCGAAGACCCCGACGGGCTCGCGATCGAGATTGTCGCCCGGGCCGGCCTGAACGCGGCCCCGTCCTCATGGGCGGGGAGCACGGTCCCGGAGGAGCACGCGATACGCAAGATCTCGGGCGTCACCCTCCTGGAGGCCGCCCCCGACCGCACGGAGGAGTTTCTCTCCGGCTTCCTCGGCTTCGAGAAGGTCGGGGAGGAGGACGGCCGCGTCCGCTACGCCACCCCGGGCGGGGAGAGCTTCGCGGACGTAGTCGCAGTGCCCGACGGGACCACGGGGCAGACCGCCGTAGGGACGACGCACCACGTCGCCTGGCGGGCGCCGGACGACGAGACCGAGGAGGGGTGGCGCCAGGAGGCGGAGGCGCGCGGCCTCGACGTCACCCCGGTCCTGGACCGGCAGTACTTCCACTCGATCTACTTCCGCGAGCCCGGCGGCGTGCTCATCGAGATCGCGACCGACCCGCCCGGTTTCGCGGTGGACGAGGACCTGGATCACCTCGGCGAGGCCCTGAAGCTTCCGCCCTGGCTGGAGCGTCACCGGGACGGGATAGAGGCGGATCTCCTGCCCATCCGCCTGCCGCACGAGAAGGCGGTCTAGCCGTGGCGAACGAACTCTCCGGCTTCGCGCACCGCTTCGTACCGGCCGAGGGGGACGACCCCAACACCCTGCTGCTCCTGCACGGCACCGGGGGCAACGAGGACGACCTCCTGCCGCTGGGCCGCATGGTCCACGGGAACGCCGCCCTCCTCAGCCCGCGCGGCAAGATCCTCGAACACGGCATGCCCCGCTTCTTCAGACGCCTCGCCGAGGGCGTCTTCGACGAGGAAGACCTGGTAAACCGGACGCACGAGCTGGCCGGGTTCGTCGAGGCAGCGGCCACGGAGTACGGGCTAGACCGGGGCCGCGTCTGGGCGGTCGGCTTCTCGAACGGGGCGAACATCGCGGCTTCACTCCTGCTGCTCCACCCGGGCCTCCTCTCCGGCGCCGTCCTCCTCCGGGCGATGGTCCCCCTGGAGCCGGACCCGACCCCCGACCTCTCCGGCACCCCGGTCTACCTCGCGGCGGGCCGCTCCGACCCGATCGTTCCTGCCGAGAACACCGAGCGGCTCGCGGGCCTTCTGACGGAGGCGGGCGCGAGCGTCACCCTCGATTGGCAGCCCGGCGGACACGGCATCGGCCAGCGAGAGGTCGAGGCAGCCCGCGACTGGCTCACGCAGGCGCTCGGCGGGAGCGCCTGATCGAGTAGTCAGGCTTCAGGGGCCTGCGAGCGTAGAGGTCGGACCCGGCCGCAGAGCACCTTGCACCCGGTTCCGCAAGACGCTGGAAGGCTCTTCAGATCCCCTCAGGCTCGCGGGTAGCCTGCTTCGGGGCCGGATGCGCGGAGGTTACCCACGCGCATCCGGTGCTTATAAAGGGCAGCGGGTGGCAGGCTCCGGACGGCGCGCCGGGCGCTTCCATCACAAGTAGTTATTGCTCCTATAACCTTTGCGTGATACTTTGTTCCGGTGTTTGGGATCAGCTTACAGGGTTTGCGGGTGTTTCTGTGCGTGCTGGAGCATGGTTCGCTCTCGGCGGCGGGGCGGGAGCTCGGGATGACGCAGCCGGCGGTCTCCAACCACTTGCATGCGCTGGAGGAGCGTTTCGGGGTGGTGCTCATCTCGCGGGGCCGGCCGATGCGCGCGACGCCTGCCGGGCTGGATCTCGCGGTACACGCCCGCTGCGTCCTTGGCGCGGTAGCGGAGCTCGAAGAGAGGATGTCGCACCACTCCGGCCCGCACGGTCGTCTCGCCATCGGGGTTTCTTCGACGCCCGGGGAGCTGCTGTTGCCGTGTCTCGCCGTGGAATTCTCCGGCAGGTACCCGGAGGTGGCGCTCGACGCGCGGGTCGCCGATACCGAGGAGACCGTCGCCCTGTTGCTCGCGCGAGAGGTCGAGGTGGCGCTCGTCGGGCGCTCCGTGGATCACCCGCGTCTCGTCGGCCGGGTCGTCGATGAGGACGAGCTGGTCCCGGTCACGGCCGCTTCGGACCCGCTGGCTTCTGGCCCGCTGGAGATCGGGGGACTCGACGGACGCCCGTTCGTGCTCAGGGAGAAGGGGTCGGCCACGCGGCAGGCCGTCGAGGAGGGGTTCGAGCGGGCGGGCCGGGCGGCCCCGCCCGTGGCGATGGAGCTGGGGTCCAACGCCGCCGTCGTCGGGGCGGTCGCGGCGGGGGCCGGGATCGGGGTAGTGCCCGAGCGGACCCTCGGTTCGCATCCGCTCGTGCAACGTCTGGACGTGCGGGGGGTGCGCTTCTCGCGGCCGTTCGTCCTGCTCGTCGAGCGCAACCGCCCCCTCTCCCCGGCCGCCGAAGCTTTTGTTGAGATCTGCACGCTAATCGGAAAGGTACTTTCTTGATAAGACGACTGTTAACCGTAGCGGTGGTAGCGCTCCTCGCCGTCTCCGTGGCGGGGTGCGGCGGGGGGGCGCAGGGAGGGTCTGGCGCGCAGGAGCAGGAGCCGCTGCGCGTCGGGCTCGTGCCGAATCAGAATCCCGAGAAGGTCGAGGCGGAGTACGCTCCCCTTCGCGATTACTTGTCGGAGGAGATCGGGACCGAGGTCGAGCTTTCCGTCCCGGCGAGCTACACCGCCGTGGTCGAGGCGATGGCGTCCGGGGAGCTGGACCTCGCGTACTTCGGGGGGCTGACCTACGTGCAGGCGAGGGACCGGGCGGAGGTACATCCGCTCGTCACGGAGATCAACCCGAGGACCCACGACACGACCTACCGTTCGGTGATCATCGTGCCGTCGGATAGTCCGGTTCAGGAGGTCTCGGAGCTTCGGGGCGAGGACTTCGCGTTCGGGAGCGTCTCCTCGACCTCGGGGTCGCTGTACCCCGCGATCATGCTGAAGGAGGCCGGGATCGACTACCGGAAGGACCTCGGCGAGATTACGTACACGGGCGGGCACGACGCCACGGCCCAGGCGGTCGCGGGCGGCCGGGTCGCGGGCGGCGGGATAGAAGACCGCATCCTGTACAGCCTCCAGGAGGAGGGCGCTATCGAGGAGGGTTCGGTGCGCGTGATCGAGGAGTCCGCCCCGGTACAGGGCTACCCGTGGGTGGTCCGCGACGACCTCTCTGACGACACGGAAAACGCCATCTCCGACGCCTACCTGAACATGGAGGACCCGGAGCTTCTCGACCTGCTCGGCGCGGAGGGCTACGAGCGTGTCGAGGCGGCCGACTACGACTACGTCGAGGAGCAGGCCCGCGAGCTCGACCTCCTCACGGAGAAGAAGTAGCTTGGGGCAGTGCCTCGCGCTGAACTCGGTCGGCGTCCGGTTCGGCGGCAGGGCGGCGCTGGACGGGGTGACGCTCTCCGTCGCGCCCGGCGAGAAGCTCGCCGTGATCGGGGCTAGCGGCGCGGGGAAGTCCACGCTCTTTCGCGCCCTCACCCGGAGCGTCGCCCTCCATTCCGGCTCCGCCAACTTGGGGGGACGGGACCTCTACGCCCTCTCCGGGCGCGAGCTGGGCGCCATCCGGAGGGGGGTCGGGACGATCTACCAGGCGTACAACCTCGTCCCCGAGCTCTCGGCCGGCATGAACGTCGCCCTCGGCGAGGTGGGCGGGATGGGGAAGCTCGCGACGCTTCGGACCCTCCTCCTCGGTCCGGGGGGCGACCTCTCGCGCAGGGTCGAGGGCGCGCTGGAGCAGATGGGGCTCGGGGACCGGGTACGCGCGAGGACGGCTGACCTTTCGGGGGGACAGCAGCAGCGCGTCGCGGTCGCGCGGCTCCTGGTGCAGAGGCCCGGGCTCATCCTGGCCGACGAGCCGTTCGCCGCCGTCGATCCCGTGACGGCGGAGCGGGTGATGGAGGCGCTGCTGGAGCTGAACCACGGGGGCGCCACGCTGCTCGTCAACCTGCACGACGTCGCGATCGCCCGCACGTTCCCGCGCATCGTGGCCCTGCGCGAGGGCCGGGTGGCTTTCGACGGCGGGCCGGAGGATCTGACAGACGGCCTCCTGGCGAAGGTATACGAGGGCGACGAGGGGCGCGTGGAACCGGAGGAAGAGCAGGGGCCGCGGCTGCGGGAGCCCATGCGGGTTGCGGAGGGCCGCGATGGCGTCTCGGCCCACTAGCGTCCCCGGCCCTCCCAGGTTCGGCGGCGCGATCCCCCGTTTCTCCTGGCCCGCGAGCCTCGGGTTGCTCGCCATCCTCGGACTCACCGGGTGGAGCGCCTACGGCGTCGGCTTCGACCTCGTCGACCTCCTCTCCGGCGGCGGCGCGGTGGAACGTTTCCTCTCCGAGATGTTCCCGCCCGACCTCTCGGCGGCCACGCTCCGGGCGACGGGCACGGGCATCCTCGAAACCTTCCAGATGTCGTTCCTCGGCGCCCTCATAGGGGCGATCGTCGCTTTCCCGCTCGCAGCACTCGGGACGCGCGATGCGCCCACCATCGGGGCCTCCCGCGCCGAGCGCGCGCTCGCGGCGGTCCCGTACCACGCCGCCCGGTTCGTCCTGAACGTCTTCCGGAGCGTTCCGGACATCCTGTGGGCGCTCGTCTTCGTGGTGGCGCTCGGGCTCGGGCCGTTTCCCGGCATGCTCGCCCTCGCCGTCCACTCCGCGGGCGTGCTCGGGAAGCTTTACAGCGAGACGCTGGAGACCGTTCCGGCCAGGCCGGTCGAGGCGCTGAGGGCGACCGGGGCGTCGGGGATGCAGGCTTTCCTGTTCGGGCGTCTCCCGCAGGCCGCGAGCGGGTTCGCCTCGCTTACGCTGTACCAGTGGGAGTGCAACATCCGCTCCGCGACCATCCTTGGGTTCGTCGGAGCCGGGGGGATCGGGCAGCAGA
>CADCVI010000072.1 GCA_902806105.1 uncultured Rubrobacteraceae bacterium
CGACCTGGCGAAGATAGACGGATTTTCCGGCCATGTTGGGGCCCGTGATGATCTGGAGCCTGGAGTCGCCGTCTACCCCGGAATCGTTCGGGACGAAGGGGGTTGCGCTGTTGTGCTCGACGACCGGGTGGCGCCCGCCGGAGACGGAGATGCCGCGCCGGTCGGTGACCTCGGGGCGGCAGTAGCGCAGCTCCGTGGCGGCGGCGGCGAAGGAGGAGATCACGTCGACCACCGCGACGGCGCGGGCCACCTTCTGCAGCTCGGGGGCCGCCTCTTTTACCGCCGCCCGGATCTCGGCGAGTATCCCCCGCTCGAGCCGCTCGACCTCGTCGCGGGCGGTGAGCATCCTCGACTCGTGCTCCTTGAGCTCGACGGTCACGTAGCGGGCGTTGTGCTTGAGCGCCTTGCGGTGCTGGTAGCGCTCGGGCACGGAGCCGGTGTCCTTGCCCGCCACCTCTATAAAGTACCCCTCGCCGTCGCGGTAGCCGACCTTGAGCGTCTTGAGGCCGGTCTTCAGGCGCTCCTCGGCCTCGAAGCGGGTGAGCCACTCATGGGCGCCGTCGCGAAAGCCGCGGGCCTCGTCGAGCTCGGCTGAGTAGCCGGGGCGGATGATCTCACCCGACTCCTCGCTGATCGCCGCCGCTATGAGCTCCCTTACCCCTGGCGGCTCCTCCATCGCCCCGAGGACGCGCGCAAGGAGCGAGCTGCCCTCGGCCACCGGTTCGAGCGTCCCCTTCAACGGCCCGATGGCCTCCAGAGCCCCCTTGAGCGAGAGCAGGTCGTTCGGCGAGGCCGAGAGGCGGACTATCCGCGTGGCTATGCGCTCGACGTCGGGTATGCCGCCGAGATGCTCCCGCACCTCTTCACGCAGCATGTAGTCCGGCACGAGCGCGTCCACGGCCTCCAGCCGCTGACGCACGCGGCCCACCTCGAGCAGGGGCCGCTCCAGCCAGCGCCTGAGGGCCCTCTGTCCCATCGGGGTCTTGGTGCGGTCTATCGTCTCGATAAGCTCGTCGAGGCCCAGGTTGCGCCGCGTGGCGGCGTCGAGGACCATCCCCGTGCCCGGGTCGTAGGGGCGGAAGGTGACCACCTGCTCGGGCGCCGCACCCCCGCGGAGGGAGCCCAGGTACTGGATCAGGGCGCCTGCCGCCCCCACGAGCGCGGGCCTGCCGTCCAGCCCGAACCCCTTGAGACCTGCAACCCGGAAGTGCCGCTTGAGCGCCTGCTCCCCGGCCGAGGGCTCGAACGTCCAGCGCGGGACCGGGCTTATGGCGGCCCGCACCTTCGGCAGGTTCTCGGCCGCCGTCCGCTCCGGCACCACGAGCTCCCGCGGCGACCAGCGCTCGAGCTCCGCGGCCAGCCCTTCCTCCGGCACCTCCGTACCGGTGAACTCCCCCGTAGACGCCTCCACGACGGCGACGCCGGCCCTCCCGTCCCTTACCACGAAGGCGGCCAGGTAGTTCGCCTGCCCAGCCGAGAGCACGTTGTCCTCGATGACCGTGCCGGGCGTGAGTATCCTGGTGACCTCGCGGGTGAACTGCTTGGGTTTGGTCGGGTGCTGGCGCTGCTCGGCGACGGCGACGGAATGCCCTTTTCTGAGCAACGTCGCCAGGTGTTCCTGCAGGGCGTGGTTGGGCACCCCGGCGAGGGGCACGCGGCCGCCAGCGTATCCGGCGGCCTCGCGGCTCGTCAGGCGGATGGAGAGGGCCTGGGAGATCTTCTTCGCGTCCTCCTCGAAGGTCTCGAAGAAGGTTCCCACCTGGTAGAAGAGGATGGTCCCCGGCGGCAGCTGCGCCTTCAATTCTGCGTAGCGTCCGAGCATGGGGCTATTCTACGGGGACACCCCCCTTTCGTCAGCCCCCGTTTGCCTCCTCGGTCCCGGCGCAGGCGTGAGGGTAGACCAGGACGGGTCCTTTCGCGCCCGCTGCACGGCCCCGAGACCACGGCTGCCGACCGAGATCAGGGAGGGAGCGTCCGAGGCCTCCTCGAGCAGGGCGAGCGCGACCCCGTCCACGCCCGGCTCCGCCCGAGACCGTGGGACCGACGCTGCCCCTCGCCGTTCCCCGTCTCGCTCGTCCCCTCCTGGCGGGGGCCGGGTCGCTAGGCCGGCCCACCGCCGCGGGTCTTGTAGAGGGAGGCGGCGATGGAGGCGGCGACGACCGTGGCTATGAAGGGCAGGGAGACCCAGATCGGGACCTTCGCGTCGAAGAGCCCGGAGTAGAAGAACTTGGCGCCCACGAAGACGAGGACGACCGAGAGCCCGAAGCTCAGGTAGACGAAGCGGCTCATCATGCCGGCCAGCATAAAGTACAGGGGCCGCAGGCCCAAGACCGCGAAGGCGTTGGCCGACCAGACGACGAACACGCTCGACGTTATGGAGAAGATCGCCGGTATGGAGTCCACGGCGAAGATGACGTCGGTGGTGCCGATCATGACGATGACCGCGAAGAGCGGCGTCGCCATCAGCTTGCCCGGGCCGGGGCCCTGCCGTACGAAGAACCTGTCGCCCCTGAAGTCCTCCGTCATGGGCATGAGGCGTCGGACCAGGCGCAGGACCGGGTTGCGCTCGGGGTGGACCTCCGTGTCCCTGTGCAACGCCATCCTTATGCCGGTGTAGATCAGGAACGCCCCGAAGACGTAGACCATCCACCCGTAACGCTCGAGGAGCTCAGCCCCGATCAGGATAAAGAACCCGCGCAGCACGAGCGCCCCCACGATGCCCCACAGGAGGACCCTGTACTGGTAGCGCGAGGGCACCGCGAAGTACGAGAAGATCAGGGCAAAGACGAACACGTTGTCCACGGAGAGGCTCTTCTCGACTATGTAGCCGGCAAAGTACTCGCCGCCCCGCTCGGGCCCCGCCACTACGGTCACCGCCACCCCGAAGAGCAGCGCCAGCCCGATCCAGAACCCGCTCAGAACGGCCGCCTGCCGGAAGCCTATCTCCCGCTCTCCCCGCCCGAACACGAGCAGGTCCAACACCAGCAACCCGACGATAAGGGCCGTGAACCCGACCCACGCCCACAGGGGAAAGACGCTCAACGCCCCACCCCCCTGAGTGCTCTCGACAGCCCCACGCACCACGGTGTTCCGGACGACGGCATGGCCATCTCCCTTCGTACGGACCGCGGATGCTCCACCGGCGAGCGACCACGGTCAGGTTTCCCTGCGTGGTCTCGCCCGTCGCGCCTGAACGCGACCGCCCGGCCGGGAGCCGACGGCTCCGTGATGTCGACCGGGACCACCCGCTCGGAGCGGGCGGCTACTCCCCAATGTCAATAAGTCTACTTAACAAACTCCGCATCGTCAACGCGGGCGCTTAGGCGAAGGGACGACTCCGTGCCGCCGCGCTGTACGCGGGCCGCGAAAGCGGATAACTTACTCCCTGGACGCGACCAGGATGGGAGGGCGTGTGAGCCCGAAGCCGGTGATACTCGACGTAGACCCGGGCCACGACGACGCGGTGGCGATCATGATGGCCTGCGGCTCGCCGGGGCTGGACCTCCTCGCGGTGACGACCGTCGCCGGCAACGCGACGCTGCCGAAGACCACGCGCAACGCGCTACGCGTACTCTCCCTAATCGGGCGCACCGGCGTGCCCGTCGCCGCCGGGGCCGCAAAGCCGCTCGTGCGCGAGCTCCGCACCGCCGAGGACATCCACGGCGAGAGCGGGATGGACGGACCGGAGATCCCGGAGGCCGCCTTCGAACCGGACGGGCGGGGCGCCGTGAGGCTTATCGCCGACACCCTCGAGGAATTTCCCGAGCCCGTCGCCCTGATCCCGGTGGGACCGCTCACCAACGTGGCCGCGCTCCTGCGGGAACATCCCGACCTCAAGGCGAAGATCTCGCGCGTCTCCCTCATGGGAGGGAGCATGGGCCTCGGCAACACCACGCCGGCGGCCGAGTTCAACATCTTTGTAGACCCCGAGGCCGCCCGCGAGGTCTTCGAGTCGGGGCTCCCGATCACGATGAGCGGCCTCGACGTTACCCACCAGGCCGGCGTCGGCAACGCGGAGCGCGACCGGCTGCGGGACCTCGGGGGGCTCGGGAAGGTGGTCGCGGGCTTCCTGGACTTTTTCGCCGAGACCTACGAAGGGGTCTTCGGTTTCGACGCCCCGCCCCTGCACGACCCCGTCGCTGTCGCGGCCATACTCGAGCCCGGCGTCCTGAAGACGCGGCCCATGAACGTCCAGATCGAGTGCGAGAGCGACCTCACCCGCGGCGAGACGGTCTGCGACTTCTACGGCGTGACGGGCAGACCCGAGAACGCGGACGTCGGCGTCGACCTCGACCGGACGGCCTTCTTCGAGCTGCTGCACGATTCGCTGAAGCACCTGTAGAGGCCCCGGGCATCGGGTGATTGTGGACGCGAGGCTCCAGGGCCCCTTCAGACCGTCGCCATCGAGCCTGGCCGCGACGCGCGACGCGCGACGCGCGATGCGCCGGCGCGTGGCGTCTACCCCTCCAGCCTCGCCTCCCGGAGCGCCCGGACGACGAACGCGTCGAACCCGGCAAAGGCGGTGGCGTCCTGGGGGGAGACCTCGAGTTCGGCGTGGTCGATGGCCGGCGTGACGGTCACGCGGAGGTCGGGCGAGATGCCGTCCAGGTTGCGGGACTCCGAGGCCGGGAAGTACTTGTCGTTCGGGCCGGTGGCGACCTCGACGGGGGCCCGTATTCTCTCTGACCCGGCGAGCGGGGAGAAGGCCTCGAGGTCGGCCCTCACCCCTTCAGGAAGGTCCGAGTAGAGCCCGTCGAAGCGGGCGGGATCCCTGTTGGCGAGCAGCGCGACCACGGCCGCGGCGTCCGGGTCGAGGTCAGCGGTCCCGCGCAGGCGGAGGCCGCCGAGGGGGTTCAAATTCTTGCGGCCTATGGCCTCCATCTCCGCGGAGAGGGTCCGCCGGTCCGGGCCGGGGGGGAGCGCGGCTATCATGGAGCGGGCGACGACGTAGGAGAGGAAGGGGTCGGCGTCGTGGCGGGCGAAGGACCCGTCTCCCTTCTCGTAGCGGCCCGTGGTGCCCACGGGCAGGATGGTCCGGATGTCCGAGTACGGGGCGACGCCGGCGACCAGGGAGACGCGGTCGCCGGCGTCGGGCCTCTCGGCGGCGAGGAGGGCGAGGGTCGCGCCGGTGGAGATGCCGACCATGGAGACCTCGCCCCCGGCGGCTTCGGGCCGGCCGGAGACGGCGCGGGCCACCTCGGCGGTCTCGTCTACGGTCTCCGGGGTGATCCTGTCCTCCATCAACCCGGGGAGGTCGGGCAGGACCACGAGGTAGCCGGCCCTCGCGAACCCCTCGGCGAGCCTGCGGGCCTCGGGCAGCTTCCGGCCCTCGGGGACCGTGCCGTTCACGAAGAAGACCGCGGGCCAGGGGCCCTCCCCCGCCGGCCGCGCGACCAGGGCGGGGTTGCCGGCGACGATCTCCTCGGAGAAGCGCGGCTCGCCGCTCACCGCCTCGGCCGCAGGCGTCAGGACCGGGGCGTCGAGGACGGTGCCTATGACGACGACCGCCCGCGCCTGCGCGTCGACCCAGGACCACAAGGCGAGCAGCACGCCAAAGAGTACCGCCAACACCACGAGGAAGACGGCGAGACGGCGCCGCCTGAACCCTTCCTTCCACGAGACCCGAACCCGCAAAGCCTCTCCCGCCGGGGACGACCCTTCCGCCCCCAACTATGCTACGGGATGACGCCCCTGTCTACGCCGGCGGGCGGGTCTGGAGCCCGCCCTACGATCGTTGCGCGCCGAGAGTGCCGGCGGCCGCGCGAACCTCCGTCATACCTTTTCGAGCGGACGATGGGGACCGCGGGGCAACTCGACGCGGACCTCGTCCCCGGGCCGCACCTCGCCCCCCGCGACCACAACGCCCATGACGCCCGCCTTGCGGATGAGGTTTCCCTCTTCGTCGCGGTCGAGGACGGCCCGCATGAGGCCCGGTTGGAGGCCATCGAGCTGTTTGCAAGGGTTGCGCAGGCCCGTTACCTCGACGGAGGCCGTCTCGCCGAGGTGGAGCGTGGCCCCGGTCGGCAGGCCGAGCAGGTCGACGCCGCGGGTGGTTACGTTCTCGCCCATCTGACCGGCGGAGACGTCGAAGCCCGCGGCCCGCAGCTCGTCGTGGAGCTCCGCGTGGACGAGGTGCACCTGCCTCAGGTTCGGCTGCGAGGGGTCCTGCCTCACCCTGGAGCGGTGTTTTACGGTCTCGCCCGCGTGGGCGTCGCCCTCGACGCCGAGCCCGGCGAGGAGCCGGATGCCGTCTTCGGTCGGCTTGCCGAAGGTGTACCGCGCGCTGCGGCCGACCGCCGTCACCAGCCCCGTCATCGGGGCGTGTTCCCCCCGGATGCGGCGGGCCGCAGGCCGGGAAGGCCGTCGATGCTCGATACGTTCTTGCGCGCCCGGTAGGCGGCCATCTTTTCGGGGCCCTTGCGCCGGGCCGAGGCGACGAGCTCCTCGCGGGGGCCCACGAACTCCATGAGCGGGACGCCGAACCCGCACGAGCTCGACACCCGGTCCACCGCCACGTCCACGACGGCCCTAGATCCCGGCACGTCCGTGAGGAGGCGGCGCAACCCGTCGTGGGCGTCCCCGCCGGGCTCGTGCACCGTGCCCAGGCCGTAGAGGCGTACTATCCTGGGCGGGCCTTCGAAGGCGCAGAACATCAGGGTTATGCGTCCTCCGGCCTCGCCCCCGGCCTCACCGCCGGCCTTGAGGTGGGCTATGGTCTCCACGCCGCTGCCGGTCAGGTCGAGCCAGGCCACCCGGTTCGCGTCGATGACCCTGAAGGTGTCGAGCCCGCGGGGCGAGACGTTTACGTGGGTCTCCGGGTCGGCCGGGGCGGTGGCCACAAAGAAGACCGGCTGACCTTCGATCCAGTCGACGAACTCGTCCGGGATCTTCTCGAAGGTCTGCGCCATTGACTGCTCCTCTTTTCGGACCGGAACCGGGACGGCACTCCGAAGGCGTGGATCCGCGCCGGAGACCGCGACAGGCTTCCATGCTCCCCCAATCCGGGCGGCGGGTCAACGGCACGCCCGCGTTTCCTCCCGGCCTGGGCTGCGGCGGGGTGCCCTAGCCGACCGCGAGGGCCACGATCCCAACGACCATGCAAAGGGAGGCGAGGAGACGACGCCTCAGGCCTTTCTCGGCCAGCAGGCCGCCGCCCAGGAGCGTCCCGATGAGGATCCCGATCTCGCGGGCGGGGGCGACGCGGCTCACCGGGGCGAAGACCAGCGCCGTGAGCACCAGGAGATACGCGACGGGGCTGAGGACGGCGACGCCTAGAGCTTCGGGCCGGCGGGCCTGCCAGGCGCCCCGGATCTCCTCCCTCCTCCGCAGCGCGACCGGTAGGAGGACGACGGTCTGCACGAGCAGGGAGCCCCAGTAGTAGAGGACGGGAGAGAGCAGGAGATCGTCGACGGCGTACTTGTCCCAGAGGGTGTAGGCGGCGATAAAGGCGCCGGTCAACACGCCGAAGACCACCCCGAGCCACCTCTCGCCCGGCGACCGGCCTCCGCCGTCCGGTTCCCACGCCAGCAGAGAGACCCCGGCGACGATCAGGAGGATGCCGGCCCAGGCGACAGGCCCCGCCCGCTCCCCGAGCAGCAGGATCGCGGCCGCGCTCGCGAGCAGAGGCCCCGTGCCCCGCGCCAGCGGGTAGACGACCGATAGATCACCCACCTGGTAGCCCTTCTGCAGGAGGAGAAAGTACCCGATGTGCAGGGCCGCCGTGCCGAACACGAAGAGCAGCCCCACGGCCCCCAGGCGCTCGCCCCCGATAAAGACGCCGGCCGCCAGGGGCGCGAAGATAACCGTCGAGAGCGCGCTATAGAGCCAGACAAAGGCGGGCCCGCTGGCGTCGCCGCTCGCGCGCTTGGCCAGGAGGTTCCAGGTGGCGTGGAGGAGACCGGAGACCAGCACTAGCACCAGGGCGAAGAGGGTTACGGTCTCGCTCCTTTCGGCCGGGTCCCGCCTCTGAGACAGGGCGTAAGCTCTTCACGACCCTTCATCCTCCGGCGTCCTCGGCGCTGTCCGCTTCGACGCCTTCTCGCGAGGGACGAAACCCCGCACGGAGCGGGCGCCAAGCATAGCAAGGCCGGGCGAGACCCCTCAACCCGGCGGGCCTGGACCGGGGAAACGGACTTCCTCTCCGCCTCGGCGCTTAACCGTCCGCCGCGCCGCGCGTATACTCTCCAACCGTGACCGGGAGAGGGACATGACGTTCGGGCCGTGGGGGGTGGCGGCGCTCGGGGCCCGGGAGGTGCTCGCGAGGGCCACCCGGCGCTCGGCGGCCGGGTGGCGCGAGGCGGTGGCCGCCGGCGTGACGGACCCGGCCGCCCCCTTCCGCCTCGGCGACCTCTCCCGGGCGCAGTGGTTTCTCTGGACGGGCGCGGGGCTCGCCGCCGGCGAGCGGGTGGGCCGGGGGACGCCGGCGGGGCGGGCCCTCCCTTCGAGGGCGCTCGTGCTCGGGACGCTGGCCGCGGACCTCTACCTGGCGTACACGACGCTCAGGGAGAGGGGCCGCTGGCTGCCCGGAGCCGTCGGAGAGGCTGACTGGGAGCTGGCCCACCGGCGGGGGGCCGGGGTGCTGCTCGACGCGGCGGAGGCGTTGGGGGGGACGCTCATCAAGGCCGGCCAGTTCGCCTCCTCCCGCCCGGACCTCCTCCCCGCCGCGTACACCGAGGAGCTGTCCTCGCTGCAGGACCGCGTCCCCCCGCAACCCCCAGGCGTCATAGAGGAGGCCGTCGCCCGCGAGCTCGGGCGCCCCATAGACGGGATCTTCTCCCATTTCGAGCGCGAGCCCGTCGCCGCGGCCTCCATCGCCCAGGTCCACCGCGCGACGCTGCGCGACGGGCGGGAGGTGGCGGTAAAGGTCCAGTACCCTGGCATCCCAGACCTGATCGAGGCGGATCTAGAGGCCCTCGAGTCCATCTTCGACGCCATCGCCCGGCTCGAACCCTCGGTGCGCCTGCGGCCCATCGCGGACTACCTCCGCTGGACCCTACCCCTGGAGCTGGACTTCCGCCGCGAGGCCGCGGCCATGGCGGGCCTCCGGCGGGCGCTCGGCCACCGCGGGGACGTGGTGGTGCCGGAGGCCGTCGAAGACCTGACCACGGAGCGGCTGCTCGTCATGGACTTTGTGGAGGGGAGCAGGATCTCCGACAGCGAAGCCCTCGCCGCCGCCGGCGTCGACCCCGCCGCGGTGGCCGAGACGCTGAACGACGCTTTCGCCGAAGGGCTCTTCCGGCACGGCGTCCTCCACGCCGACCCGCACCCCGGCAACCTCCTCGTCCAGCCGGGCCCCGACGGCCCGCGCCTGGTCCTGCTCGACCACGGCCTCACCATGGAGCTGGACCCGTCCTTCGCCGCCACTTTAGGCAGGATGGTCGGCGCCATGAGGGAGGGCGACCTGGAGGCGCTCACCCTCTCCCTGGGCGAGGCCGGGTTGCCGGTGGGGCCGGAGACGGACATGGAGACCCTGCTCGGCGTCGTCGGCGTCCTGCTCGGTGGCGGGCGGGAAGAGACCCGGCCCGAGCTCGGGGAGCTGGGCCGCGGCCTCGGGGCCAGCGTGGGGGACCTGCCGCCCAGGTTGCTCCTGGTGGGGCGGGCCATAGGCCTGCTCGACGGCATCACCCGCGCCCTCGACCCGGACCTCGACGTCCTGGAGATCGTCGCGCGCTACACCGACGACCCGTAGAGGAATACTCCGGGGCTACCCGGCGGAGCCGCGGCGGGAGTAGAACTCGTCGAGGAGGGGGGCGCTGATCTCCTCCACGATCTCTACCTGCCTGGGGGTGAGGTCCTCCTCCCAGCCCCCGGGGGAGGCCTTCCGGTAGAACTTCCCCTGCCCCTTCATGTCCTCGGGTATGGCCTCCCAGGAGTGCTTCTCGACCGCCCGGGCCAACGTGTCCCCGCCGGCCTCCATCCCAAGCTCCGAGTAGACGCGCCTCATGGCGCCCAAGGTGTCGGCCAGAAGATCCTCGTAGCGGACCAGCGTCTTGGGGCCCCCGTGGGCATCGAAGGCCTCCCGCGCCCTCTCCATGTTCCGCAGGTACTTTTTGGCCGACCTCTTCACCACGGCGTCAGGTTGTTTGGCGGTGAGGGACTTGCGGCCCGAGCCCGTGGCTCGGCGCTGCTCCTTCTGCCAGCTGCCCTCCCGTGTGGCGTCGAGGGAGGAGGAGACGACGTCGCGGGGGTCGCGGACCAACAGGATCATGCGGCTCTCCGGCAGCGCCTCCATGAGGAAGGGAGCACCCACGCCGCCGCCGGGCTCCTTCACGACGAGAGAGTCGTCGGGGCCGAGGTTCGGGAAGGCGTACCTGGCGCCGGTCAGAACGAAGTGCCTTATCGAGCCTATCCAGGCGGGCCGGGCCGGGGCGCCCATTATAAAGTTCGCCGACTCCGTCTTGGCCTTCGGGTTGTTCTCGTAGAACTCCCCGAAGAGGTGGCCCACCCGCGGCTCCTTCCAGACCGCGGTCCCGCCCATCTCGCCCATCATGGAGGCAAGCCACGTGCTCCCGCTTCTGGCGACGCAGAAGATCCAGACGACGTTCGCCGCGCTCAAGCCCTCCCCATTCTCCTCTGGCGCGACGATGCGCGAACGTCCTGATCCGGCCGACGCTGCGGCCAGCCGGCGCCTCAGAACGGCCAGCTTCGGGTACCGCGTGGAGGCCCGACGCCACGCCCACAAACCCCTGCTCTTTAGCCGTGATCCGAAAGACGCCCTCATCAAATACCTCACCGGAGTCGGTTACCCTCGAACGCAGCGGTCAGGTTAGAGCATCCCGCGCCTTTAGTAAAATCGGGGGACGAGGCTACCGCGCGACCGGCTGTTGCGCGGGGAGCAGCTTCGAGCCGTCCATGGTCTGGTCCGGTGGGGGCGCCTGGACGTCTACCGGCGTGCCGAAGTCGTAGTACTCGGCGACGATGCTCGTCTGCATCTTGCCTCCCTCTGACATCTCGGGGGCGTCCTCGGGCACGGGCACGGTCGCGTTCATCGCGTAGCGGCGGACGCGGTTCTGGTCGTCGAGCCACACCTCAACCGGGAACTTGCTCGCGCCGAGCTTTTCGACCATCTCGTCTTGCGCCTCCTGCGCCTCGGCGTCCCCTCCGGCGGCCTCGTTTTTCAGGTCCACAACTGCCTCGTAATGGGTCGTCCGGACGCCGCGCACCTCCTCCACCCCAACCTTCTCGACGGAGTCGGAGACCCCACGCAGGTACTCCAGCTGGCGCGTGGGATCCTGCGCCGCTCCTCCCTGCATCTGGGCCGGGCTCGCATCGTACTGCTGCCCGTACATGGCCTCCAAGTCCACCTCCATCCAGGGTTTGGCGTCGGGCATCTGCGCCACGAGGTCTTCCGGCATCTTCACGTAGACGGTGTCCTCGATCTGGCGCATCTCGAAGCCGCCCATCCCGAGCATCTCAACCGTCATGCTGGACGCGGCGCCGGAGAAGCTCACGACGCCCCGACCCGTCATCGTCACGGGGTCCGACTGCCCCGAGGACTCGGGGTTTACGGGCGGACCAGTCGTCGTTATCTCGAAGGAGGTCTTCGCAGTGCTCTCGGCGGCCGTCTCCCTGTAAGCGACCTGCACCGTCTCTACCGGCGTCGGTCTCTCGACCTTCCCTGGTGTCCCCTTCAGTGTCCCTCTCTCTGGTAGGCTCTTCGCGGAGGACCCCCCGTCTTCGGAAGAACCGCACGCGCCGGCCAGCACCACTATCGCGGCCAGCGCCAGCATCGTCAGAAGTTTTCTCAAGCGACCTCTCCTCTCGACCGGAACGGACGCGGTCGCCCGTTCCCCGTTCGACCTCGGTCCAATATCACAGATCACATCCCCCGGCGCATAGGACCAGGGGACTGATTCTCCGGACCCCGGGTATGATCCTCCCTCCCGCAACCCACCCCGAATCCCGTAGACTTACCCGGACGGAGACCCGAGAAGGAGCCCGACCATGGCAGACCTACCGCAGCAGGGCCAACCCCTACCCGAGATCGACCTCACCGCCGAAGACGGGAGCCACCTCGGGAGGGACGACCTCACCGGCCAGAGGACCGTCCTCTACTTCTACCCCAAGGACGACACCCCGGGCTGCACGAAGGAGGCCTGCGCCTTCCGAGACCGCATGGTGGACTACGACGAGGCGGACATAAAGATCTACGGCGTCTCCCTTGACTCCCCGGAGTCCCACCGCGAGTTCAGGGAGAAGTACGGCCTCAACTTCCCGCTCCTCACCGACGAGGACGGCCGCGCCGCCGAAGCCCTCGGCGTACTGCGCGAAAACGGAGAGGTGGCGAACCGCGTCACCTTCCTGCTCGCCCCCGACGGGAACGTCGCGAAGGTCTACCCCGAAGTCTCCCCCGAGACCCACGCCGACGAGATCCTCACCGACGCCGAGTCCATCTAAGGTCTTTGTTTCGGCCCGCCGGGGGTAAGAAGGGGACAGGGCAGAGATGCAACCCGCGGCAGGAGGTCGAGATGAGCACCGGACAAGGCGGAGACAGGTTTCGGGAGCTGGAGCAGGCGTACGGTGAGTACACCGTCTACGACCAGCACTACGAGAAGGTCGGCAAGATCGACGACATCTTCGTAGACCACAACGACGAGCCGGAGTACATAGGCGTCAAGACGGGCTTCCTCGGGACGAAGTCCACCCTGATCCCGGTAGAGCTCGTCCGCGTGAACGACCGGCGCAAGCTCGTCGAGGTCGCGGCGGACGGGGAGGCCATAAAGCACGCCCCGACCTTCAACGACGACGGGGATATAACGCCCGACTACGAGAACCGCGTCCACGGCTACTTCGGCCTGGAGCGCCCGGCCCACATGCAGAGCAGCGGCGGCTACGGCGGCTACTACGACTCCCCCACCGACGCCTCCCGCGAGGAGGAGCTGCGCCGCTCGGTCGACACCGAGTACGGCGAGCGCACGGAGACGTCAGCAGGGACCACCTCTTCTGGGGACCGGGACCTCGACCTCCCGCTCGACGAACCGGCG
>CADCVI010000073.1 GCA_902806105.1 uncultured Rubrobacteraceae bacterium
GCTCCATCACCGACGGCCAGACGGGGATGCGGGCGTTCTCGCGGCGGGCCGCCGCGGACGCCGAGATCATCCACGACTACAACTACGCCCAGGTCCTCACCCTCGACCTCGTTCAGAAGGGCTACCGGCTCGTGGAGATCCCCATCCGCTATCGCCTGCGAGAGCATGGCGCCTCGTTTATAAGCTGGCGCTACCCCGCGAAGGTCCTGCCCGCCATATGGCGCGAACTCCGGACGCCGTAGGAGGAGGGGTGCGCACCCGCCGGGATGGGACGGACGAGTATCTTCGTTCGCGCGTAAATGCACACAAAGGTGTATCCGTCGTTACTCGTGCGCGGTGGCGCGTGAGATAATACTTCCGTGATGAAGAATGGTGGCAACGGGGCCGGTGAGTACGCCAGGGTAGACGAGCTCCGCGACGCCGAGAGGCGCTACCGGACCGTGATCGAACAGTCCCCGCTCTCGATACACGTCTTCTCTCCCGACGGGAAATCGCTGCTCGCCAACTCCTCCTGGAACGAGTTGTGGAACCTCGGCGACGGTGAGGAACCTGAGGGATCGAACATCTTCGAGGACGAGCAGATCCGGGCGATGGGCCTGCTCCCCTACATCGAGGAGGGCATAGGGCATGGTCCGGTCACCCCGCCGCCCCTACTCTACGATCCGGCAAGGACGGGTCGGGAGGGTGAGCAGCGGTGGCTCCAGGCCTTCGTCTCCCCGGTCAGGGACGAGGCGGGGGGCGTGCGCGAGGTCACCCTCATCCTTGAGGACGTCACGGATCGCAAGGCCCTGGAAGACCGGCTCTCACACCAGGCCTACCACGACGGGCTGACGGGTTTGCCGAACCGCGCACTTTTCCTCGATCGCCTGGAACAGGCCCTCAGGCGCCTGAAGCGCGCCGACGGTGCGCGCCAACGGGTCGCGGTGCTGTTCACGGATCTGGACAACTTCAAGTACGTCAACGACACGCTGGGCCACGAAGCCGGCGACGAGCTGCTCGTCGAGGTGGCCGGGCGGATAGCCTCCTGCCTGAGGCCGGAGGATACCGTGGCGAGGTTCGGCGGCGACGAGTTCGTGGTCCTCCTTGAGGGGGCGTCGGACCCCGGTGCCGTCGCCGTCAGGATCTCCGGCGCGCTCGCCACGCCGTTCAAACTGAACGGACGGGAGGTCTTCGTGACCACGAGCACCGGGATCGCCGTGGGCGGGCCCGACACCGAGAACGCCGAGGACCTCGTGCGCGACGCCGACGTCGCGATGTACCGGAGCAAGGAGGCCGGCAAGGACCGCTGCGAGGTCTACGAGGACGGCATGAGGGCGCGCTCCTCGGAGCGCCTGGGGCTCGAGGGTGACATGAGGCGGGCCGTAGATCGTGGGTGCGAGGAGTTCGTGGTCCGCTACCAGCCCGAGGTCGATGCGCAGACGGGCCGGACGCTGGGCCTGGAGGCGCTCGTCAGGTGGCGCCACCCCGAGCGCGGCCTGGTGCCGCCAGACGAGTTTATCCCCCTCGCCGAGGAGACCGGGCTGATCGTACCCATAGGCCGGTGGGTGCTCGGGGAGGCGTGCCGCCGCGCCCAGGAGTGGAGGAGCGTTCATCCCGAGGGACCGGCGGTGGACGTGAGCGTGAACCTCTCGGCCCGGCAGTTTATCGACCCGGGTCTGCTCGAAGACGTCGCGCGGGCCCTCGGCGAGACCGGGCTGGATCCCGGCGGGCTGACCCTGGAGATTACGGAGGGCATCCTGACGGAGGGCACCTCGGTCGTCCGCGCCACTGTGCAGTACCTCAAGCTACTCGGGGTGAAGCTGGCGATAGACGACTTCGGCACCGGATACTCGTCGCTCGCCTACCTCAAGCGCTTCCCCGTCGACTTCCTCAAGATAGACCGCTCGATCGTCAACGGGATCGAGGAAGACCCCAGGGACGAGGCGATCGTCTCTGCCGCCATCACCCTCGCGCACGCCCTGGGCGAGCGGGTGGTCGCCGAGGGCGTGGAGACCGAGGGCCAGCTCGCCCGGCTCCGCGACATGGGCTGCGAGGTCGCCCAGGGCTTCTACTTCTCCAAACCCCTCGACGACCAGGACCTGACGTCGTGGCTCGCAGCCGATTCCGCACGATAACGCAGCGCACACGGGACGCCGCGTCGTCAGCGCATCGACCTTTTCACGAGCTTCTTCACGACGCCCTGGTACGCACCGGGTAGGAGGCGCGCCAGCCCGTCGATGACGTGGGCGTCCGGGCCGACAAGCACCCGGCGCCTGTCCTTCTGGACGGCGCGCAGGATGATCTCCGCGGCCTTGTCGGGTCCGGTGATGAAGAGCTTCTCGAAGTTCTTGCGGCTCTCCTCGGGGCTCACGCCGAGGCTCCTCAGGCTATCGTCGGATCTCGCGGAGCGGGCGACGTTCGTCTTTATGCCGCCGGGGTGGACGCTCGTCGCGCTCACCGGCGCTCCGCTCAGCTCCAGCTCCATGCGCAGCGCCTCCGTGAAGGCGCGGACGGCGGCCTTCGAGGCGTTGTACGCTCCCTGTCCCGGGACGCTTATAAGGGCGAAGACGCTGGAGATGTTGACGACGTGGCCGTCCCCCGAGGCCCTGAGATGCGGCAGGAAAGCCCTCGTCCCGTGAACCACCCCCCAGAAGTTTATGCGGAAGAGCCACTCGAAATTCTCGTAGCCCCCGCCCTCGATCGTCGAGCCCAGGGCCACGCCCGCGTTGTTGAAGATCAAGTTTATTCGGCCGTGCTCGGCGGCCGCCCGGTCCGCCCATGCGTTTACGGCCTCCCTGTCCGCGACGTCCACCCGCGCGCCGGAGACCGCGACGCCCGTGCGCCGGGCCGCCTCGACCGTCTCCGCAAGCCCGGCCTCGTCGATGTCGCTCAGCGCCAGGTGGCAGCCGCGATGGGCGAGGCCAAGGGCGAGCGCGCGGCCTATACCGGAGCCGGCCCCGGTGACGGCAGCTACCTTTCCAGAGAACGATTTCATAGTGCTTGCTGCTCCTCTCCTGCGATGGGCTGGCGTGGCGGCGATGCGCGAAACGTCCGTCTACACACCACTCGCGAACAGGGCGCGTGGCGCCGCACACTCGATCACGGCGTCGGGGAAGCCGTGATCGAGACCCGGGCACCGTTCAGGAGCGGATCGCCTGTTGTTGCGGGGTGGACCGGGCGCGGCGTGGGCGCCGCAGGTGGTAGTGCTCGGGGTCGAAGCGGCGCAGCATGCGGCGGAAGCCGAGCATCGTGCGCGGCCACATGAGGCTCGGCTTCTTGCCGTCGTCGAGGTACCAGCTCTGGCAGCCGCCCCGCGCCCACACCGTCCGGTCGAGGTCTTCCCCGACCCACTCCATGTACCTGTCCTGCGCGTCGGCGCGAACCTCGACGCTGGCGAGCGCTTCCTCGCGCATGAGGCGCAGCGCGTCCAGGACGTACGACGTCTGCGACTCCGCCTTCCAGATCATGGAGCCGTGCCCCGAACCGGTGCCCGCGCTGCAGATGTTGAAGAAGTTGGGGAAGCCCGAGATCGCCGTCGCGCGGTGGAACCTGGGCCGCCCGCCCCAGACCTCGTTCAGGGAGAGCCCTCCCCGTCCCCTGATGCGCGAGAAGATCGGGGGCGTCGTCGTCTCGAAGCCCGTGGCGAAGACGATCGCATCGACCGCGTGCTCCGTCCCGTCGGCGGCCACGACGCTCCCCTCGCGAACCTCGCTCAGCGCGCTGCTCACGAGCTCGACGTTCGTCTCGGCGAGGGCGGGGTAGAAGTCGTTCGTGATGAGCACGCGCTTGCAGCCGATCTCGTAGTCCGGCATGAGCTTCTCCCGTAGGGCCGGGTCCCTTACCTGCTCCTCCAGGAACGAGCGCGACGCCCGCTCGAAGAGGCGGCGCACGAGCGGGTTCCTCCGGATCATGCGGTAGTTCAGCCCGTCCCTGACGAGAAACTGCTTGAGCCGGTACAGCTTCACGAGCGCTGGCACCCTGCGCAGCAGCCGCTTCTCCCGTTCCGAGACCTCCCGCTCCGGGCGCGGCACGACCCATCCCGGCGTCCGCTGGAAGACGACGAGCTTCCCGGCTCGCCGCTGTAGCTCCGGCACGATCTGCACGGCCGAGGCCCCGGTCCCGACGACGGCGACGCGCTCGCCGGAGAGGTCGTGCCCGTGGTCCCAGCGGCTGGAGTGGAGCATCTTCCCCCGAAAACTCTCCAGGCCGGTAACCTCCGGGTAGATGGGCTCGGTGAGGGGACCCGCGCAGGCCACCAGGACGTCGGCGCTCAGGCGGCCCTTGGTAGTCTTGATGCGCCATGCGTCCGCGTCGTCGTCCCAGAGAGCGTCTAGGAGCTCTTCGCCGAGGCCGACCCAGGGCGCTAGCCCCCCCTTCTCGACCACCCCTTCGAGGTAGCCCCTGATCTGGGCTCCACTGGAGAACGATCGGTCCCACTCGGGGTTCGGCGCGAACGAGAGCGAGTACAGGTGCGAGGGCACGTCGCACGCCGCCCCGGGATACGTGTTGTCCCGCCATACCCCCCCGACGCTCTCGCCCCGCTCCAGGACTACGAAGTCCTCCTCCCCCCGCTCCCGCAACCGCCACGCGACCGAGAGCCCGCTGAACCCGGCCCCGACGATGGCGACGCGAACCCTCCGCTCGCCTCCAGCTTCGGGAAAGGCCCCCACGACGGTCATCCAGCGCTCCTCTCCCTGTTGGCAACGACGATCGGGACAAGATTATACCGACGCCGCCCCGGGTTCCCGTTCTCCCCCCAGCGTCCGCTTCAACCATCCTTCCGACCACCAAAGACCGCACGCAATGTTCGGTCAAACGCCGAGAGTAGTCGGGAGCGGCAGGAGCAATCCGGAACATGGTCGTCGTAGCGGAGAGTGAGCGCACCGGGGACGTGGATGACAACGACGCTCCACGCTGGGCTCCGTGAACGGGGGGCCCTACGCACGGGAGGGCCAGGCGCACTACAACCGTCCCTGGAAGGGGCAGGCAAGCTACTACAGTCTGCTGGTCGACGACGCATACGTCGAGGATGCCGCCGGATTCTATCCGGGCCCCGAGGAGGCCCCGGCGAAATCAAGGACCACGCCGCGTTCCCCCCCGAGAAGGTCGAGGTTACGGGCTAGAAGCTCGTAGGGCGCGCGGGGCGGCGCTGGTGTCAGCTGACGAGGGCTCCGCGATACATCCCGATCTCCTCCAGAAACTGCCCGCTGCCCAGGGCGACGCATGAGAGGGCATTCTCGGCGACGTGCACCGGAATGCCCGTCTCGCGGCGCAGCCTTTCGTCGAGGTTTCTGAGGAGCGCGCCGCCTCCGGCGAGCACCATCCCACGATCCATGATGTCTCCGGCGAGTTCGGGCGGGGTCCGGTCGAGGGTGTCGCGCACGGCGGCGACGACGGCTTCGAGGGGCATGCTTATGGCCTCCCGGATCTCCTCGCTCGTCACCGTGATCGTCCTCGGCAGCCCTTCGACCAGGTCGCGGCCGCGGATCTCGGCCGAGTCCTCCTCCTCCAGGGGGCAGGCGCTGCCGAGCTCCATCTTGAGCTGCTCGGCGGTCTGGCTGCCGATGGCAAGCTTGTACTCCCTCTGGATGTAGCCCGTGATCGCGGCGTCGAAGTCGTTGCCCGCGATGCGCACCGAGGACTTCGTCACGATCCCGCCGAGGGACATGACCGCGACCTCGCTCGTCCCGCCGCCGACGTCGACCACCATGCAGCCCTCGGCCTCGTTCACGGGCAGCCCGGACCCTATAGCCGCCGCGAGCGGCTCCTCGATAATGTAGGACTGCCGCGCCCCGGCCGACTCCGTCGCCTCCTTCACCGCCCGAAGCTCGACGTCGGTCACGCCCGAGGGGACGCACACCACGACGCGGGGCCCGATCAGGGACCTCAGGAAACGCCTGTTCGGCTGCGTCTTGCGGACAAAGTACGCGAGCATCTTCTCGGTCACCTCGAAGTCCGCTATGACCCCGTCCTTGAGGGGCTGCACGGCGACGATGTTCCCGGGCGTCCTTCCGATCATGCTCTTCGCCGTCGCGCCCACCGCGACTACCTTGTCGGTCCTCGTGTTTATGGCGACGACCGAGGGCTCGGAGAGGACTACCCCCCGCCCCTTGACGTACACGAGCGTGTTCGCCGTCCCCAGGTCTATTGCAACGTCACTCCCGAACAACCCACCGATCATGCCCTATCCCAACCTCGAGGTTCACCAGTTCTCGTGGACCATGCCAGGGACCCCACTTAAATCCCCAGTGCCACGAGCGCTTACCCACCTGATCCGGAATTATACCGAATGGCACTAAAAACGCGTCAGCCGTTACGCTATATCGGCCCGTTTAACGAAGATTTATCCGAACACGAAGCCCCCGTCGCGAGCAACGTTCGCGCGGGGACCGGCCTCCCGTGCGCGTCCCTTGATCTATGATGGGCGGCGTGATCGAGGCGGAAGGGGATAACAGGTCCTTCGACGAGCGGCTGCGAGCCGCGCTCGTCATGCCCCTGCCCAACTGGCGGGAGGTCTACGATGGCTTCAGGCCCCGGGACCTCGAAACGATGGAGCAGAGGCCCCGCGTGCCGGCGGAGGACTCCCGGAGGGCCGCCGTGCTCGTCCCGATCCTGCAAGCCCCCGACGGCGCGCGGATCGTTTACACGCTCAGGACGGACGGGCTGCGGGACCACGCCGGGCAGGTCTCCTTCCCGGGCGGGAGCGTCGACCCCGGCGACGCCTCGCTCCTGGAGACGGCTCTAAGGGAAGCGGAAGAAGAGGTAGACCTCCGGCGCGACCTCGTGGAGGTGGTAGGCGAGCTTGAGGACATGTACGTCCCCCCGAGCCGCTTCCTCGTCAGGCCGTTCGTCGCGCTACTTACGCCCCGGGCCGAGCTTGCCCTCGCGCCGGACGAGGTCGAGGCGATCTTCAGCGTCGGGCTTGAGGAACTGATGTCGCCGGATTCCCTTCGAACGGAGGTCTGGGAGCGGGACGGACGCCGCATCGAGGTGCCCCATTTCGCGGTCGGCGGGCACGAGATCTGGGGTGCCACCGCCGCCATGACCGCGAACCTCCTCACGCGCCTCGGCTGGGACGCGGGGACGCTACTCCGCTAGCCCGGCGCGTTGCGGGGCACCCGCAGCACGGCGACAGATCCTCGTTTTGGGAATCGGCTTACGCTGTGCTCCCATGCTCCGGGGTAGTATCCCGCGAATGGCGGTCACCCGAAAAGGCGGCGAAGACGCGGACGAGGGGGCGCGCTCGGTCTGGAAGGACCACAACCTGCACGTCGTCTGGGGCGTAACGCTGATGGCGGTGCTCGGCACTTCGAGCGTCACGCCCGCTTTCCCGAGGATCGTGCAGGAGTTGGGCATCTCCTCCGGGCAGGTCGTGCTGCTCATCACGTTCTTTACGCTACCGGGGATCTTTCTGACGCCCGTGGCCGGGGTGCTCTCGGACAGGTTCGGCCGCAAGACCATCCTCGTCCCCTCGCTGCTGCTGTTCGGGGTCGCGGGCGGGGCATGCGCGCTCGTCCGCGACTTCGAGCTGCTCCTGGCCCTGCGCGCCGTGCAGGGGATGGGGGCGGCGGCGCTCGGGGCGACAAACGTTACCCTCATCGGCGACCTCTTCTCCGGCGACAAACGGACCGAAGCCCTCGGGTACAACTCGTCGGTCCTGAGCATCGGCACGGCGAGCTACCCGGCGATCGGCGGGGCGCTCGCGACCTTCGCCTGGTACTACCCCTTCGCGCTCCCCGTCTTCGCCATCCCCATAGCCTTCCTCGTGCTGTTCTCGCTCCACAATCCCGAGCCGGAGAGCAACGAGGGTATGAAGGAGTACTTCGGGAGCGTGTGGGAGCACGTGAAGGACAGGCGCGTCGCCGGGCTCTTCGCCGGTAGCCTCGTCACCTTCGTCATCCTGTTCGGCTCGCTCATCACGTACCTCCCGATCCTGATGAACGAGTTCTTTCGGGCGTCGCCGTTCGTCATCGGCGTCGTGGTCGCCAGCTCGTCCCTGACCACCGCCCTCATCTCGACGCAGATGGGCCGCCTCTCGTCCCGGTACTCGGAGGAAGGTCTGATCCGGTTCTCCTTCCTCCTCTTCGCCGTGGCCCTCTGCGCCGTCCCCCTCGTCCCGAACGTCTGGGTGCTCCTCGTCCCGACGGTAATCTTCGGGGTCGCCCAGAGCCTCAACCTCCCGAACTCCTTCTCGCTCCTGACCGCCGCTTCACCGAAGGAGAACCGTGGCGCGTTCCTCTCCCTGAACAGCACCATCCTCCGCCTCGGCCAGACGGTAGGGCCGCTGTTCATGTCCGTCACGGCGGCGGGCCTTGGCCTCGGCGGCGCCTACTTCGTCTCCGCCGCCCTCGCCGTCGCCATGTCGCTCCTCGCCCTCGTCCTGATCCGCTAGGGACCAACGAGGACCGATGTAGCCGTTTCGGCGTTACGAGGGCCGGTCCGGCCGTCCCGCCGCTCGTTTCGGTCTGTTACCCGGGGCCTGCCGTTCTTCCGAAACCTTCCATCTCCTTAACCGGGCTGTTCACCGTTCTGTTACCCGTGCCCGCTAGCGTTCGGGGCTGCGGATGGATCCCGAACAGAAAGGCGGCCACCCCATGGACGAAAGGACGAGGTTGGGGCTCGGGATAGCACCCGCGGCGGCGGTGCTCGGCGTGACGGGCGACGGCCTACTCCGGTTGCTCCCCTGGGGCCTGAACGTTCCCCTCCTTGCAGCCTTCTTCGCCCGCCGCCACTCCGACGCCCTCACCACCGGCTTTCTCGCCGTCGCCCTCCTCAACGCCCGGAACCCCGACTCCCTCATCGTCCGAACCAACCTCGGCCGCGCCGACGCCGGGAGACGGCTGGATGCCCCATACCTCGCCGCTCCCAGTGCCGACGCCGTCCCCCCGCTGACAGCGGCCCTGCCAACACTCCCCGAGGGCGATCGCGGCCCCGTCGCAGCCGCCCTCAAGGTACGCTGCACAGGCCCTTACCCGGCCGACTGGCGCACCTACAACCTCCCCCGTGACCGCGCCCGCGAGGCGGTAGGCGGCCTTCGTGCAGAATTTCCAGCCCGGGCCCGGGGTTCACAGGAGGGTGGATGAGGAGCCTGTTCGGGCGCGTGCAGAGAACCGGCTACAAGCTTTTGGTCTCCACGGGCGCGGGTGATCCGCCCCGGGAAGCATACGTGGAGGTCCGGCGACCGGACGGCCGGGGCTGGTGCGCGAGGCTCCACACCCCCGAGAGCGTGCGGACCATCCTCGACGAGTGGCGCCGCCGGGGCGAGCGGCGCGGCGAACTCGCCGGACTCTACTTCTGGGCACCGGGCGTAATCGTTGTCGGCGAGATCACCCACGACGCCGTAGCCGCCCTCGTCGAAGACCTCATCAGCGAGGGTGAGTTCGAATTGGCCTTCGCCCCGCTCGACCAGCGCCCCGGAGATTCCAAAAATCACCCCTCATCGTGATCCTTTTTTCGACAAACGACGCGAGGGGACAGACCGCTCTGGAGTACTCAAGGTCCGAAACGTGGCTCAAAAACGTGCAAGAAGCGGAGTTATCCACAACATGTTGTGGATACGAGGGGTCAGACGGTGGATAAGTGGCACATGTGTAACAAGTTGTTAACGCGGGCTGAAGACTTCTTAATACTGTGGGCTGTGACAGTGGGTAGAGTGGACATGCGTCGTGGCGGCCTTACAATTAGGCTTGAAGCAACGCACGATCTACATGAGAGGTGAGATGTGCTTACCGAGGAGCGCGTGAGGGACCAGTTGAGAAACGTCATCGACCCGGAGATCGGGATGGATCTCGTAGAGCTCGGCCTGATCTACGACGTGGGCGTACACGAGGAGGGGAGGCACATCGATGTCTCGTTCAGCTTGACGAGCCCGATGTGTCCGGTTGGAGACATGATCCAGGAGCAGGTCGAGACCGAGGCTCTCTCCATCGAGGGCGTGGAGACCGTGAACGTACAGCTCACCTTCGAGCCCATGTGGAGCCCGGAGATGATGAGCCCCGCCGCCAAGCTCTTCTTCGGCCGCTAGACCGGGAGGTTGTCAGGGGAGGGACGCCGGTGCATGCACCCGGCGTCCCTCCCCTAGTTTTTCCGCGCACGTCCGCGAAGCTCCCTTACGGTGAGCCGGCGGACGCCTGTTCGTCCTCCGGGCTCGCCTCCGTCGCAGGTCCCCACGCAGCCGTCGTGCGTAGCCCACGTTTATTTCGGGGAGACTCGTCGGAAGGTTCTAACCTAGCGGAAGGAGGCATGCGTGAACGTGAGCGAGTTGCCGGTTCGGACGGATGAGCGTTACGCGTTCGTCTCCATCACGGACGAGGTCAAGCGCGCCGTGCGTGATGCGGGCTTGCAGGATGGTGTTTGCATAGTTTCTTCGACGCACACCACCGCCGGGATCACCGTAAACGAGGATTACGACCCGGATGTTCCGCGCGATCTCGCCGCCGCTTGCCGGGCCTTGGTGGGAGGTCTCGACGTCGAGTTCGAGCACGCGGAGGGGAACAGCGACTCGCACCTCCTTACAAGCCTCTTCGGGCCGTCGCAGCAGCTGCTGGTCAGGGGTGGAGAGCTGGATCTCGGCCGCTGGCAGGGCGTGTTTCTAGCCGAGTTCGACGGGCCGCGGGATCGGACCGTGCGCGTCGCCGTGTTCGGTGTGTAAGCGTACCGGCGGAAGCCTTACATCCGCTACGCACTGCCTGTTATCTTGTATCATCACGTCATCAATGTGAGCGTACTGGGTCTCGCGGTCAGCATCCGGGCAACTCGATAAGCTGGAGGTTCTTTTTTATGGGCAGATTGTTGAACGGAGGGCTCGCCGTTGGGGGTACCGTGCTCGCGCTCGGGGCGCTTAAGAGGGCTTTGAACCCGAGGCCGCGGTACGCGCCCTGGGAGAAGCCTCGCTACGAGCAGTTCGAGCACAAGGTGTGCATCGTCGGGGGTGGCTTCGGCGGGTACTCTGCGGCGACCAAGCTGACCGGGCTAACCAAGGGACGCGAGGACGTAGGTGTCCTCGTGATAGCGCGCGACAACTTCTTCACCTTCTGGCCGATGGTCCCCGGGATCGTCAGCAGCGACATCGACTCCCGCAACGTGGCCCAGCCGTTGAGGCGCGCGCTCATCACCGCTGGAGCGAGTTTTAGAAGGGCCAGGCTCAAGGAGATCGACCACGACAACAACAGGATCGTGGGCGACGGCGGGCTGGACTTTCCGTACGACCAGCTCGTGATCTCCCTCGGCGGCCAGCCCAACTTCTTCGGCATCCCAGGCGTCGAGGAGCACGCCATGCACATGAGGGGTGTCGAGGACGCCGAGCGCATAAGGAACCGCGTCATCGAGCGCTTCGAGGAGGTCTCCCTGATGCGCGGCGAGGTCCCCGAGTCCAAGCTGACCTTCGTCGTCATCGGTGGCGGCGCCACGGGGACCGAGGTGGCGTCCGAGATCCACACCCTCGTCCACGAGGCTCTCGCCCCAGATTACCCGAACATCGACCCGAACAGGGTCCGGATCTTCCTGCTCGAAGGGCTGCCCCAGATTCTGCCGGAGCTCGACCCGTCGTTGCAGCGCGCCGCCCGCACCCGGCTCTACAACGAGAACATCGAGGTCATGACCAGTACGTTCGCCGAGGAGGTCACGGAGGACGAGGTCAGGCTCAAGGGCGACGGCACCATCCAGTCGGAGAACGTGATCTGGACGGCCGGAAACCGCCCGAACGTCGCCATACAGGACCTCGGCCTCCCCGTCGACGAGCGCAACGGCATAAAGGTCGACGAGTACCTGCGCGTGGAGGGCTACCCGGGTATCTGGGCCATCGGCGACTGCGCCGCCGTCCGCGACGTTCGCGAGGGCTCCCAGGGCAAGTTCGTCCCCCCGACCGCCCAGGCCGCCGGCCAGCAGGGCGCCGTGGTCGCGAAGAACATCCTGGCGACCCTCGACGGCCGTGAGGACGAGCTGGAAAAGTTCGAGTACAAGCCGCTGGGCCAGCTTGTCGAGCTCGGGAGCGACTTCGCAGTGAACGAGGTGATGGGGGTACGCTTCTCAGGGCTTGCCGCCGCGATCTTCTGGCGGATGGCCTACCTCGTCAGGCTCAACAGCCCCCAGAGCCGGGTCCGCATCGCGGCCGACTGGATCTCGGCCCTCTTCGTCCGGCCCGCCGTCACGCAGATTCGCGGGACCTCGCAGGAGTAACCCAAGGTTCCGCACCCGTGCCGCTTGAGACCGGGCGGCAAAGGTGCTAGGTTAGGCTCTACCTAACGGCTCGTGGAGGGCAGGACACGACGCGGTGGAACATCGTGGAGCAACCAAGGCTGGTAACGGCGCGTCCCGCTTTCTGGGGATGATGTCTTGAACCTGGCGAACCAGCTAACCCTGGCTCGGATCGTGGCGATCCTGCCGGTGATGGCGGCGCTCTACGTGCCGTTCCCCGGCAGCCGCTTCGTGGTCCTCGCGATCTACGTCGCCGCGATCCTCACGGACTACTTCGACGGCGTCCTCGCCCGCAGGTCCGGCAAGGTCACCGCCTTCGGCAAGCTCATGGACTCCATCGCGGACAAGGCGCTCATCGTCTCGCTCTTCTTCGCGCTCGTCGGGGAGGGGATGATGCCGTCGTGGATGGCCGCGATCATGGTGGTCCGCGAGTTCGCCGTTACGGGTCTGCGGATGGTCGCTCTGGAGTCGGGCGAGGTCATCGCCGCGAACAAGTGGGGTAAGGCGAAGATGAACGCCCAGAGCCTCGCGATCTTTATACTGCTGCTCGCCTACGCCGGCGTAGGCGGCGCCCTGATGGCCTCCTTGGGCTGGTGGATCATGCTCGTGGCCGTCGTTCTGACGCTCTTCTCGGGCTGGTCGTACCTCAAGGACACCCCGAGGATTCTCGCCGCCACCGCCGGCCAGGATCGGGCCTAGGCCCCACCCTCTATGCCCGAGATACCCGAGGACCGTCTTACGCCAGGCGAGGTAGAGATCGTACTGCGCCGCGCAGCCGAGCTCAGTGCCCGCCGCAAGGCCAGGAACGGGGAAATCCAGACCGTCTCGCCGGAGGTTCTCGTGCAGGTGGCCGCCGCGGCCGGCATCTCTCCGCAGGACGTCCGACGGGCGCTCTTCGACCTCCACAACGACAGGACCGCCGAGCCGTTCACCGCCGCGCGCAGGTTCTACGGCCCGTCGCGGCTGAGAAGCGTCCGGGAGGTCGAGAAGCCCTCGGAGGCCGTCCGGGAGCACATGGAGGACCTCCTGAGGCGCGAGCAGGGCCTGAAGATGCGGCGCAAGACCGAGGGTAGCAGCCTCTTCGACGCTGGGGACCTCCTGGGCACAGTGCGCCGCGCCCTCGATTTCTCCGGGAACCGCTCACTTCTGAAGGCCCGCTCCGTCGAGCTGCGGGTCGATGAGGTGGAGCAGGGGCGATCCGCCGCTAACCTCACCACCGACGTTTCTAACCAGCGCAGCGAGTACCTCTCCCTGAGCGGCATCCTCGGTGCCACCCTCGCCCTTCCCCTGGCGATCGCGGGCTTCGCCGGCAACGAAGGGGGCTGGATCTACTTTCTCGGCGTGCTTCCCGCCCTCGCCGCACCCGGCATAGGCTTCAAGCTCGCCTACCAGAAGGCCTGCACCGATGTACGGCGCACGATGGACAGCCTCCTCGACGCGGCAGAGGAGGGCCCCCACGGCGAGAACGACCTAGAGGATCGCCCCGAGGAGAGGCCGCCCGGCCACGTCCGGGGCCTTAAACCGATACCGAAGTACACGCGTCCCTCGGACTAGTGGGCCAGTACCGGCCGAGCCACTCATTTGCAGGTGCGAGCTCGTGGTCCCGCGTCGTCTGGTCTTGCAAGGCAACCGTCCGGTCCTGGCGACGGTGGGTAGCGTGATCCCGGCTGGTCCAAAGGGTCCCTCGAATTGCGTCTCCATCACGCTTTGATGGACGCGCGTTCGCCCGCGGTTTTTGTCGACTCCGAAGAGCGGTGAAGGCGGCCTCCCGGTCGGGGTCCTGGGTTCGATCTAAAGTGGTGACTGAAAGCCGACGGTTGGCTGTTATATTGACCGCATGCCCCTGAACGTACTCAAGGAGATCTTCGGCTTCGACTCTTTCCGGCCCGGGCAGGAGGGGGTGATCGGGGCCGTACTAGAGGGCCGCGACACGCTTGCGGTGATGCCGACGGGCGGCGGGAAGAGCCTGTGCTATCAGGTTCCGGCGCTCATGCGCGAGGGGCTGACCGTGATCGTCTCTCCGCTCATCTCGCTGATGAAGGACCAGGTAGATTCCCTGCTCCAGAGCTCCGTTACCACGGCGGCGACGCTCCACTCCGGGCTCTCGCCTGAGGAGCGGTGGGAGGTCGAGCGGAAGGTCCGCACCGGTGAGATCCGGATGCTTTACGTCGCCCCCGAGCGCCTCAGATCCCTGGAGTTCGTCCTCGCGTTGAGGCAGGCCGGGGTGAGCCTGTTCGTCGTGGACGAGGCGCACTGCATCTCGGAGTGGGGCCACGATTTCCGGCCGGACTACCTGTTCCTGCCGCGAGCCGTCCGCGACCTCGGGAGTCCGCCGGTGCTCGCGCTCACCGCGACCGCCACCCCGCGGGTCCGCCAGGATATCCTGCGCTCCCTGAGGATGCGCGACCCCGAGGTGGTCGTCACGAGCTTCAACCGGCCCAACCTCACCTACCGCGTCCTGCCCGTTCGGGACAAGAACGGCAAGCTCCCGCGGATCCTCGACGTCATCCGCGAGAACCCGCCTCCAGGCATCGTTTACGGCACCACGAGGAAGGAGTGCGAGGAGCTCGCCTCCGGGCTCAGGCGCGCCGGTGTGAACGCCGCCCACTACCACGCGGGGCTCGCGCCGGGGGAACGCTCCAGCGTGCAGGAGCGCTTCATGACGGACGAGGTGGACGTCGTGGTCGCTACCATCGCTTTCGGCATGGGGGTAGATAAGCCGAACGTTCGGTTTGTTGTACACGCGAGCGTCCCTGGTAGCCTGCCCGCGTACATTCAGGAGGCGGGCCGCGCCGGGCGCGACGGCGACGGCGCCCGATGCGTCGTCCTGTACAGGGGGGCCGACCTTGGACGGCGCAAGAGGCTCGTTACGGTGAACGCGGCGGGGACCGAGGAGGTCGGCTCTTTCTTCCGCGCCCTCTCCGGTGTCGCGGGGGAGGGGGGACGTGTGAACGTGCCGCCGTCCTCGCTAGGCTCGCTCGGCGGCGTCGAGGGGGACGTGGCGGGGGTGCTCCTCGGGGGTATGGAGGAGACCGGGCTCCTGACGCGCGGCTACGACCTCTGGGGGGAGGTCGAGGTACACAGGGTGGATGAGGAGCCAGGAGAGCTGCGCGAGGAGATCTCCAAGGTACATGCGGCGCTTCCGGGAGAGGGGGCGGTCTCGCTGCCGGAGCTCGCCCGCAAGGCCGGGGTTCGGCCGGTCGTCGCGCAGTCGGCGCTCTTTAGGTTGATGGTGGATGGGCTGGTCGAGGCCACGCCCCGCGGGTCACTCGCGGATATACGGCTCAAGACCAGCGGCCTGAACGACGAGAGCCGCTCCGCAATCGCCGCGCGGCTCAAGTCCCGGACGCGCGCGGCATACGACCAGATCCGCACCGTCGAGACCTACGCTACCCTCTCGACCTGCCGCCGCGAGCACCTGCTCCGGCACTTCGGAGATGCGGAGGAGGTCGCCCCCTGCGCAGGCTGCGACGTCTGCCTCGGCGAGGCGCACGCCGTAGACGTCGGCGGCGCGTCCTGGGATGCTTCGTACGCTCCGTTGCCCGGGGGTGCGCCCCTCTCCAGCGGTTCCAATGGGGCTTCTTCAGCCGAGATCGACCCGGAGCTCTTCGAGCGCCTGCGGGCCTGGCGGGGAGACCAGGCGAGAAGCCAGGGGGTCCCCGCCTACGTCGTCCTGCACAACTCCCACCTGGAGGAGATCTCGCGCCGCAAGCCGAGAAACGTACACGAGCTCGGTACGATCAAGGGCATAGGTTTGCGCCGCGCGGCGCGCTACGGCGAGGAGCTTCTGGCCCTTATCAACAAGCAGGAGGCCGACCCGGAGACCTTCTCCTCGGCGGAAGGTCCGTCGGGGGAGGATGCTTTTGGGGAGGAGCCGTCCGAGCCGGATGATCCTGGGCGGGGTTTGTCAGCAGACGCTAGACCTGCCTACCGGGAACATCTCGCTGCCGCCGAGCGACTGCTGCTGTCGGGACGCGGCGCCGCCGCCGTTCCCGAGCTCGCGCGGGCGCTGGAGGCCGGTGGGGAGGAGGCCAGGGAGGCCGTGGACGCGCTGCTCGCGACCGGGGTCCGGGCCTGATCTAGAATGGTCAAGCCCTCGGCGGTCACCGCCGCGGGGATGGTCCGCGAGCGGAAGAGCAGTGGTACGACGAGGAGAAGGGGAGGGCTATGAGGCTCAGGGGCAAAAGGGTCGCGGTGCTCGTCGCCGACGGGTTCGAGGACCTGGAGTACTGGGTGACCGTCTTCCGCCTGCGCGAGGAGGGGGCGGAGGTGATCTCCGTCGGCCTCGGTGAGGGGCCTTTCTCCGGGAAGAATTACCTGGAAGCCCGCGCGGACGCCACGCCCAAGGACGTTAGCGCGGACGAGCTCGACGGGATCGTCATACCGGGCGGGTGGGCGCCGGACAAGCTGCGGCGCTACAGGGAGGTCACGGACCTCGTCCGGGCCGTACACGAGCGGGGCAAGATCGTCGGCATAATCTGCCACGGCGGGCTTGTGGCGATATCGGCGGGCATCGTGAACGGCGTCAGCGCCACGGGCTCCCTTGGCATAAAGGACGACCTGGTGAATGCGGGCGCCACCTGGGTGGACAAGCCCGCGTTCCGCGAGGGGAACCTGGTGTGGGGGCGCGTAGTTCCGGACATCCCGTCGTTCTGCCGCGAGCTCGTCGGTGCCCTGGCCGACGGCTGATCCGCGCCATGGTGAAGGCGGCTACCGGACGGACTCGACGGCGTTGGTAAGATACAGACCATGAAGCAGAGCATCACCGCCGTGCTTATCGGAATACTGCTGTCGCTCGGGATCGGGGTCCTGCTGATGCTCGGCATCGTGGCGCCGGTGTTCACGCGCTTCTTCGGGCAGACGCTGACCTCTACCGCACTACCGACCGTGCTGCTGGTCTTCGCCGCCGCCTTCTCGTTCTACTTCGGCGGCATGATCGCCTCGTACAGGGCCCCGTCCCGGCGGCACCTGCACGGCACGCTTGTCGGGCTGATCTCCTTTGCCATCTCTCCGATCGTCAACCTGTTTACTTCGATCTTCGGCGGCGGCAACGACCCGTTCGCCAACCTGCGGACCCCGACGGGGATCCTGCTCTCGGCGGTTCTCTTCTCCGCCGTACTCGGTTCCTCCTACCTGGGCGCCCGCCGCGGGGAAACAATCTACTCCCACAACGCCCAGATTATCCGCCAGAGGGAGATACGCCGAAAGCGCGAGCAGGCCAGGGCAGAGGCGGCGTCGCAAGCTTCCGCCCCCGAAGGACAGTAGCCCGCACAGCGAGCTGACCTCGAAAGGCATTCCTCGCCCCTGCGCTTCGGGGCTCCTCTCACGACAGGATCCAAGATCATCCACGAGCTTCGGGCTCGTGACGGACGACCCGGCTTGAGCACGGAGACCTAGACCATCGCACCGCTTCTCGGCGGGCGAATTTCTTCACGGAAGGCAAGCCTTCCGTTTTAGTCGGCCAGCCTCCTTCCTGGTTCACCCGAGGCGGAGTTCGAGAGGGTCAGTAGCCCCGGACCGGGCACGAACCGCAGTTGTCTGGGGGACGCCTCTCATTGCGGGAACCTCGATATCGACGCTCCATGTAACTCATCTAGCCGTTTGGGGCTCTGTTTCTGGTCGGTCAGGGCTACAGCGAAGCGGGGTCATCGCCGGGAGAGCGGGTCTGTTGAAAGAAGCTCTCGACGTCTCGTAGGGAGCCCGTGATCGGGGCGGGGGGGAGGCTCGAGAGGACCGCCTTGCCCCAGCCCTTTCGGCGTATCCTCGGGTCCAGGAGCGCGATCACGCCGTGGTCGGTGTCGCGGCGCATGAGCCTTCCGGCCCCCTGCCTGAGCGCTACCTGCGCCCGGGGCAGGGAGACGGCGCGGAACCATTCCTTGCCCGCGCGCTCCGAGAGCCGCTTGATGACCGGATCGTCCGGGACCGGGAAGGGGACCCTGTCTATGATGACGAGGGAGACCGCCTCGCCGGGTACGTCGACCCCGGTCCAGAAGGAGCGCGTCCCCACCAGGACGCCGCCTTCCGTCTCCTTCAGCCACCGCACGAGCCGCCCCGGCGAGTCGTCACCCTGGAAGCGCACGGGGAAGGGCGGATCGAAGAGTCGCCTGTACGCCTCGACCGCCCGGCTCGTCGAGAGCAGCACCAGCGCCCTCCCCCCGGAGGCCCCGACGAGCTGCTCGGCGCGCCTCGCACCCGCCGCGGCTTCCCGGTCCCGGGCGGGGACATCCGAGGGGACATGCGAAGGGACGGGCTGTTCCTCTTCCACGTACAGGAGGCATTGGGAGGCGTAGTCGAACACCTCGGCACCGGAGTGCTCCCGCACGGCTCGCCCGTTCTTGAGGGGCTCGTCGAGGCCGAGCCTGCCCCTCGTGTACGAGAAGGAGCGGCGTTCCCCAGCCCCGGTCGCGAGCGTCGCGCTGGTCAGCACCACACCGCCGTCCTCGAAGAGCGGAAGGAGACCTTCGCGAAACGCCTTCCCCGTGTCCACGAGCCAGGCCTTGAGCTCGGGGAGGGGCTCGCCCGTGACCCCTCCCTTGCGGCCCCGGCGGAAAGACCGCCGCCCCTCCACCACGGCATAGGCATACTCATCCTCGGGCTCCGAGTAGAAGAACCGGAGGTCCGCCAGGAGGCGCGCGACCATGCCCTTGAGGTTGTTCGCCTCCTCCTTCGGGTCGTTTGCGAGCGCCTCCGAGACGGAGACGAGAGCGTCCTTGAGCGTCCCGTAAGACCCGGGCGCCGCATTCTCGCTCCCGAGCTTGCCGGCCCCCTCCAGCTCGGCGAAGAAGAGCTCGGCGGCCATCTCGGCGCGGTCGGCGGGGGCCACCGCCCCCTCGGACTTCTTTTTTGCCTGGCGCATCGCGTAGCGTACCCGCCCGTAGGAGACGCGCGCGCCAAGGGCCTCCGACATGACGCCTTCGAGCAGGTGGGCCTCGTCGATGATGAGGTGCCGGCCCTCGGTGTCGAAGATGTTCCCGCCGGAGGCTACGTTCGCCATGAGGAGGGCGTGGTTGACGATCACGAGGTCCGCGTCCTGGGCCTTCTCCCGGTGGGCGTAGTAGAAGCAGCCGTCGCGGAAGCGGCACCCCTTCGGGGCGCAGTCCTCGCCGTCCGAGGCGACCTCCAGCCATGCCCACGCGGGCATCGGGAAGGTCAGGTCCTCCCTGTCGCCGGTCTCCGTCTCCACCGCCCAGCGTTCGAGGCCCGAGCCGAGCTTCGAGTCGAAGAGCGTGCCCTCCCTCAGGGTCTCCTCGTGCCGCTGCCCGCACAGAAAGTTGCGCCGGCCCTTCATGAACGCGTAGCTTATGCCTTCTTCTCCGGGCTGGCCGAGCAGGGCGCTCGCGGCTGCCGAGACGACGGGCACGTCCTCCGCGAGAAGCTGGTTCTGGAGGGCCAGCGTGGCGGTCGAGACCAGGACCTTCTCCCCGGCGCGTAGTGCGCGGAGTATGGCCGGGGCCAGATAAGAAGCGCTCTTGCCGGTCCCGGTCGGGGCATCCGCCAGCAAGACCCCCCGCTCCCGCAGGGTGCCCTCCACGGCCCCCGCCATCTCGACCTGTTCGGGACGGTACTTGTATTCCGGCTTGCGGGCGGCCAGGGGACCGTCCGGGGCGAAGATACCGTGGGGTGAGCCTGCGCCGCCTCTCCCCTTATGTCCTCCTCGCGCTCGCATGCCCAGACGAGATTATCCTCGCCCTGCTCTAAATTGCGAGCCCGGTTTTACATGTCCGCGTAGCAGGGGCAGATTTTGCAGTCGATAGACCGGTTTTTCCGACGCTCGGATCGCTCGCAGGGTCCGCCGGTGCTCGCCTGGGATGTAGCGGGTCCCGGTTCCGGCACGACCTCATGGGTGGTGAACGAGTTGCTCGGGATGCTACTAGGACGGGCCATCCTCAGGGACCTCGTTCATGCCCAGGAGATCCCGCTCGACGGCGGGCAGGAGCCCGTGGCCGTGGGCGAGCCAGGTTACGCCGGCGAGAAACGAACGGGCCCGGTCGGTCTCCGGGCACACCTGCTTCAGGAGGCGCCAGAAGGAGGGCGAGTGGTCGGGGTGGAAGGCGTGCGCGAGCTCGTGCGCGACCACGGCCTCCAGGACCCACGGGGGCATGCTCCTGAGGGCGGCGTTCAGCCTGATCGTGTCGGTGCGAGGGCTGTAGCTGCCCCAGCGCGAGCGCTGGGTCGTCACGAAGAGCACTCGCCCCACGGACGGGGGCTCCGGGAATCGCCCGGCGACCCGCCGGGATAGCGCGAGCGCGTCACCCTCCTCGTTGACCCTGCTCGCGTGGGCGCGGCGCAGGAGCTTGCGCGCCAGATCTTCTACGACGGGCGCGAGGTCGCCCTCCCGCATCCCAGGCGGCGCGCTCACCCGGAGCACAGAGCCCCTGAGGCGCGCGTTGACGTTCTTCACGCGCCCCTTGCGCTCGACGATGAGGGTGAGGGCCGTCCCGTCCACGACGAGCGTGCTTTCTCGCGCTTTTCCCATCCGAGCAGTGTAGCGCCGATCTCCAGGCCGACGGCCCGATCATTTGTTTTCTAGCGGCGAACGCGTCGCGTCTTCCGGGAGAGCCGGTGTAACCGCGTGGACCTGGCCGTAAAATATGAGGCAAGCGTGGCGGGGAGCGGGCCGGTTCGGCTGCTTGTTGTCGGCCGCGGGAGAGACCGGAGGAGGTACGGGGTGACCGAGGAGCAGCGTTTCGTCGTCAGGGCTCGGGAGGTACGGGAGGGCGAGGCCCGGTTCTCGCATCCGTGGAACCCGGACTCGGAACTCTACGGCACGCGCATGAGCGCGCTAGTCGGGCTCTCGCGGCTGGGGATCAGCCGGGTGCGGGTGCCGGCCGGCAAGGAATCGTTCGTCTACCACTCCCACCATCGGGAGGAGGAGTGGATCTACGTCCTCTCCGGCCGCGGTATGGCCGAGGTGGACGGGGAAGAGTTCGAGGTCGCCGCCGGGGACTTTATGGGGTTTCCAGCGCCGCAGGCCGCCCATCACCTGCGCAACCCCTACGACGAAGACCTCGTCTACCTGATGGGCGGCGAGGCCCTCGACGTCGACATAGCCGACTTCCCGCGCCTGGGGAAGCGCATGGTGCGGCGGGGGATGGACGTCGAGATCTACGACGTCTCCGACGCCAGAGGTTTCGGGCCGCTCGACGCGTAGCTCAGCCCACTCGCGTTCCGGGGGAGATGCGCGGGCCGCATCCGGGCTAGCGGTCTCCCGTGGCCTCCGACCGATCCCGGCGCGGCCAACGTTCTCGTCGAGTCCCGTGGTGCTGGCGCCGAGCCCGTTCTAGCGGCGTGACGCCTTGCGCTCCGGCCTGTCGCCCGGATATTGCGCACGCACCCCTCCCCTTCTGGGACGGCGGAGCGCCGCTGCTACCTGGCTTGCACCCCGAGTATGAGGCGTCCCTGGGCGTCCATGCGGGCGTTCGGCCTGCGCCTGGGGTCGTGGATCTCGGACGGGTCGTCCCCGGTCCCGATGAGGTACACCCTCGGTTCCTCGACGCCCTCCGTCGGGTCCGCGACGTAGCGGCGCCAGGCCATCTCGCTCCAGACGAACGTGACGACCGGCTTGCCGGCGGATCCATCGTCGTTGCCGACGTGGACCTTGGGGAGCCCGAGGGCCTTCGAGATGGAGGCGACCGTCCGCGTGTGCTCGCTCTCGTTGAAGGTCGAGATCCCTCCGCGAAGCCGCTGCTCCGGAGAGGAGGCCTGCTCGATCGCCTCGTGCGCCTCCTCGAGCTCTCGTTCCCGCCTCTTGCGCGCCTCCACGGCCTCCGCGAGACGCCGCTCCAGGTCCGCGGCCCGCTCCTCCGCGAGGAGCCGCGCCGCGTCGGACTCCCTCAGGCGCGTCACGAGCCCGTCATCGAAGATCTGCTCCTCGGGCGCCTCCTTCCGCTCTTCCCCGGACCTCGCTGTCTCCAGGGCCTCGCGTAGCTCCGCCGTTACGGTCCCCTGCTCCTCCAGGGCCTCGCGTAGCTCGGCGAGCCGGTCTTCCAGCCGCGCCCGCTCCTCCGAGTGAGCGAGGTCGCGACGAGCCAGCTCCTCCTCGGCTGCCTTCTTCTCCGCGGCCCTCTCCTTTTCGAGCGCTGCGAGGCGTTCGCCGTAGACGCGGGCCTCGGACTCCTGGCGCGTCTTCAAGCCCTCTGCCTTCTCCTCCAAGCTGGCCCGCTCTGATCTGCGCTTCTCGTCCTGGCCGCTGAGGCCCTCTTCGAGCCTGCGCCGCGCCCCGGCAAGCTCCCTGGCGTGGCTCTCCTTCAGGGAGCGTATGTCCGCCTCTCTCTGGGCCTTGAGCGCCTCGGCGCGTTGCTCGCCGGCCTCCTTCTCCTCCGTCAGCCGTTGCGCGTGCGTCCGCCGGAGCTCCCGCTCCCGGGTCTCGGCGAGGCTCTTGACCTCCCGGACCTCCTTCCTGCGCCGCTCCTCCGCCGCCATCGCCACGGACTCAAGCTCCAGCCTCAGCCCCTCCACCTCGGCCCTGCGGCCCTCGATCTCCGCCCGGAGCTGCTTCTGTATGTCGAGCTCGCGGCCCGCCGCCGCGCTCCTGAGCGCGTGTAGCTCGGCCCTGTGGCGCTCCCTCTCCCCGCTCCGCTCCTCGTCCAGGCTCCGGCCGAGCTCCTCGCGCAGGGAGCGTTCGAGCTCTATCTTCTCGCTCTCGGCCTTCTTCCCGATCTCCTCCAGCTGCGCCCGGTGCGCCTTCTTCAGAGAGTCCGTCTCGTCTCGATGCTCCCGCGTGAGGCCGTCCATCTCGTCGGCGTAGCTTTTCTGGAGGGCGCGTATCTCCTGCACCCTCCCTGACTCCAGGCCCTCGACCTCGGCCCTGTGGCGCTCCTCGAGGTCGCGGTAGCCCGCCCTGAGCTTCTCCTCCCACCGCTCGGCCGCGTTCTTGAGCTCCTCGACCTCGGCCTTGTGGCGCTCCTCCATCGCCGTCCGCTCCTTGCGGAACTCCTCCCGCAACGCCCCGACCTTCCCCTCCGACGAGACGGCCTCGATATCCGCTCGGCGCTGCCCCTCCAGCTCCTCTCTGAGCTCGGCCATCCCCGAGATGTGCTCGTTGCGTAGGCGCAGCTGTTCGTCGGCGTACTCGCGCCTGAGGTCGCTCAGCTCGTCGCGCAGGGAGAGGTTGTCGGCGCGCGCGGCCTCCAGCTCCTCCCTCAAACGGCTGTCCTCGTCCAGGGAGTCGCCGCGGGCCGAGACCTCCTCCTGCGCCTTGCGAAGCGCAGACGAGGCGTGGTCCAGGTCGCGGCGCAGGTCGGCGACCTCGGCCTCGAGGCTCTCTATCAGGGCGTCCGCCGCCTGCATCTGCTCTTCGAGTTCTCGTGCCGGGTCTACGTGTTCCTCGCTCAAGCCGCTCCGCCCCCGCTCAACCGCAGATGTCTATGTCCGTCGTTGGGCAACATCGCGGATCAGGTTAAACGCTCCGTGGTTTCGGGTAAAGTGCCGCGGCCCGGGCCGCTATGCCCTGGTGCGGCAGGAGGGGCACACGCCTTCTATGACGAGCGTGGTCTCCGTGACTTCGTACGGGGTGTTCTCGCGCACGGCCTCGTGGACGCCCGAGAGGTCGACCCCCGGTATCTCCTCGACCGCCCCGCATCTCGTGCAGCGTATGTCGTGGTGAGGCTCGGTGTTGAGGTCGTAACGGACCGGCGACTCGGACCAGCGCTTCGCGCCGATCAGGCCGATCTCCTCCAAGACCGACAGCGCCTGGTACACGGTCCCGAGCGCCACCTTCGGGTTCTTCTTCTTGACCGCCAGGTACAACTCTTCCGCCGAAGGGTGGCCCTTGTACTCCTTCAGGGCGTCGAGTACGGCGCGCCGCTGGCTGGTCAGGGTGTATCCCGACCGCCGAAACTTCTCGCGGACATCGCGCTCCGCCACTCCGATCATCCGTGCCACGCTCCCGCATCAATAACCATTCCTGAAAAAGTCTATCACAATGCCCCCGGAGTTCCGGGTGTAGATTAAGCTGCATGAGCATCCTCTTGAACGCCGTCGTCAACCTCTATCGCCTCCTGAGAAACGCGCTCGTGCGCGCCTTCAGACGGCCGCCGGACCTGGTCTGGATCTCCGTCTCCGGCGGCCTCCCCGAGTTCGAGCCGGGGCGGCGCGGGCTGTTGCGCCGCCGCCTCGCGCCCGGCTCATCCGGCCCGAGCCTCGAAGCCCTCAGATCCCGCCTGGACCGTATCCTCGCGGACGGCCGCCCGGCGGGGGTTATCCTCCGCGTCGAGAACCTCGATGCGGGATGGGCCTCCCTGGAGGAGCTGCGCCGCGAGATCGAACGGTTCAGGGGGCGGGGCAAGAAGGTGGTCGCCTACCTCATCGACCCGGGCACCCGCGACTACTACCTCGCCTCGGCGGCCGACGAGATCCTCGCTACCCCGCTCTCGACCCTGAACGTCGTGGGCATCAGCGCACGGGTCAACTTCCTGAAGGACGCCCTCTCGCGCGTCGGCCTGCGCACGGAGGTCGTCGCCGTCTCGCCCTACAAGAGCGCCGGGGACACCCTGGCCCGCTCGGACTTCTCCGAGGAGTCCCGCGAGCAGGTCGAGCGGCTCCTCGACCGGAGGTTCGGCTCGCTTGTAGCCGCGATCTCGACCGGGCGCAAGGTCTCCCCCGAGCAAGCCCGGAAGCTCATAAACGCCGCGCCCTACACCGCCGCTGCCGCCGAGGCCGAGGGCCTCCTCGACGGAGTGGCCTACGAGGACGAGCTGGCCGGGAGGCTCGGGGAGGGGGGGAGACGCGCGAGGCTCGCCGAGTGGTCCGTCGCCCGCCGCGCCCTCCGCGTGCCGTACCGGAGGAGATCCAGAAAGGCAGTGGCTCTCGTCCGGGTGGAGGGGGCGATCACGCGGGGAAGCAGCCGCAAGCTCCCGGTGCCGCTGCCGCTCATAGGAAAGGAGCAGGCCGGGAGCGATTCCGTCGCGGCGGCGCTGCGCGTCGCGGAGCGAAACAAACGGGTGGGGTCGGTCCTGCTGTACGTCGACTCCCCCGGCGGCGACGCGCTCGCTTCGGACCTGATCTGGCGGGAGGTCGAACGCCTCGGGCACAAGAAGCCCGTCGTCGTCCTGATGGGCAACGCCGCCGCCTCCGGCGGGTACTACGTCTCCGCCCCGGCGAAGTACATAGTCGCGCGCGAGAACACCGTCACCGGTTCCATCGGCGTGATCCTCACCCGCCCCGTCGCCACGCGCCTCCTCGGCAACCTCGGCGTCAACCCTGTCTCCGTCGAGCGCGGCGCCCGCGCGAACCTCCTCGACCCGCGACACGAGCCCACCGCCGACGAACTCTCCGTCCTGCGCACACAGCTCACCGGGGTCTACGGCGCCTTCAAGGACCGCGTTGTAGAAGGGCGCGGCCTGAACCCCGCCGCGCTCGAAGAGCTCGCCGGGGGCCGCGTCTGGACGGGCGCCGAGGCGCTCGAAAAGGGGCTCGTCGACGAGATCGGCGGCTTCCGCACTGCGCTAGAGAAAGCGGAGGGTTTCGCCGGAGCGGGCGGCGGCGAGGATACGCTACTCAAGATCACGGTCCCGAAAAACTCACGCCCGTCCCCCGGTGAGCCCGTACGGGAGGCCGTGGACGCGGTGACGGGCGCCTTCGCCGATCTGAAGACGCCCCGTACCTGGGCGCTCGCCCCGTACGATTTGGGAGACGACCGGTAGCGGCTGGTAGTATCTGCACGTGCGGAAAGCTTATGAGAGGCGAAGAGGTTGCGTGATCCCGGACCGGCGGTACTCTTGAACTGGACAACCCCCGGGACGAGCCGGATACACTGCCGCCGCATCTTCACGGCCACCCTCCGGCCTGTCGCGCCCGGGTCGCGGATCGTCCCTGGCGGGCTCGGCGTCCTGGATGCCAGCGCTCGCGAGCACCCGGTGCGACCGTGAGGGAGAAGGGCGTCGACAGGCGCGCGATGTCCGTCCTCTCGGCCGGTCACCTGTTCACGGACCTGAACCAGGGGGCCGTGGCGGCGCTCGTCCCGTTCTTCGTCTCCGAGCGAGGGCTCTCGCTCGCGGCGGCCGGCTCTCTCGTCCTCGCGGCGACCCTCAGCTCCTCCATCGTCCAGCCGCTCTTCGGCCTGTTCTCGGACAAGAAGCCTATCCCGTCCCTCATGCCGCTCGGGGTGCTGTTCGGCGGGGTTGGCGTGGCGCTCGCGGGGGTGGCGCCGTCTTTCCCCTGGATCTTTCTGTGCGTAGTCCTCTCCGGGTTGGGGGTCGCGGCCTTTCACCCGGAGTCCGCCCGCTTCGCCAACTACGTCTCCGGCTCCCGGCGCGCCCGGGGCATGAGCTTCTTCTCCGTCGGCGGTAACGCCGGCTTCGCCCTGGGTCCCGTGCTCGCCACCCCGCTCGTCCTCGTCTTCGGGCTCCCGGGGACGCTCTTCCTCGCCCTCCCGGCCCTCATCATGGGGCTCGTCCTCTTCCGCGAGCTGCCCCGGCTCCTCTCGTTCAGCCCCGACGGGGTAGGGAGCGAGGAGAAGGGGAAGCCGGTGACGGCGCCGGACCTCTGGCTGCCCTTCTCGCTCATGGTCGGGGTCGTCACCGTCCGCTCGTTCGTGTACTTCGGGCTCGTGACCTTCGTCGCCTCGTACTACATCCGGGACCTCGGCACGTCACCGGGGCTCGCGAACGCGGCCCTCGCCGTCATGCTCTTCGCGGGCGCGGCCGGGACGCTCGCCCTCGGCACCGTCGCCGACAGGTTCGGCCGCAGGACCGTCCTCGCCGCCACGATGCTCGTCCTGGCACCCCTGCTCTACGGCTTTACCCTCTCCGGCCCCCTCGTCGGGATGCTGTTCCTCGCGCTCATCGGCGCGTTCACCATCGGCACCTTCGGCGTCACCGTGGTACTCGGGCAGGAGTACCTGCCCGGCAGGATCGGGGTCGCCGCCGGGATCACGATGGGGCTCTCCATCGGCCTCGGCGGCGTCGGTGCCCCGCTCTTCGGCGCCTTCGCCGATGCCAACGGCCTCCCGGCGCTCATGCTGGTCCTCGTCGCTCTCCCCCCGTTGGGCCTCGCGCTCTCCCTCGCCCTGCCCCGCAACCCGCGAGGGACGCGCCCGAAGGCGTGAGCTGCGGGTTTTCGGATCGTCCGCTGTAAAAGAAACGGCATACACCTGCTGCGCATTGAGTACCATTGAGCGAGTGAAAGGTTTTCCCACAAACATCGTCCGGGGCGATTAGGTATGTTCGGCGCGCTCGGCCGGTTCTCTTACCGATACCGCTGGCCGATCCTCGCGGTCTGGGGCCTGCTACTCGTCGGAAGCGCGTTCTTCGCCCCGAATCTCTCGGACCGCCTCAAGGGCGGCGGCTTCAGTGGCGCGGGCTCGGACGCCGAGAAGGTCCAAGACGTCCTGCTCGAGGAGTTCGGGGCCTCGCCCGCCATCGTTACGGTGGTCTTCGACGGCGATGGTACTTCCGCGACGAGCCCCGAGTTCCAGGAGGCGCAGGACAAGGCGCTCGAAGACGTGAGCGGCATCGAGCAGGTCCGCGATGTCACCACCTACTCGGAGACCCGCGACCCGCTGTTTATCTCCAAGGACGACGAGAAAAGCTACGCTCTCGTCAGCTTCGGCGTCTCCGTGGACGAGACGCAGGGCCTGGTGGACGAGGTCCGCGCCAGGGTCCGCTCGGAGGAGCTCACCACATACGTCACCGGGGCCCCGGCCGTCTACGAGGACATAACCGAGGCGAGCAACGAGGACATCCGCAGGGCCGAGAAGTACGCGTTCCCGCTCGCGCTCCTGATCCTGATCGTCGCCTTCGGCAGCCTCGTGGCCGCCGGCGTGCCGGTCGTCATCGGCGGCGCGAGCGTAGCCGTCACCCTGTCGGTCCTGTACTTCGTCGCGGGCGCCTACGACATGTCGTTCTTTGTCCTCACGATCTCCACGATGCTAGGGCTCGGCCTCGGTATCGACTACGCCCTCTTCGCCGTCAGCCGCTTCCGTGAGGAGCTGGAGAACTATTCGGTCGCCGAGGCGGTCCCGCGCACCGTGGAGACGGCGGGGAGGAGCATCTTCTTCAGCGGCACGGCAGTTCTGATCGGCCTGATGGGCCTGCTCTTCTTCCCGTACATGTTCATGCGCTCCATCGGTGTGGCGGGCTCGTTCGTTGTCTTCGTCTCCGTCGCCGCCGCCCTGACGCTCCTCCCGGCGCTCCTCTCCGTGCTAGGGCACAGGATCAACGCCCTCTCCCTGCGCCGGCGCCGGAACTCCGAGCCCGTCGGGGCGAGCTTCTGGGCCCGGAGCGCCGAGATCGTGATGACGCATCCCTTCGTCGTCCTCCTCGCCGTCGGCGCGATCCTCTTCGCCCTCCTCTACCCCGCGCTGCACATGCGCGTCGGCATCCCCGAGGCGACCGTCCTCCCGACCCGCTACGAGTCGCGCGTCGGCGACGACATCCTCAAGCGCGACTTCGACTACGCCCGCCTCACCCCGATCGAGATGGTAGCCACCCTCCCCGGCGACCCCCTGACCCCCGAGAACCTCACAAAGGTACGCGACCTCGGCGGGAGCGTCGGCGAGACCGGCGGCATCGAGAGCGTCGAGAGCATCTACACCGTCGGCGAGCAGACGACCCGCGCCTACGTGGAGCGAGTAACCTCTGCCCGCGAAGATGCGGAAACGCAGGCCGCGACGCAGGTAGACGCCGCCGTGCGGGACGGGCTCGCGGGCCTCGAAGCCCAGTACGGCTTCGTGCCGCCGGGTGCGGAGGAAGAGGTCCGGGCGGAGGCCGAGCGCCGCGCCGCAGCGGAGATCGAGGACCGCGTCCCCGGGTTGCCCGAGGGAGTGAACCTCGACGGCACCGCCACCCCGGAGGGCATCGCGAACGTCCTCGCCCTCCCCGAGGTCCGGGGATCCGAAGAGGTAAAGGGCGCGCTGCGGACGTTCGTCGCCGGAGACCTCACCATCCTCAGGGCCGTCACCGTGCCGAACCCCTACACCGGGGAGGCCCGCGCCGTCGTCGACGAGGTGCGGGCCGTCGAGGCGCCCGCGGGGGTCGAGTACATCGTCGGCGGCCTCTCCGCCGGTCAGAAAGACTTCATCACCAACCTCTACGGCAACGTGCCGTATGCCGTCGCGTTCGTGCTCGGGGTGACGTACCTGATCCTCTTCATCACCTTCCGCTCTTTCTTTATCCCCCTGAAGGCGGTAATCGTCAACATCCTGAGCCTGACCGCGAGCTTCGGCGCGATGGTCTTCGTCTTCCAGGACGGCAACCTCTCCGGCCTCCTGAACTTCGCGCCCCTGGGTTTCGTCGACGCGACGGTCCCTATCCTTATGTTCTGCACGATCTTCGGGGTCTCGATGGACTACGAGGTCTTCCTGCTCTCGCGCATCCGCGAGGCATACGAGCACGGCGACTCGAACACCGCGAGCGTCTCCAAGGGCCTCGTCTCCACCGCCGGTATCATCACCTCCGCCGCCGCCATAATCATCGTCGTCACCGGCGCCTTCGCCTTTACCGGGATCGTGACGACGAAGGCCGTCGGTCTTGGCCTCGCCGTCGCCGTCTTCGTAGATGCCACCATCATCCGCGTCCTCCTCGTCCCGGCCACCATGCGAATCCTCGGCGACTGGAACTGGTGGCCCGGTGGCCGCAAGAGCATCTTCAAGCAGAAGGGCTAGAGAAACTCCGCCCCGGAACCCGAGGTTCGAGGACGAGTACCGCGAGGGAGAGAACCCTCAGGGAACGGCGCACGACCGGCTGATCTGGACGCTAAAGGAAACGTGGTACGGCGGGATCCACAGGTCGTAAGGGAGTTTCTCCCGGTGTCCATAGAAACACCGAAACGCTCGTGTACATCGTACAGTTCTAATGGCGTTGCTCGTCGGAGGATCGCTCTACCATCGGAGCCTGGCTTGCCGCCTCATGTGCCGTGCCCTGCGGCGGCTCCCCCGGCAAGCAGGTGGAGGAGGTGTCCGACAAGCAGGGCAGCGGTCGTGAGGACTATCAGGACCTTAACCTTCCTCTCGTAAGGGAAGTCCCTCATGACCAGAGCACTCAGTGCGAGGACGATCCCCAATTCGGATGCCGCGGCGCACAAGTCCACGAACCCGAACCCCTCCACCTCGCCTGCGTGCGGCCCTACGAACGGTACGCCCACGGTCCTCGTCAGGAGATACGCTGCAAGAAGGGAAAGGTTGACGAAGATGCCTGCGAGAAACAGCGGCCGTCGGGGCCATCTCGTGAGCACGATTCCATAAACACCTTGAGCTACGGCCGCCGCGAGGAAGGAGGCCCCGTACCCCCACCAGATCTGCATATGCTCCGGCATCGTCCAAAGGTGTGAGAGCGCGGCCAGGAGCGAGAGGGCCGCCGCCACGTACACGAGCGATCCGTAGTGGCCCTTCTCGCGTGTCCCTACTTCCATACGGGATCGCCGGGGCGGGGGAGGGGGGAACGCCCGCCCCACTTGGACGGGTATTCCCCCCTCACGCCCGCGCCAGGGTACATGTCGAGCATCCGCAGCGTCGGAGCTTTCGCGAAGGTCAGCTGCGGGCAGAGGTGCTGCGGCCCGGAACCCCGGCGACCACGAGCGCCAGAACGCCCAGGGCAAGGTGGACCAGATTGTCGAAGATGGTGTAGCCGTTCGGGATCAGGCCGAAGAGCGTCGGTACGATGAAGCCGAGAATACCAACGAGCAGGTACACGACCCCTACGACACCCACCACCGTCCTGACCGTGCCCCCATCCGTCCTCCCGAAGCCGACGTAGGCTAGAAGGCCGCCGGAGAGCAAGTGGACGATGTCCTCCAAGAGGTCGATGTTGAGTATGCCTAGAAACAACTCGTCCCCGAGAAGCAACCCCACCACTCCAAGAAGGATCAACACCACCCCAACAATCTGCGCGTACTGTCGTGCCAGCATTTTTTCTCCTTCCGTCGACACACCCAACCGATATGCAAATACCCGAAATGAGGAGGGAGCAACCACTTACCGCTCGTGATTTTCGACTACTTACAAGAGTGATTATTGATCCTGAAAGCAGGCTAGGCTACACTAACGATATGAGCGAGTTGGAGCAGTTACTCAGGAACCGCGGGTATCGTCTGACGAACCAGCGGCGGGTGATCGTGGGGGAGTTGGAGGGTGCCCGGCATCTTTCGGCGGAGGAGTTGCACGATCGTTTGAAGGGTGAGCATCCGGAGCTCGGGCTCTCGACTGTGTACCGTACGTTGGATCTCCTGCACGAGTTGGGGATCGTGCGCAAGGAGGACTTCGGGGAGGGGTACTCCCGGTACGAGCTGACGACGGAGCGGATGCACCACCACGCTCGTTGCAGGGAGTGCGGCGGCGTTATCGAGTTCAACGAGGAGCTCATGGAGTACCTCGCGCTCCAGGTCGAGCGCGAGACCGGTTTCGTCACGGAGTGGCACGAGATCACGCTGCACGGCCGGTGCGCTGTCTGCTCGGCCTCCTGAAGCCCGTAGTTCGCACATCAGAGCCGGAGGTTGAGGAACTCATGCGCTCGCATCCAGACTCTCGCTCCACGCATACCTTCTTGCGATAACGCGTCCCCGCAGGGTCGGCCTGGGGCGTAGCGAGTCGCCGGACTATAGGCGGCCAGCACGAGAACCGCGACCACTACCAGGAGGGTCGCAACCTCTCAGGAGGCCAGACCCTAGTACATCAAGTCGATGATGCCGTCCACCTGCAACCGTGCAACTGGCAGAGCTTCCTCCCCGGTTAGCCGGTTATCCTGAACGACCGATATGCACGATGCCTTACAGGGCGAGCTTCGTGCCGTCACCCGCGACCAACACCTCTCCCTCGAAGCCGCGCCCGACCTCGTTCGCAAGGTCTAGCTCGTCCGCGGGCGGATACACGTGGGTCAACACGACGCGCTCGACCCCTGCTTCCGAGGCGATCCTGGCGGCGCCGGATGGGGTGAGGTGACCGGGCACCGGAGAGGCATCGGGGAAGGAACATTCTATGAGGAGGGTGTGGGCCCCGCGGGCAAGCTCGACGACTGAAGGTGAATACTCGGTGTCGCCGGTGTAGACGAAGGAGCCGCTCTCGCCCTCGATGCGGTAGGCGATGCTCTCCGGACGGTGCTCCGCAGGGGCCCAGAGGAGGCGGCCGCCCGGCAGCTCCACGGGGGAGGGGCAGTGGTGGGGCAGCTCGATCACCTCCGTCGGATAATCTCCGAGCATCCACTCGCCCCAGACGTCCGTTATCTTGGCGAAGAACCCCTCGAACGGCTCGGGGCCGTACAGGGAGAGCGGTCTCTCTCGCCCCGTCGCGGACCCGTACTTCAGGGCGAACATCAGCGGGACGACGTCCACCGTGTGGTCGGGGTGGAAGTGGGTGAAGAAGATCCTATCTACCGAGAACGGGTCGAGGCCGGCCCGCAGCATCCCACGCACGGCCCCGGAGCCGAGGTCGAAGACCAGCGTCTCGCCCCCCGCCTCCACGACGACGCAGCTCTGCCTGCGCTCGATGAGCGGGACGGCCGTGCCAGTACCCACTACGGTCACCTGCAAGATCTCAAGCCTCCTTCTCGAATGCCCACAACAGCCCCGCCAGCCCCAGAAGCGCGCCCCCTAAGACGTCCGAGGCCCAGTGGACCCCGAGGTAGACGCGGCTCGCCGCGAGCGCGACCATCACCGCCAGGACGCCGGCCCTGACGAGCCAAACTTCGGAGAGCAGGTACAGGGCGCCGAAGAGGATCACCGCCCGGAGCATGTGGCCGCTCGGATACGGGTAGTCGTAACGGACGTCGACCACCGGCGAGTAGTCCAGGGAACGTCCCGAGCCCTCCGGGAGCGGGACCGCCGGGAGGTAGAGCTTCATCAGGAGTTCCAGGATGCCCGTCCCCACGAACGCCACGAGGAGCCGTACCGCGAGTCCCCGCCGCCGCGTGAAGAAGAGCCAGGCTAGCAGAGCTCCCAGCCCTATCGCCGTAACCTCCAAGCCCCCGAAGAAGGAAGACGCCGCCGAAGCCCGATCCAGAGCCGCCGAGGGAGCGGACTGGGACGTCCTCAACAGCCACAGATCCAGCCCGTACAGCCAGCCCAGCCCAACCATCGCGGAGAGGGCGGCGAAGAGGGCGAAGACCGCCCTGGCGCCGCGCCCGTGCCCATTCTTGCCCATATCGGGAGGTTAGCAGAGCCGGGCACGAAAAAAGGCCGGATCCCGAAGGACCCGGCCCCACGATTTTCTCGATGCCCTCGAGCCCTAGGCGACGGCGTCGCGCAGGATGCGCCCGTACTCCCCGCCCTTGAGGATCCGCTCGGCCTCGCGCTGGAGCTGGCGGACCCTCTCCCGCGAGATCTCCAGCTCGTCCCCGAGCTCCGCGAGGGTGGCCGGGTCGCGGTCGTCGAGGCCGTAGCGGCGGACGAGGACGTACCGGGCGCGCTCCGGCAGCCGCTCGATCGCCTCCTTGAGGTGCTCGGTCTCCATCTCGCGCATCACCTCGCCGGCAGTGTCCGAGGCCTTCTCGTCCTCCACGAAATCCCCGAGCTGGGAGGAGGTCTCGTCCGAAGAGACCGGCTGGTCCAGGCTCGTCGCGTCCGGCATGGCGCTCATGGTCAGCCTTACCTCGTCGATGGCCCACTCCAGCCTCCCGGCCACCTCTTCCTCGTCGGGCTCCCTCTCAAGCTCGGCGGAGAGCTCGTTGTAGGCCCGGGAGACCTTGCGGATCTTCTCGGTCATGTGCACCGGTACGCGGATCGTGCGCCCCTTGTCGGCCACGGCACGCTGCACGGCCTGGCGTATCCACCAGGTGGCGTAGGTGGAGAAGCGGAATCCCCGGTCGGGGTCGAACTTCTCCACGGCCTTCATCAGGCCGATGTTCCCCTCCTGGATCAGGTCCTCGAACGGCAACCCGTAGCCGCGGTACTTCTTGGCGACGCTGACCACGAGGCGCAGGTTCTTCTCGATCAGCTTCTGGCGGGCCCTGGCGTCACCGGATTTTGCCCTGCCCGAAAGGTCTATCTCCTCGGCGTGGGTCAGCAGGTTCCCCTGCCCGATGTGCGCGAGGTACTTCGCGAGGAGTTCCGGAGTCTCGGCCTCCCTCTCGCTCTTGACAGTGGCCGGCTTCTTCGTGGTCTCGATAGCCATTCGCCCTCCCGGGGTGCCCAACGGCAAAAAATCGTTTCGAAAACTACTCTTGATATTACCCCTCAAAATCCATTTCCAAACGGTCCCTCCTTCCCCCCGAACCATGTTTTCTGGCACTGCTATTGCGTATACGCGGCGGGGAGGGGAGAGGTTTCGCGGGTGATGTGTTAATAATTATGCTTATGAGGGATACAGCGGGGATTGCGGAAGGCCTAAGGGCCGGTGCACCGGAGGTTTTAAAAGCCTGGCGGAGCGACCGGGGAGGCTCCGCCAGTACGTCGGACGATCGGTTAATCGAAGAGATCGGGCAGTTGCTCGACCTCTTCTCGGAGTTTTTGCGCAGCCCGGAGCCGCTGGAGGAATTCAGCCGCGAGGGCGCGACGAGGTCGCTCGTGGCGAGGCTCTCGGCCACCCAACGCGACGCCGGGCGCGACGCGGTAGGCGTGATCGAGGACTACGCCGCGCTGCGCCGGTGCGTCTGGCGCTTCGTCGAGGGGCGGACAGACCTCTCCACGCTCGACGGGGGCGAGGTGGCGCGGTTCTTCGTGAAGCTCATGCAGGCGGCGGACTGGGTGACGGAGAGGGGGGTCGAGGAGTTCGAGAGGATCGCGCAGGAGCAGATGGAGAGCGACCTGGGACGCGCGACCGCGACGGACCTGCTCACCGGCCTTCCGGACCGCGAGCTCTTCTACCGGCAGCTTCTGCCGCAGGCCATACAGGAGCACGACCGATTGGCGCTCGTGGTCTTCGACCTCGTCGATTTCTCCGGGACGGTGGCCGCGGGCGACGTGCCGCGCGCGCGTGAGGCGCTCCTCGGTCTCGCCGAGGCCGTGAGGAAGGGCGTCCCCGAGGGCTCGACCCGTGCGAGGTTCGGGGACGACGAGATCTGCGTCTTCCTCCCCTCGGCGACCGCGGAGGAGGCCTACTCGATGGCCGAAGCCGTGCTCGAAGTGCTGTCCCGATCATCGGAGAGCCTGCGGGCGGACGCGGGGATCGCCGGGTACCCCGAGCATGCCGGGAGCGCCGGAGAGCTCGTCGCCTCGGTGCTGCGTGCCTTGAAGACCGCCAAGCGCGTAGGGGGCGGCGGCATCGTCGTCGCCAGATAACGAGAGACCATCGACAGAAACGTCGTGTTCCATCCCTACGGGCCCGAAGTGATCTTCGAGTACGCGAGCACCGAGTAGCCGTAGAACGTACGTGAAGAAATTGGGATGGTGCGCAAGGTGGAGGCAGCCTTCCCAAGGGTTCCGCTCGCCCGTCTCTTAATCCCTGCGGTCTCGGCAGGGGACCCCGGTGCTCAGATACGTAGCCGAACGTCCCAATTCGACCCCGGTCAAGCTCGTGGTCGGACCGGCGGCGTGGCCCGTGGGCAAGCTGCTACCGGGTCATCATCAGCCGACGATTGGCTCCCGGGGGAGATCACGCTCGGCAATGCGCCAAGTACGGCCTCGATGGTACGTTTCTGGTGTAGGCCGCTGAGCACATGCTCGACACGGCCCGGGGAGAAGCCGGGGACTCCAACTGCTCACGGGGCAGGCTGCCCTAGAGAGCACCCCGGCACGCCTGCCCGTACCGGCCGTACTCGGGTAAACACCCCTCACGCGATCCCTCGTCGATCCGTGAACACGGAGCTTTCATTGCTCTGAGTTCTGTGTATAGTCGGCGGAGCGTTGGCTACCTGCCGGAGGTTCCGTATGTTTGCTGTTATCAATCGCTTGCCGGTCAAAGAAGGCGCTGCGGACCAGATCGTCCAGCGCTTCGCCGAGAGTGAGGGGAGTGTTCAGGGCTTCCCCGGATTCGTCTCGATGGAGGTGCTGCGCTCCGAAGAAGGGGACGAGGTGCTTGTAATCACGCGTTGGCAGGATAAGGACGCCTTCAACTCCTGGGTCCACAGCGAGGAATTCAAGAAGGCGCACGGTAGGGGCGGGGGCGGTGGTTTGCTTCGCGGGCACCCGCAGATGGGCTCCTACGACGTCGCCGTGGAGCGTGAGCCCGCGACCTCGTAGCAGCCCTGCGTAGGTCGCGGGCTCTAGGCGAGGATTACGGAGTCCGGCGTGTTCCCCTCGGGGGCGGGCGGCTGGTAGTCGCCCCTTCCGAGTACGGCGAAGACGACCGCGAAGAGAAAGATCATCACGCCGATCATAATGATTAGTGAAGCACTCCTCACGCTCTCTCCCTCAACGTAGTTCTTACGGCCGATTCATTCTAGCGTAATCGAGGGAGTCTCGTCCCGTAGCGTCCGTCCGGGCGCGAGCGTTCCTTAAGGTATAATGCACTAGTTTGTAGCAAGGGTTTTGGTCGAAGCGGGGAGCCCGGGAGCCGTCTAGGCGTCCCGGGACGGCGGATGTGAAGCGGGGGAAGTTTTTGGACGTTGAAGCTGCCATAAGCGAGTACGGTGAGGTTCAGGAATCGGAGTGCCGCGCGCTCCTCGAGATCCTCAAGGGTATGGGGATAGCCTCGGCCGACAGGGTCTACAAGGCGGGAGATGCCATCTACCGCCAGGGGGAGCACGGCGACGCGCTGTACGTGCTGACGTCCGGGGTCGTCAAGCTCTTCCGTCCGTACTCGGGCAGCAAGGAGGCGACGCTCAGGCTGCTCAAGACCTGGGACATCTTCGGCCACCTCGCGTTCGCGGGCGAGGCCCGGCAGAGGGCCTACGCGGAGGCCGTCACCGAGTGCCGGGTCACGAAGGTACCCAAGATCTTCATGGAGCGGGCGATCCGGCGTAACCCGCAGGCCGCCCTGAAGATGATGACGCTCCTGGAGCTCCGGCTCGTGCAGTACGAGGAGCTGGTCAAGTGCCTGCTGCCGCGCGAGACGGAGGTGCGCCTGGCGAACCTGCTGCCCATCCTCGCGAGCAAGTTCGGAGCCCAGGATGCCGACGGCCGTGTCACCATAGACCTCAGGCTCACGCACCAGGACCTCGCCGCCATGGTCGCCTCCACCCGCGAATCCGTCACGAAGGTGCTCAACGACATGCGCGGGCGCGGTGTTTTGGAGATCGAGAGCGGCAGGATCATACTCAAGGATCGCGACGCCCTGGAGAAGCTGAGCGGGTCTTCGTAGAAACTGTCGGACGAGCGGCCCGGGCCTGATCTATACTCGCGCCTGTTCCGGGGTCGACGGGCCTGTGTAGGTCACGCGTCGTCCCCGGCTCGCTTGAGAGATTCGCGGCGTCGCATAGACCGAGCGCCGGCGGCCCACGATCAGAGAATGAGGTGTAGCAGGCGTGCTTGAGCTTATAGAGGCGATCTTCCTGGGGATAGTGCAGGGGCTGACGGAGTTCCTGCCGGTCTCGAGCTCGGGTCACCTGCTGCTCGGGCAGTATTTCCTCGGGCTGGACCAGGAGAGGTTCGGGCTCTCGTTCGACGTGGCCCTGCACCTGGGGACCCTTCTGGCCGTCATCTCGTTCTTCTGGCGCGACCTGCTCCGGATGGCGTTCGCCTTTCTGCGCTCCTTCAAGAGCAGGAGCATCGCCGAACCGGATGCAAAGCTCGCCTACCTCGTTCTGGCGTCGACGGTGCCGGCGGCGCTTATCGGCTTTCTTCTGGAGGATTTCTTCGAGACGGCGGTCCGTTCGCCGTGGGTAGTGGTCTTCAACCTGGTGCTCGTCGGGGTTCTGTTTATAGTCGGCGAGGCGGTCGGGCGGAGGACCCGGGACTCCTCCAAGCTTACCTTCAAGGAAGCGGTGGGCATAGGGTTCGCCCAGGCCGCGGCGCTGGTGCCGGGGGTGTCACGCTCTGGAGCGACTATGACGCTGGGGCTTTTTCTCGGGCTGAAACGCGAGGAGGCCGCCCGGTTCTCTTTCCTAATGAGCGTCCCGATCATCGCGGGGGCCGGTTCCTTGCAGCTTCTCGACGTCGTCAGGGAGGGGATGAGCTCCTACGACATGCTGCTCTTCGCGGTCGGGTTCGTTTCTTCGGCGGCGGTTGGTTATCTAGCGATACGGTTCTTTATCCGGTACATCGCGAACCACTCACTGCGGGCCTTCGCCTACTACCGCTTCGGCCTCGCCGCCGTCGTCGCCCTCCTGCTAGTCCTGCTCTAGGCTTTGACAGAGCTTCGGACGTTCTGGTAGCTTGGCCGCAATCATGCGCGCTCTCAGAACTACCAGGACGACGGCCGGCGAACGATTTACCCGGGGAGGCGATCCCGCACGAGCGCGGCGTCGCTTCCCCAGGTGTAGGAGGTTCGACGACCACCGTTCGAGGAGGCTGTTGGCGTGAGATCGATGGACAGGCAAGCGGTTTGGTGGCGCGGGGGGGGTACCCGTGAACGCTAATGGAGAGACCGGGACGAAGCCCGAGGCGCCCGGTGAGATGGAAGGGCTGAGAGAGGGGATCGACGCGGTCGACGCGAAGATCGTGGAACTGCTCGACGAGCGGGCGCGGCTGGCGCGAAGGATCGGGGAGGTCAAGCTGGCGAAGGGCCTCCCGGCCTACGTGCCCTCGCGCGAGCGCAAGGTGATGAACAGGGTCGGAGAGCTGAGCGGGGGCGACTTCCCGAGGAGCGGGCTGGAGGCGGTCTTCCGGGAGATCATCTCGGCCTCGATCTCCCTGGAGGCCCCCCTGAAGGTCGCGTACCTCGGGCCGGAGTCGACGTTCACGCACGAGGCCGCCCGGCGCGCTTTCGGGGGGAGCGTGAAGCTCGAACCCGTCGCGACGGTAGCCGACGTCTTCTCCAAGGTGGAGCGGGGCGAGGCGCAGCATGGCGTCGTCCCGGTCGAGAACTCCATGGAGGGGGCAGTCACCCACACGCTGGACGAGCTCATGGGGAGCTCGCTGAGAATCTGCGGCGAGGTCTACCTGCCTATCTCCCAGAGCCTGCTCTCCCGGGAGGACTCGCCGGGGCGCATAGAGAAGGTCTACTCGCACCCGATGGCGCTGGCGCAGGCCGCAGCCTGGCTCCGCCGGGAGCTGCCCCACGCTGCCGTCGAAGAGGCGGAGTCGACCGCCGAGGCCGCGCGTCTCGCCGCCGAGGAGAGCGGCGTGGCAGCGATAGGCAGCTCGCTGGCCGCCGATCACTACGGGCTGCGTATCCTCGCGACGGACATACAGGACGCGCGCACCAACGCGACGCGCTTCATCGTTCTCGGTCGGGAGTGGGCCGGGCCGACGGGGCGGGACAAGACGAGCGTCGTCTTCTCCTTCAAAAACAGGCCCGGAGGGTTGAGGGACGCTCTCTCCGCCTTCGCGGAGGAGGGGATAGACCTCCGGCGCATCGAGAGCCGGCCGTCGAGGAGGCGGGCGTGGACCTACGTCTTCTTCGCGGACTTCGGCGGGCATCCCGAGGACGAGCGGGTCAAACGGGCGCTGGCGAAGCTGGAGGAGCAAACGACTTACCTGACCCTGATCGGGGCCTACCCGGAGGTCCGCGCGCCGGGCGGGCCCGCGGAGGGTTAGGCTACCCCTGGACTTCAAGGCCGCGGCGAGGCTCGTCCTAGAGGAGGTTGGCCACCCGCTTCACTACGGGGATATCACCGAGATCGCCCTGGAATCGGGCTACCTGAAGAGCTCGGGCAGGACGCCGCACAACACCATGCGCGCCCGGCTCTCCGTCGACGTCCGCGACAACGGGGAGAGCCCCTTCCTCCAGACGGCGCCCGGGGTGTACGGGCTCAGGGAGGGCGCGGCACGGGGTGGTCCTTGACGGTCCGAGGATGCTGTATATTGACGCCAACAAGCATCGCTTCTAGGAGACTTTCAAGCATATCAGGGGGTTGCTAACGGTGGATCTCATGCACGGTGGGGCGTTGGAGGCAGCGGCCTGGAAGATCAAGAACCTGCCAGATTACGAGGCGAGGCTCGAAAGAGCCGCCCGCAGGATGGACGAGTTGGGCAGGGGCCGGGGGGCGGCGGCGCTCGTCATCTACGAGACCGCGTTGATGGGGACCGGGCGCCCCGTCGCGGAGGTCCGCGAGAAGGTCCGGGCGTTCAAGGAGGCCTTCGAGGACGACGAGGAGGAGCTGACGATCCCGAGGGCCAGCGCGATCATGAACGTCGAGGACGACTCCTGGTTTTTCGGGGACGAGCGGGTAAAGGTGATGACCGGACAGCTTCTCGGCCAATTCCAGCACCGCGTGACCCAGTACAACTACGTGGACGAGAACGAGGTCCTGAGGCGCTGGGCCGACAGCTACGATACCCGGCTGTTCATCCGGCGGCGCATCCACGAGACGGAGCCCATCGCGGGCGTCGTATCGGGCTTCGAACTTCCCCTGATCCAGTACCTCAGGGTCGCGGCGGGCGGAGACACCGTGGTCCCGACCCCCGCCATAGCCCGCGTGCTCCGATCCCTCGGCGCCGTGGGCGAGGGGGAGGCCGCCGACGACTACGCTGTGCTCGGGGCTGCCGAGGGCCTTGCCCTGAGGCTGGAGCTGCCGGCACCCATCGCGGGGGAGCTTCTGAGCGACCTCGCCGAAGAGCGTGACCTGGAGTTCCCCGAGCCCCCGGCCGCCGTCGCCGAGGAGACCGGAAGCGGTGCTGAGGACGAAGCGACCGCGGGCGTTACGGGGACGGGCGGGACCGACGCCGACGCCGAGAAGCCGAGCCCGGACGACCGTGCGTCGCGTCGGGCCGCGCGCGAGAGCGCGGCACGCGGCGAGGAGCCGACGAGGGTCCAGGATCCGCAGGCGAAGGATGCTCCGGGGACGCGGGAGGAGGCGGGGGAGAAGCCGGAAGCCACGCCGCCGAGGACCGGGACGAAAGACGCCCCGGGCGCGGAGCAAGGGTGACCTTCGCCGTGCGATGAGGCACACCACAAGATCGGTAAAGCATGACCGATGGAAGATTGATCGGGGCATGCTCGTTCGCAGGCGAGCGCGTGGTGGTAATATGACGACCGTCACCGTTAATAATTCATCTATCAGATCTTTCCAGACCCAGCGGGAGCGAAAGAACAGCTTAGAAGGTAACAAGGAGTTGTCGGGAGCATGACCGAATCCAAAAAGCGCATCGCGCTCAAACCACACATGAAGCAGATCCGGGAGTGGGTAGACGCGGGGAAGACCGACGATTGGATCGCTGACGCCCTGGGGACCAGCGCATCCAGCGTGCAGTCGTTCCGTTCCCGCAACGACATATACCGCCGCGACCGGGGCCCCCGGGAACCCGCGAGCGTCTTCGAGGGCGTCCTCGACCACGGCGAGCGCGACGGGTGGGGCCTGTGGCTCGACCCGGCCATCGCGGACGACCCGATCTGGCGAGAGTTCTGGTCCGGCGTCGATTCGGTTGTCGTCAAGGTCGCAGAAGACTCTATTGTCCTCGAAGTCGCCGCCGGTGCCGGGCGCGTAGAGGAGAGAAACGGCTCCGCGCCGTCCTCCAACCCTACTTTCTCCCTCGGGGACGCCACGGATGCTCCCGTCGAGCCCGCCCTCACGGCAGCCGAAGAGCCAGCGGCGGCGGAGACTGCGGAGGTCCCCGAACCTGCGGCCGAGCCTGACGCGGGCCGCGAGCGGGGCAGGGTGAAGTGGTTCGACGCCGAGAAGGGCTACGGTTTCCTGGTTCGCCCGACCGGTGAGGACCTCTTCGTCCATCACTCGGAGGTCGAGGGGGACGCGTCGGATCTCGGCCCCGGTGGCGAGGTCGAGTACGTGGTGGGCCGCAACGACCGTGGCCCGAATGCCCGCGCCGTGCGCCTGATGGAGTAGGCGGCGGGATCTTCTTTCCTGCTGGAGGGGCCCCGGGACCGCTAGCGGTCCCGGGGCCCCTCTCTGTTGGGTCTTGTCTCGAAGTCCTCGTGCTTACGAGGAGAGATGATCCGTGGCGGCGAGCTCCAGGAGCTCGGGCGGTGTCCCATCCTTGCTCCACATGAGGCGGGTGATGGAGGCATTCGGGGCGCGCTCGCTGCCCGGGAGGATCTCCTCACCGAAGAGGTCGCGCAGGAAGGCGCGCATCACGCCGCCGTGGGAGACGATCAGGAGCCGCTCGTTCGGTCCGTGCCCGGCCCTGGCGGAGGAGAGTGCCTCGACGAAGCGGGACAATATGTCCTCGTCCGTCTCGGCCCCGGCAAGGGACCAGCGCTCCTCCTCCGCCAGCGCGAGAAACTTCTCGGCGAACCCCGGGTCTCGCGCTTCCTGCTCCTCCCACGTCAGTCCTTCCAGGACGCCGCCGTGACGCTCCATTAGACCTCTGAGGGGTACGATCTCCCCCTCGAACGCCGCCTCCCGCGCCACCGTAGTGGCGG
>CADCVI010000074.1 GCA_902806105.1 uncultured Rubrobacteraceae bacterium
CCTTTCCTCCGTACCCTCAGGCCCACCAACGGGCTTGCGTCTACTCCTCCACGTTCCGCTCGTCTCCCCCGTACCTGTCGCTCCCCCTTCCCCGGACCGTCCCCTACGGCTCCGATTGCAGCAGGGTAATGCAAGCCTTTCTTCGGGTCAATCGTTCGTGTTGCATGCAATATCATGCAACACGAACGAAGCGTGGCCTCAGCTCCTGAGCTTCCCCGAAAGCTCGACGAAGGTGTCCAGCGCCTCCGGGTTGCTCAGGGAGTCCTTGCTCGCGGCGTTTTCGGGGGAGGCCCCGGCCAGTATCTTCTTGACCGGCACCTCCAGCTTCTTGCCGTTGAGGGTCCTCGGCACCTCCTCGATGGCCCGGATCTCATCCGGCACGTGCCGGGGCGACGTGCTCTCGCGGATGCTGGCCTTTATCTTGCGTCTCAGCTCGTCGTCGAGCTCCGCGCCCTCCTGAAGCACGACGAAGAGCGGCATGTACGCCGAGCCGTCCGGCCTGTGCAGGTCGACCACGAGGGAGTCCGCGACCTCGGGGACGGCCTCGACGGCCCGGTAGATCTCGGCGGTCCCCATCCGCACCCCGCCCCGGTTGATGGTCGAGTCGGAGCGGCCGTAGATCACGCAGGAGCCGTCGGGCTGCACGCGGATCCAGTCGCCGTGGCGCCACACGCCCGGGTACATGTCGAAGTAGCTCTCCCGGTAACGCTCCCCGTCCGGGTCGTTCCACAGGTAGATCGGCATGGAGGGCATCGGTTCGGTGATGACGAGCTCCCCCACCTCGTCCACGAGGGAGTTCCCCTCCGCGTCGAACGCCTCGACCTTCGACCCGAGGGAGCGGCACTGCAGCTCCCCGCTCCTGACCGGCAACAGGGGCGACCCGCCGACGAACGCCGTGCAGAGGTCGGTGCCGCCGCTCGTCGAGAACAGCCAGACGTCCTCCTTGACGTTCTTGTACACCCAGTCGAAGCCCTCGGGCGGCAGGGGAGAGCCCGTGGAGCCGACGCTTTCTAGCGCCGAGAGGTCGTAGTTCTTGCCCGGCTCTATCCCGGACTTCGTGCAGCTCGTCAGGTAGCCGGCGCTCGTGCCGAAGCAGGTCATCCCGGTCTCCTGGGCGAACTCCCAGAGGACGTTCATGTCCGGGTAGCCGGGGTTGCCGTCGTAGAGGAGGATGGCGGAGCCCGAGAGCAGGCCGCCCACGGTGAAGTTCCACATCATCCAGCCCGTCGTCGTGAACCAGAACAGCCTCGACTCCGGCCCCACGTTCGCGTGCATGGAGAGCTTCTTGAGGTGCTCGATCAGGATACCGCCCTGGCTCTGCACGATCGCCTTGGGGAGCCCCGTCGTCCCGGAGGAGTACAGCACCCACAAGGGGTGGTCGAACGGGACCTGCTCGTACCGGAGCGAGGCACCCTCGTTGCCGGAGACGATCTCGTCCCAGAAGACCACGTCCCTCAACGCCGTAACGTCCGGGTCTTCCTTGAGGTAGGGCACGACCACGGTCTTCTCCAGCGACGGCATCTCGCTCTGGAGCCTCGCCACGACCGCCGTCCGGTCGAACTCCTTGCCGCCGTAGCTGTAGCCGTCCACGGCGAACAGGATCTTCGGCTCGATCTGCGCGAACCTGTCGACCACGCTCCCCGGCCCGAAGTCCGGCGAGCAGCTCGACCAGACCGCCCCTATCGAAGCGACCGCGAGAAAGGCCACCACCGCCTCGGGAGAGTTCGGCAGGTACGCCGCCACCCTGTCCCCGCGGACGACGCCCAGGGACCTGAGTCCCGCCGCCACCGCCGCGACCCGCCCTTCCAGCTCGCGCCAGGAGAGCTCGCCCAGCGGCCTCGTCTCCGAGCGGTAGAGCACCGCCGGCTCGTCGGGGCGGTCCTTCGCGTGCCTGAGCGCGTGCTCGGCGTAGTTGAGCTCGGCGCCCTCGAACCACTTCGCCCCGGGCATCCTCCGCTCGGAGAGCACCGTCGTGTAAGGCTTCGAAGCCTCGACGCCGCAGTACTCCCAGATCGAGGCCCAGAACGCATCGAGGTCCGTCACGGACCACTCCCAGAGCTCCTCGTAGCTCTCGAAGGTGAGGCCCTTCTCCGCCGAGAGCCAGCGCATGTAGCCCGTGACCTTTGCGTTCTCCTTGAACTCTTCGGATGGCTCCCAGAGCAGGGTGCCCTGTACCGCTTCGCTCATGCTCCCATCCTTTCCCCTCGTTTTTTCGTCTCCTACCACTGGGCGGTCGCGGCACCGTCCATGGTCAGTGAGCCCCCCGTGATAAACGAAGCCTCGGGTGTGCAGAGGAAGGCCACGAGCTCGGCCACCTCCTCCGGCTCGACGAGGCGCTTTATCGCCGGGCCAGTGAGCATGACCTTCTCTATGACCTCGCTCTCCGAGATACCGCGCGTCCGGGCCTGGTCCGCGATCTGGCCCTCCACCAGCGGCGTCCTCACGTACGCCGGGCAGATGCAGTTCGACGTGACCCCGTGCGGCCCCCCCTCCAGCGCCACGACCTTGGAGAGCCCTTCGAGACCATGCTTGGCCGAGATGTACGCCGCCTTGTACGGAGAAGCCCGGAGCCCGTGAACCGACGAGATGTTCACGACGCGCCCCCAGCCCTTCTCGTACATCCCCGGCAGCACCTTCTGCACGATCCTGAACGGCGCCTCGAGCATGACGCGCAGGATCATGGAGTACTTCTCGGGCGGGAACTCTTCTATCGCCGCGACGTACTGGAGCCCCGCGTTGTTGACCACGACATCGGCCTCGACCTCCAGAGCGTCGAGCGCCTCGTAGTCCGACAGGTCGACCTGGACGGCCTCACCCCCGATCTCGTCGGCCGCCTCCCTCGCGGCCTCGCCGTTCAGATCCAGGATGGTGACCGTCGCCCCGGCCGCCGCCAGCCGTCTCGCGCATGCCCTACCGATGCCGCTTGCCGCCCCGGTGACCAGGGCACTGCGCCCCGTAAGGTCCAGGTTGACCGCCGTCTTCCCCGGCGCCACGAAAGGCTCGCCCATATTTTCCTCTCCCCCGTTTGAAGAAGTTTCTCCCCCACCGGCCCCCTTCGGAGACCATCGGGGAAAGTATAGGTGAAGCCCCGGACAGGCGACAGGCCGCCGCGCGGGGCCCGGTCTACACGGCTCGCTCGGATCTCAGTAGCGCCAGTTGGCCTGCCCTCGGCGCCACGCTCGGCGTCGGAACGCGTCGAGCACGGGCGGGTCAGGCCCTCAGGGCCTCCGCAACGAAGTCGAGCCTGTCGTTCCCCCAGAACATCTCGTCCCCCACGAAAAACGTCGGCGTGGCGAAGACCCCGCGTTCGGCGGCCCCGGCGGTCGCCCCCTTCAACGCCTCCTTCGCCTCGTCCGACGCGGCCCCCGCGAGCAGCTCCCCGGCATCGAGCCCGGCCCTGCGCGCCACCTCACGAAGCGGCCCGTCCTCATCCGACGCCTCGAGCCCCTTCGGTGCTCCGTCTTCCTCCCAGAAGAGGATGAAGGCCTCCCGGGTGAACGCATCGAGGCTGCCGTTCCCGGCGCACCACATCGCCGCGCGCATCGTCTTGAGCGTCCTGAACGGGAAGGGCTCCGGGAAGCGCATCGGGAGCCCGTAACGCCGGGCCCAGCGCTGTATGTCCCGCGCCTGATAGTTCCCCTTGGCAGGCGTCTCTATGGGAGCCTTGATCCCCGCCATCTTGTGAAGCGCCCCGAGCAGCACCGGCCTCAGGACGACCTCCGCACCCAACCCCTCGGCGAGGCGCCTGGCCTCCCCGTACGCCAGGTAGGAGTACGGGCTCACGAGGTCGTAGTAGAACTCCATCCGCTTCACCGGCACTTCCTCCAAGTCTCCCTCCACGGCGGAACCATGTTAGGGCCGCCGGGAAACCACGCGCAACGGTCCCAAGCACGGGCACGAGAAAGCGGAGGGGGCGGGTATGGTAGCCCGCCCCCTCCGCGCGAGGGTTCTCCTGGTTGAGTGAAGACCCCCTAAACGGCCTGCCCCTCGGCCACGGAGACCTTCTCCTCCTGGTTCACGAGGATGGAGAACGCGAGGGCGGAGACCCAGACCACGACGATGACGGCGTAGATCACGTAAGCCGCCGTCCCCTCTATACCTATGGTGCTCAAGAAGGTCCGCATGTTGGTGAGCAGGATGACGCCGCCGACGGCCGTCCCGAGGATGCGCATCGGCAGTATCCTCACGACCCACGCCGCGATTGGTGCCGCGATCACGCCACCTACGAGCAGAGCCCCCGTGATGCCCCAGGGGATGTCGGCCAAGCTGAGCGCGAGCAGGAAACCTGCGCTGGCGGCGAAGGAAACCACGAACTCACTCGTATCCACCGTACCGACGACCTTGCGGGGCTCCATCCGCCCCGACGAGAGCAGCGTCGGCGTGGAGATAGGACCCCACCCGCCGCCGCCCGCAGCGTCCATGAAGCCCGCGAAGAGGCCCAGGGGACCGAGGTACTTGCCGGAGATGGCCCGGACCTTGACCGGCTTCTCCCTGCGCCTGAACGAGAAACGCGCCAGGATGTAGACGCCGAGGGAGAACAGGAACACGGCAACGAACGGCGCCGCAAGCTCGGCCGCCACGTAGCTCACCGCGATGGCACCGAAGAAAGCACCCACCCCACCCGGTATCGCCATCCATAGGATCTTCGACCAGTCCACGTTCCCGAACCGCCAGTGAGAAACCCCCGACACAAACGTCGTTCCCACCTCCGCGATATGCACGCTCGCCGAAGCGAGCGCGGGCGTTACCCCGACCGTGAGCAACAACGTCGTCGACGTTACCCCATATGCCATCCCCAGAGACCCGTCCACAAGCTGGGCCAACATCCCCACTACCGCAAGCACGAACAAGCTTCTCATATGCCGCCACTCCCTTTTACAACTTTGTCTACTTCTTCGACAGAGATTGAGAAGTTAAGGCGTGGAGGATGCAATGTCAAGCCCGAACGTGCCGGAATCTCGAAAAACGTGTCTACCGGCACATCTCCACCAGGGCTTGAGGGAAGTCCTTGACCTTTCGCCGCCGGCTTGTGTACGATCTATATGTCCACTAAACACATAGACAAAGTTTTATATAGGAGGGTTGGGATGTTCGAGGTAGCTGCGGAGGGTAGGAGCGTTTCGCGTTCGGCACGCATGCCGGTGATAGACGTGGACGTGCACGAGGGGCTTCGGTCGGTGAAGGAGTTGTTGCCGTATCTCGGGGAGCCCTGGCGCGGGAGGGTGGCGGCGTCTGACGGGTGGGAGGGGATAGATCGGTTCCCGTACTCCTACCCCCAGATCGCCGGGGTCGCGATGGCGGAGGCGGCTACCGGGGACGGGAGCCCCGCCGGTTCGTCCTACGAGCAGATGAGGGACCAGCTTCTGGACGGGCACGGGATCGAGTACGCGATCCTCGTGAGCTCCTTCCAGCCGACCGATATGCGCTCGCAGCCGGAGTTCGCGACGGCGCTTGCGAGCGCCTACAACGACTGGGTGATGGAGACGTGGCTCGGCAGGGACGAGAGGCTGCGCGGCTCCGTCACCATAGCGGCGCAGGATCCTCACGCGGCGGCGAGGGAGATGGACCGGGTGGGGACGGACCCCCGCATGGTCCAGGTCAACCTGCCCGCGAGCACCCGCGACGTCTTCGCGCGTGCCTTCTACCGGCCCATCTTCGAGGCGGCGGTCAGGAACGACCTGACCGTGGCGTTTCACCACACGAACTCGACTGAGACGGCGGTAGGGCTGCCGACTTACTACATCGAGTGGCACACGGCCGTCTCGCAGGCGTGGCAGAGCCAGCTTATAGGGCTCGTGTGCCACGGCGTCTTCGACGAGTTCCCGGAGCTTCGGGTGGTGATGCTGGAGTCGAGCTGGACGTGGGTGCCGAGCACGATGTGGCGCCTCGACCACAACTACCGCTCCCTGAGGCGCGAGGTGCCTTGGGTCAAGAGGATGCCGAGCGAGTACATCCGGGATCAGGTCCGGTTCACGACGCAGCCGATGGAGTACCCCGAGGACCCCGAAGACCTCTACCGGATGTTCGAGATGATCGGCTCTGACGACTTCCTGCTCTTCTCGACGGACTACCCGCACTGGGACTTCGACTCCCCGAACCACGTCTTCCCGAAGAGCTTCCCGAAGGATCTGAGAAAGAAGATCCTCGCCGACAACGCCCGCGGCTTCTACAGGTTCTAGGATGGAGACGGTACAGCGCCACGTCGTCTGCCGCGGAGAGGACCTTCGGCCGGGCGATATACGCTCCGTGAAGGCGGGCGGGCGCAGGATCGCCGTCGCCCACCTACCGGACGGCGGCTATCGGGCCGTCGCGGATACGTGCCCGCACGAGATGGCGAGCCTCGGGCACGGCAAGGTCGAGAAGATGTGGACGGCCGAGGGCGTCGGCAGGCTGCGCGCCTCCGAGGAGCGGTGCGTGATCGTCTGCCCCTGGCACAACTTCGAGTTCGACCTCGATACCGGACTCTCACCCTGTGAGCCCGCAAGGCTCAGGATCAAGACCTACAGGGCGGAGCTGGAGTGGGGCGAGATCGTGGTGTACGTCTGATACGGGAGACGGCCCGTCGATCCGCGGTGCCGTGAGGCGGGAAGCCACCCCGCCTCGCTATCAATCCGATGCCGAACGATGGATCCTGTGGCCGGGATCCCGCTAGAGCAGGAGCGCTCTGTGTGAGCGTGGCGTCTCCCGGTCTGTACACTGTGTTGCCAGCAGTATCGTAGGGTGTTTTTCCAAAGGGAAGGTTTGCATGGCGAACGGACGAGGTTTTACGTTGTGGTTCACGGGGCTCTCGGGGTCCGGCAAGACGACGATCGCGGAGATCGTGGAGAAGGAACTCAGGGAGCGCGGCAGGAGGGTCGAGGTCCTCGACGGCGACATCGTCAGGACGAACCTCTCCAAGGGCCTTAGCTTCTCGCGGGAGGATCGAAACATAAACGTGTTGCGGATCGGGTTCGTGGCGAACCTTCTGACGCGCAACGGCGTCGGGGTGATCGTCTCGGCCATCTCGCCGTACAAGGAGGTCAGGGACCAGGTGAGGCGCAGGATCATCGACTTCGTCGAGGTCTTCGTGGACGCGCCGGTAGAGGTCTGCGCCGAGCGCGACGTGAAGGGCCTGTACAAGAAGGCCTACGCCGGGGAGATCAAGGAGTTCACCGGCGTCTCCGACCCCTACGAGGCCCCCGCCGCCCCCGACCTCGTCCTCAAGACGAACGAGGAAGAGCCCGAGGACAGCGCGAAGAAGGTCATCGAGAAGCTGGAGTTCTTCGGGTACCTGGACCCGGCATAGCAGGGCTTCGCGGCCGCAACGGCCGCCCGTCCTAGTGAGAGTGGACGGGCAGGTCGTCGTGTCTGCGCGCGTCGACGCGGTGATGGCTCTCCCCGGCCTCCTCGATAACTCCCGCTCACTTCTCCGGGGGCAGGTCCATACGGAGCTGGTGGCGCGGGGTGAAGAAGGCGCGGTAGGAGAGTAGCCCGGCGATGATGGCGGCGATGGAGACGCTCCCGAGGAGCATGTAGAGGACGACCATCTGAAGGCGCACCGCCTCCAGGGGATCGGCGCCGCCGATGATCATGCCCGCCATGGCGCCCGGCAGGAAGACTATCCCGGCGGTCTTGGTCGAATCCACCAGCGGGATCATGGCGTCCCTCAACGAGCTTTTCAGGATGGGCGCCGCCGCCTGGCGGCTCGTCGCCCCGAGGGCAAGAGATGCCTCGATCTCCGGGCGGCGGGCCCTTACGTCGTCCCGGATCCTGCTCAGCGTCAGGCTCGTCGTGTTCATGGAGTTCCCGACGACCATCCCGCCGAGGGGGATGAGATACCTCCCCGTCGGCGGCACCACCCCGAGCAAGAGCAGGAGCCCCAGGGTGCAGGCGGCGGCGGTCCCCACCGCGACCGTGGCCAGAGGCAGCGCGCGGGGCACCCCTCGCGCGCGCCGAGCCGAGGTCCACCCGGCGAACCCGACCATGACTACCAGGAGCAGCAGAACGTAGCCCAGAGATTCCAGCCCGAAGACGAAGTTGATGACGTAGCCGATGGCGGCAAGCTGGACGAACGAGCGGACCACCGCGACCCCGATGTCCCGCTCCAGGTCGAGCCGCTCGTACAAGCTGAGGGCTACGGCAACCGCGACGAGCCCCAGGGCCAGGAGCGCCGAGGCCAGGGTGCCGAGGCCCTCCACGAGGGGCTAGGACCTCTCCGAGACGAGCCGCCGCACCTTCTCGCTCCCCCCGCCGTCGAACTCCTCCCGGCTCCACTCCCCCGTGACCCGTCCCGCGTCCACGAGGATCACCCGGTCGGCCATCCGTTCGACCTGCCCGAGGTCGTGGCTCACGACCACGAAGGTCAGGCCGTCCCTGCGGTTCAGCTCCTTTACGAGCCCCTCGACCCTGTCCCGCGCCGACTCGTCGAGAGCGCTCGTGGGCTCGTCCATGAGCAGCACCTCGGGGCCGAGCGCCAGGGCCCGCGCGATCGAGACGCGCTGCTGCTGCCCGACGGAGAGGCTCCCGGGGTCGCGGGAGGCGAGGGCCGGGTCCAGGCCGACCGCCCCGAGCAGGCCCGGAACATCCGCGCCCCTCCCGAGGAGGCCGGGACCGTAGAGGACGGACTCCTCGACCGTGCCGCCGGAGAGGGCGGGGAGCTGGAAGATCATGCCCACCCTCCTCCTCAACGCGAGCGGATCCATCGCCCCCGTCGAGACCCCGTCCAGAAAAACCTCTCCCCCGGTGGGTTCCACGAGCCGGTTCAACGCGCGCAGCAGGGTGCTCTTCCCGGAGCCGGAGGGCCCGGTGACACACGCGATCTCGCCCTCCGCGACGGCGAGTCCGACGCCCCTCAGGATCTCCGTGCCGCCCACCGCATACCAAAGGTCCCTCGCTTCGACCTTCGGGGTCACACCGCCTCCCGGCTCAGGTATGCGTAGAGCCCGTCGAACACGGGGTCGGTGTGGCGCATGAGGACGTGGTCGTCGGGCAGCGAGAGCTGCATACCCCGGATGACGACGTCCAGGCCCTCCGCCTCGGGCCGCCCGTACCGCTCGTCTACGATGTCGGCGTCGTGGATGATCTCGGCGATCTCGCGCAGGGCGGGGTCTTGCGAGAGGTCCTCGTACTCCTTGAGGAACGTCTCGAAGGAGCAGTCGTCGCCCCGGTGCGAGAGACGGGCGCCGGCGACGTCGAAGAGCTCGGCCCCGTCGGGGGCATCGGCAGGGTCATCGAAGAACGAGAACTCCGCCTCCGGGTCCACGAACCTCCTGATGAGCCAGGCGCAGGCCGTACGGTCCACGTGGCAGCCCCGTCGCGTAGCCCAGCGCAACGCTACAGGGCCTCCCCGGCGTCGGAGGCGCTGCCCCGCTGCGGGACACCCTCCACGAGGGCCTGTCGCACGACCCGCAGCACCTCCGACGCCTCGCCGCGCAGGGACGAGCGGAAGTAGTCCCGGCGCCGTTCGGCCCGGAACTCGCGTTCGAGCTTCTTCAGGTCCTCCAAGAGGCCGGCACCCTCACCACCGAGCACCGCCTTGCGCCGGAGTTTCTCGGCGGACTCGATGATCTCCCGATACGCCTCGTCGCGGGAGGCGAGGAAGGCCCGCACGAGGTCCTTCCGCTCCGCCACCGTGTTCGGCGCGGCCTCCCAAAGCGTCGCCTCTCCCCCGGCCTCCCGGACGCGCAGTTGCAGCCACTCCAGTTGCTCCCTCGTGAACGCGTCCTCCGGCAGGACGGCCGCCCCATCCTGCAGGTAGAGGGCACCGAGGGCCTTGAGCTTGCGCCAGACCGCCACCCGGTGCCGGGAGGGCTCACGGGGAAGCCGGTAGACCAGCAGGAGCCAGCCCGCCTCCCCCGATACCCCGTCCGGCCCTAGAGCAGCAGGGTCCATGCCATCCCGAGCAGGGCGCCGACCGGGACCATCAGGTAGATCGGAACCTTGTAGCGCTGCAACACCGCGAAGGAGGCGACCGCCACCACGAGGGCGAAGACGTCGAGGCCGCCGGCGGAGAAGCCATCCGGGAAGAGCACCTTGCTCGCGAAGAAGACCGCGAGGTTCGCGATCACCCCGACCACCGCCGCCGTGACCCCCACGAGGACGGCGCGCAGCAACGGGTTGTTCGCCAGAAGCTCGATGTACGGCGCGAGCAGGAAGATAAACAGAAAGCACGGCAGGAACGTGACGTAGGTGGTGATCGCCGCCCCGAGCGTCCCGTACAGGAGGGGCGAGAAGGTCCCGGGATCGTTCCACGCCCCGAAGAACCCGACGTATTGCGTGACCATGATCAGGGGCCCCGGCGTCGACTCCGCCAGACCCAGCCCCTGCACCATCTGATCCGCGCCCAACCACCAGTAGCCCGTGACCGCGACGTCCGAGATGTAGCTCAGGACCGCGTAGGCCCCCCCGAACGTAACGAAAGCCGCCCCTGTAAAGAACAGCGCCTCCCTCACGAGGACGTCCTCCCCGCCGCGCCACAGATACAGTCCCCCCACCGGCACGACCCAGAGTACGAAGAAGATCGCAAGCAGCCTCAGGTTGCGGAGCACCGAAGGGCGCTCCGAACGGCCGGCCCGATCGACGGCGGACTCCCCCTCCGCCGACGAGCCGTGCCCCCCGCCCCGGAACGCATCCGGGACCACGCGGCTCAAGACCAGCCCCCCGAGTCCGGCGGCTATAACGACGAGCGGGAACGGAACGGAGAAGAAGTACAGGGCGACGAACGCCGCGACCGCGAAGGCCACGAGCAAGCCGTGGCTGAGGGTGCGCTTCCCTATCCTCATGACCGCCTCGACCACGATGGCTATCACCACCGGCTGAACGCCGTAGAGCAGCCCCGTGATCGCCGGCACGTCCGAATGGGCCGCCGCGAGATAGCTGAGCAGCCAGAGCACGAAGACGCTCGGCAGAACAAACAGGGAACCCGCCGCGATGCCGCCCAGAACCCCGTGTAGACGCCACCCTATGTACGTCGCCACCTGCTGCGCCTCGGGGCCCGGGAGCAGCATGCAGAAGTTCAGGGTCCTGAGGTACTGGCCCTCGGAAACCCAACGCCTCCTCTCCACAAGCTCCCGGTGCATGATCGCGATCTGCCCGGCAGGACCACCGAAGTTGATAAACCCCAGCTTCATCCAGAACCGAAACGCCTCCCAGAAGCCCACAGCCTTCGTCCCCGCCCCGCCAACCTCTCCCGCCTCCATACCTTCCTCTCCACAAACCCGGTAGACAAACGACCGCAAGTGTAACCACGGTTACGCTAACAGTCAAGACCTTCGAGGTCTGTCCGCCGAGAAGCGGTAGGAAGTCCCGGTCTTTCGGAGGAACGCCGGTACTAGTGGTGTACCCACGCCTCGGGGTTGCGGGTCAGGCTCTCCACGACGGGCGGCAGGGTGCCCTCGACGAGGTCGGCCAGGGTGACGGTTTCGAGGACGGCGCGTAGGTTCGCGCGCACGGCGATCCAGACTTCGCGCAGCTTCTCGGCGGCGCCGGTGTACTCGACGGCCTCGGGCCACTCGCCGCGGACGTTGGCGAGCGGCCCCTCGACGGCCCGGATGACGTCGGCGAGCGTGATCTCATCGGCCGGCATGGCGAGCCAGTAGCCGCCGGAGGCGCCCCTCTGGGTGCGCACGAGACCGTGGTGCTTGAGGTCGAGGAGGATGTTCTCCATGAACTTCTTCGGTATGCCCTGCGTGGCGGCGATCTTCTCGCCCTTTAGGGGACCCGTGCCCTCGGTCTTGGCGCGCGCAAGCTCCGACGACGCGCGGAGCGCGTAGTCAGCGCGTGCCGAGACCTGCACCCCTCTACCCTCTCCCCGCTACCGGCCTCAGTTCGACTTCTGGTCGCTCTTCTTCGACTGCTGCTTCTCGCCGCGACTCGGCGACAGGACGAACCAGTAGGAGCCGAGCAGGAGGGCGATCATGAGCGCCATCGCCAACCCGAACTGAATGTACTCGGACAAGAAAGCCTCCTCTTTCGCTGAGGTCGCTGTGGTATCTAAGGAGGATTCTACGCCAGACCGGGATGCTTCGTCGGGGACCGTTGGCCGAGCACCGGCCACTGGCCCTACGCACCGCCCGGGGCTCCCGGGAGATCGCCCGGCACAGGGACCGGGGAGGCCGTGCACCGACGCCGGTCACCCGAGAATCGAGGGCCGATGTACGGGCTCTCTCGGGTGCCGCGCGGGCCGTTCTAGCCCGGTCGCTTCAGCGAGGCCCGGTGCTCGGCGGCACGCTCGACGTAGGAGCGGGCGCCGCGGGCCACGTCTTTCGTCTGCTCCTCCGTCACCTCCCTGACCCTCTTCGCGGGGACGCCGACGATGAGGCTACCGGGCGGGTACTCGCGGCCCTCCGGGACCATGGCGCCCGCGGCGACGATCGAACCGTCGCCTATCCTGGCCCCGGTGAGGATGGTTGCGTTCATGCCGACGAGACAGCGGTCCCCTATCTCGCAGCCGTGCACGACCGCCGCGTGGCCGACGACGCAGTCGTTTCCGATGGAGACGGGGAAACCCGCGTCCATGTGCACGACGGCGTTGTCCTGGATGCTCGTGCGCTCTCCCACCCGGATCTCATCGAGGTCGCCCCGCAACACCGCCCCGTACCAGACGCTCGACCCGTCGCCGATAGTTACCTTCCCAACAACGTAAGCCCCGGGCGCCACGAAGGCCGAAGGGTGGACCTCCGGCAGCCGCTCGCCGTACGCATAGACGTTAGCTTTCTCGGTCATTGTTCCTCGTTTCGGGGATCGTCAGTCAGGGTGTGGAACAGGGTTGTGTGCCCCGGTCTCCGCACCAAAGCTACCCGGAAGGCCCGGGAGGCGCAAGGGCGGTTCCCGGCGCACCCTCCTAGCGCGAGAGGAGCCTCCGCCCGAGCAGCGCGGCACCTACGACGACG
>CADCVI010000075.1 GCA_902806105.1 uncultured Rubrobacteraceae bacterium
GTCGAAGCTCGGCCGGCTCGCGGAGCACCTGATCTCCCACCTCGACTACGAGGAAGCCAACCTCGGCCCTACCCTGCGCCGCCTCCACTCCTGGTCGCTGGACCGCTAGAGCAGTCGCCTCAAGACCTCCTCGTCGGAGACGCGACGCGGTCTCCGTACCCCCGTCAGCGAACGGCCGCCACCGCCGAGGCCCCGCGAAGCGATGCTTCGTCGTTTCTAGAGATGCTCCAAAAGAACGAGAAGCCCCAGCTGGTACCTCCCCGGTGATCCTGCCGCAGGGCTTCCCGTCTCGCCACCGTTCGTTCGAACTTCAGCGTTGGTCTGCGACCTCGCGAAGGATTCGTTCGTGGACCGAACGGGGTTTGCCTCTGGTCGAAACCGTGCGTGCTCGAAAGGATCCGGCCGCCACCCCTCGAAGATGCCGGCCCGTTCTTGCTGCTCCAGCGGACTACCGTTTATCGTCGCGGACGGTCATCAGGTGATGTGACTAGAGGTCCAGACCGTCGGTTCGCGCGGCAGCCGGTCGGGGTCGAAACGTGCGAGCAGGTCGGGGAGGCTCGGCCTCTCCCCGGGCTCCGCGAGGCCGAGGGAGGTCGCCATCCACGCGAGCACCTCCGCTGGCGTCTCACCCGCCCTTCTCCGGTCGTCGAGCGTAACGGCGCCGTGGCGCTTCGCGAGGCGCTGGCCGTCCGGGCCTAGCACGAGCGGTACGTGTGCGTAGCGAGGTGCCGTGAGCCCGAGCAGGCGGTAGAGGAGGATCTGGCGCGGGGTGGAGTCGACGAGGTCCGCGCCGCGTACCACCTCCTCGACGCCCTGATCCCGGTCGTCCACCACCACGGCGAGCTGGTAGGCGGGGGCACCGTCGTTGCGCCGCACGACGAAGTCGTCTACCTCCCCCTCGTGGTGCCCGAGCAGCCGGTCCTCGAACGCGACCCGCGCGCCCCCCGCGCGCACCCTCAGCGCGGGCGGACGCCCCGACGCCTCCTTCTCCGCGCGCTCGGCCTGCGAGAGCTGCCGGCAGGTGCCGGGGTAGCGGTCGGAGGCGGCGATGCCGTGCGGCGCCGACACGGCTGCTCGTATCTCGGCCCGCGTGCAGTAGCAGGGATAGAGCAGCCCCCCGGCGTCGAGACTGGCGATAACCTCCTCGTACAACGCCCCCCGCTCGGACTGCCGTGCCACCCCTCCGTCCCAGTCGAGCCCGAGGGCGGCGAGGTCGCCGAGCTGGGCCTCCTCGATCCCCGGGCGCACGCGCGAACGGTCGAGGTCCTCCACGCGCACGAGGAAGCGCGCCCCGGCCGAGCGCGCGAACAGCCACGCGAGCAGGGCGGTCCTGAGGTTACCGAGGTGGAGCGGGCCGGTCGGGCTCGGAGCGAACCGCCCGTCGCCGAAGGACGCGCCGCCACCCGAGGGCCGTGACCCCCGCGCAAACCCGCTCAACCGACCGCTACCCTGCCCGTCCACCAGCCTCCTCGAGTCTCGCAGAGTCTGCCTCCGGAAGACGACGCTTTCAAGACGCTCGACCCCGTCCTCGGAAACGCCGGCTTACAATCCGGCCGGGGAGCTCGCCGTGGGCGACGCATCCTCCGACAGGGACCCGACAGGAGGGACAGGGGTTGAATCGCCACGGAGGGGAGAAGGCCGGCGGGGGAGGGGTAGAGCGCCCTCGCGAGGGCGCGAGGGCGCTGGCGAGAGAGGCGGAGCGGGGGCTCTCTGCCCATCCCTTCCGGCCGCACCCCCTGCTAAAGGGCGGACACGCCCAGACGCTCGCGGCGTGGGCGTGGCCCGGTCGGGTCCGCGCGGAGGAGACGCGCGCCGACGAGAAGCGCCTCTTCGAGGTCGAGCCGGGGGTACGCATACTCGCCCGCTGCCGCTGGCACGGGGACAGGGCCGCGCGCCTCACCGTCGTCCTCATACACGGCCTCGGGGGCTCGGCGGATGCCCCGTACGTGGTCGGCGCGGCCCGGCTGGCGCATCGCGCGGGCGCGAACGTCATCCGCCTGAACCAGCGCAACTGCGGCGGGACGGAGCACCTGACCCCGACGCTCTACCACAGCGGCATGTCCGGTGACCTCGCGGCCGTGGTCAGCGAGCTCGGGGCCCGGGACGGGCTGACCCGCGTCCTCGTCGCGGGCTTCTCGATGGGCGGCAACCTCGCCCTCAAGATGGCCGGGGAGATGGGGGATGATGCGCCGTCATCGCTCCTCGGCGTCTGCGCCGTCTCGCCCGCGCTCGACCTCGCCGCGACCGTGACGAGGCTCGAGAAGCCCTCGAACTACGCCTACGAACGGACCTTCGCCCAGGGCCTCCGCCGCCTCGTCGTACGGAAGAAGGCGCTCTACCCCGCCCTCTACGACACGCGCGCCCTCGCTCGTGCCCGCACCGTCCGCGGCTTCGACGAGCTCTACACCGCGCCGCACGGAGGTTTCGAGGGCGCGAGCGACTACTACGAACGCGCCAGCGCGATCCGCGGTGCGGGACGCATAAAGGTGCCGACCCTCATAATCCACGCCCAGGACGACCCGCTGGTCCCCTTCGCGCCCCTGCGCCGCCCGGAGGTCCTCGACAACCCGCACATCACCCTGGCCGCGCCCCCGCACGGCGGCCACGTGGCCTTCGTCTCCGCCTCGAAGGCTGAACGGTTCTGGGCCGAGGGCCGCCTCGCGTGGTTTCTAGACCTCCTCTCCGCCTGAGACATCCGCGCCGCGGTCGAGGGCGGTTCCGCCGGGCGCGTCCTCAACGGCTAGAATAACCGGGTTGTTTTACACAGGGAGGGTTCGCGTGTCCGGAGGGGCTGGTACTGAGAAGAACGGGGGCTTCCCCTTCGACCTGGGCGCCTTCGACCTCGACGGGACGGTGCTGCGGCGCGACCTCACGATCTCCCGGGCGACCATCGAAGCCTTCGAGGCTTTGAGGGGGCGCGGGATGCGGCTCGTGGTGGCGACGGGACGGCGGTTCGAGGGGGCCCGCGAGCACGCCGCGAGGCTCGGTTTCGGGGGCGACGATCCCGTGGTCTGCTACGGCGGCTCGATGGTCCGGCGGATGAACGGCGAGACGCTCCTGCACCGGAGGCTCCCGAGGGACCTCGCCCTCGAAGTCCTGGACTGGGCTGCGGAACGCGGCCTCCACGCCCGCGTCTTCACCGACGGCAAGGTGGTAACTTCCCCCGAAAACTCCGCGGTCATGAAGCACGTCTCGAACAGCGAGCCGGACGTCCGTGCCGTCGACTCCCCTGCCCGGTGGCTGCGCGAAGAGGCCGGGGAAGACCCGACGAAGCTCGTGCTCGTAGACCACCCCCGCGACGTTCCGGGCTGGCTGAAGGCGGCGCAGGACGCCTTCGCCGGGCGCCTCCACGTCACCCGCAGCCTCCCCCACTACGTCGAGGTCGGCGGCCTACTCGGCACGAAGTCCGAGGGCCTCAAGTTTCTGTGCGAGCGGTGGGGGATAGAGCCCGGCCGCGCCCTCGCCTTCGGGGACGCGGACAACGATATAGACATGCTCCGCTTCGTCGGGTGCGGCGTCGCGGTCGGCCCGATGGACGGCGAGGTCCGGGCCGCCGCCGACGTCGTGGCCCCTTCGGTCCAGGAGGACGGCGTCGCCAGCTTCGTGCGGGAGCTCGTCGGGGAGGGCTCGTAGTGCCCGAGCTCCCCGAGGTTACCGTCATCGCCGAGGACGTCCGCACCCTGGCCCAGGGGAGGGTAGTTACCCGCGCCGCCATCCTCCGCGACGACGTCTCGAACGCGGGCGTAGAGGGCTTCCCCGGCAAGCTAGTTGGAAAGACGCTCCGGGGGACGGGGCGGCGCGGCAAGATCATCACGCTGGACTTCGGGGACGTCGTGGGGCTCGTCCACCTCGTCATCTCCGGGCGCGTCCTCCGCCTCCCCGAGTGGCGGGAGCCGGACAAGATCCACACCGCCGTCGTCGAGTTCGGCGGAGAGGAGCCGCTGGTCCTCGCCTTCACCCGCCTCTGGCTCGGCTACTTCGACCTCTACGACCCGGACAGGGTAGGGGAGCACCCCCTCCTGAAGCGCCTCGGCCCCGACCCGTTCTCGGAGGGTTTCACCCTCGAATACCTGCGGGGCATCTTCGCCCGCAAGGCCGCCATAAAAGGTCTGCTCCTCGACCAGTCGATGATAGCGGGCCTCGGCAACATCTACGTCGACGAGGTCCTCTTCGAGGCCGGGGTCCACCCCACGCGCAAGGCGAACACCCTGACGCCGACGGAGACCGAAGCCATCTACTCGGCCAGCCGCGACATCCTCGGCCGCGCCATCGAGCTGCGGGGCACGACCTTCGACTCCTACCACGACGCCTTCGGAGAGACCGGCAAGTTCCAGCACCAGCTCAAGGTCTTCACCCACGCCGGCGAGCCCTGCCCCGTCTGCGGCACGGAGATACAGAAGCTCCGCGTCGCCGGTCGCGGCACCCACGTCTGCCCGGTCTGCCAGCCCCTGTAACGGCGGGCAGATAGGACCGCCGCCCTGCTACCCGCCTATAAGCTCCGGGTTCGCGTCGGCGACCTCCCTGGATCTCGCGTAGGAGGCCTCGGCCCTCGCGTAGCCGTCCTCCACCTCCGACAGGACGTCGAGCGCCCTCTCGCGGTCGTCCCTGAGTATGGGGTCGTTCTCCAGGATCTCGTAGAACTCCATCTCCCGGGACTCGGCCCCGAGCTGGGCGTCCATCGCCTCCGCGACGAGTCCTGCGTACTCCTTGATCTCGGGCTCCACGTCGAGGTCCTGCACCTCCAGGAGCGGCTCCCGCGCCTCTTCGAGGCTCGCGCGGGCCTCGGACAGCGTCTCGCGCGCCTGGGCGACGCGCTCTGCCTGCTCTTCCGGGTCCTCCCCGCCTTCTATGGCCTCCCTGGCACCCTCGTAAGTCTCGCGGGATTCCCCGAAGAGCCGGTCGTGCTCGGCTATCGTCTCGTTGGCCGTCGCGATGGCGTCGTTGGCCTGCTCGCGAGGATCTCCCGAGACCCCGGAGCAACCGGCGGCGAGGAGGAGCAGTGAGAGGGTTAACACAACAGCGGAGGCTCGGAGTTCTAAAATACGCTTCATGAGTAAAGACAGTTTATCGTTTCTCGCATCGTTGCGGGCACGGCTCTCGCGAAGGCTCTTGCGGTCGCGGCCGGGCTCGGCCCCCTCGCACGTCTCTGTTGACGACGGGCCCCTGGAGGAGGAGCCGAAGGTTCCGGCGGCGCTCGAGACCCGTGCGGCCGGGATGGTTCGCGAATACCTCCGGGCGCAGGCCGCGAACCTGGAGCGCGCCGAGCGCCTCGGGGAGCGCGCCGAGCGCTTGGAGAAGGCCGGGATTCCAAGCGAGAGCGCCCGGAACAGGGCCGAGCGCGCGAAGGAAGAGGTCATGGTCGGTCTTGCGGCGCTCCGGGGCCGCTTCGTCGAGGCCGCGGGCGGGAGAGAGGGGGGCCGCGCGTTCGATCGGGTGGTGGATCTCCTCTGCCCGACCTTCAAGCCCCTGTACTAGTAGGGGCCCCGCCCTCGAATCCGAGCGGGGCCCTTCGGGGGAACGGTTACCTCTGGATGCTTCCCCCTAGCCGGACCTCAGGGCGTTGAAGATGTCCCCCGCGATGCGGCGAGCCTGGGGGCCGGTCCTCGGGCTCAGGAACAGGAAGCCGGCGCCAGCGGCGAGCAGCAGGAGAAGCTTGCCGGAGCCGCCGCTGCTCCTGCGGACCTTCTCGCCCCGGACCCTCTTCGCGCCCTCCTGGGCCGCGCCGACGACGGACTCGACCTGGTCGCGTACCTTGTCGTCGTCCCAGAGCCTCGCCACGATCTCCTGCGGGCTCTCGTCGGAGAGTTCGTCCAGGATCTTGCGGGACGACTCTATAAGGGTACGGATGTTGTCCCGGAGGTCGTCGTCGTAGAGGAGCCTCTCAGCGACCGGCCTCGCCCCCGCGTAGGCGGCTACCAGGGCGGACCCATTGGTCGCCCCCTTCTTCAACTTCTCCGTCCGCGATCTACTCCCGAACACTTCGTACCTCCCTCTCGCCTCTTCTCACCGACTGCGTCGGACGACGTCAAGCCCTCATCATACCCGTTTCGGCTTTACATCACCCCACCCCGATCTTGCCGAGCCGCTCCACCCTGACCCGCAGTTGCTCGCCCTCGACGCTCATGGTCTCGGCACCCTCTCCCACGTCGCCGTCGAGAGCCAGGTCGCGGGCCAGAACCTCGCTCTTGAAGTAACCGCCCCAGGGTCCTTCGAGCAGGCCGACGACGCGCGGGCTCCCCCCGAGCCCCACGGAGATCGTCTCCTCGATCTCGAACCCCTTCTCCCTCCTCAGGTTCTGGACCTTGTGCACGAGCTCCCGGACGAGCCCCTCGTCCACGAGCTCGGGGTCGAGCTCCGTCTTCAACGCCACCGAGAGGTCTCCTTCCTCCTCCAGGGCGTAGCCGCTCCTCTGACCGGAGCCCACGAGCAGTTCGTCGGGGCCCAGCGTGATCTCCTGCCCGTCGACGACCACCGGAACGCTCTCCCCGGCGGCGGCCCGTGCCCCGATCTCCGGGGCGGCTTCGGACAGGGCCGAGCGTATTCCGGGGACCAGCTTCCCGTACTTCGGCCCCACGACCGCGAGGTTCGGCTTGAGGTCGTAAGCGACCACGTCGTCGGCCTCACCGAAGCGCAGCGACTTGACGTTGAGCTCGTCCAGGATCACGCCCTTCAGGTCCCTGACGCCCTCCCACGCGGAGCCTTCCTCGACGGTGCCGTGCGGTACGACGACGACCTCGCGCAGGGGCTGGCGGGTCTTGATCGCCGTCGCGTTGCGCGCCGCCCTGCCGAGGACCACGACCCGTCTCGCCAGCGCCATCCGGCGCGAGAGCTCCTCGTCCACGAGCGCCTCGTCTACCACGGGCCAGTCCGCCAGGTGCACGCTCTCGGGGGCGCCGGCGTCCGCGTTCACCACGAGGTTCCGGTACAGCGCCTCGGAGATGAACGGCGTGAAGGGCGCTGAAAGCTTCGCTACCGTCGTGAGGCACTCGTAGAGGGTGGAGTGGGCGGCCTTCTTGTCGCCGTCGTCCTCCGCCTTCCAGAAGCGCCGCCGGCTCCGCCGCACGTACCAGTTCGAGAGCTCGTCCACGAACTCCCCGAGGGCACGGCCCGCCGCCGTCACGTCGTAGGCGTCCAGCTTCTCCGTCACCGTGCGGATCGTGAGCTGGAGCTCCGAGAGGGCCCACCGGTCCATCAGGCTCCGATCCTCCGGCGCCACGTAGTCGCGCACGGGGTCGAAGCCGTCTATCCTCGCGTAGGTGACGAAGAAAGAGTAGGTGTTCCAGAGGGTGAGGAGGTGCTTGCGGACCGCCTCGTCGACCTGCTCCTTGGAGAAGCGGCGCGGGTTGCCCGGGCTCGTCGCCGTGTACAGCGCCCACCTCAGCGCGTCCGCTCCCTGCTCCCCGAAGACCTCCCACGGGTCGACGATGTTCCCCCGGCTCTTGCTCATCTTCTTGCCCTCGGAGTCGAGGACGTGGCCGAGGACCATGCAGGTCTTGTACGGGCTCCGGCCGAAGAGCATGGTGGAGGCGGCGAGCAGCGAGTAGAACCATCCGCGCGTCTGATCCACGCCTTCCGAGATAAAGTCCGCCGGGAAGTGGCGCCCGAAGTCCTCCTCCGTCCCGTCGAACGGGTAGTGCTGCTGGGCGAACGGCATGCTCCCCGAGTCGAACCACGCGTCCAGGACCTCGGGGACGCGCGCGGCCTCCCGCTCGCAGCCGGAGCACCGCACCTTCACCTCGTCTATGTACGGGCGGTGCAGGTCGTCGGGGACGGGGCCCGTGGCCCGCTCCTCCAGCTCCGCCACGCTCCCGATGACGGTCACGTGGCCCTCCTCGCAGCGCCAGAGCGGCAGCGGCGTCCCCCAGTAGCGCTCGCGGGAGAGCGCCCAGTCGACGTTGTTCCTCAGCCAGTCGCCGAAGCGGCCCCACTTTATGTGCTCGGGGACCCAGTTTATGCCCTCGTTCTCCCCGAGCAGGCCGTCGAGGACCGCCGTCGTCCGCGCGTACCAGGCCTTCTTGGCGTAGTAGAGCAGCGGCGTCCCGCAGCGCCAGCAGTGGGGGTAGGAGTGCTCGTAGTCCTCCGCCCGGTAGAGGAAGCCCGTCTCCCGAAGCTCCTCCACGAGCCCCGGGTCCGCCTCCTTCACGAAGACTCCCGCGAAACTGCCCACCCGATCGTCGAAGGTCCCGTCGGGCCGGACGGGGTGTATCGTCGGCAGGCCGTAACGCCTCCCCATCCTCGCGTCGTCCTCGCCGTAGGCGGGCGCCGTGTGGACGAGGCCCGTCCCCTCGGTCGTCGTCACGTGGTCGCCGAGGACCACCGTGAACAGGTTCTCGGAACCCTCGACGGGGACGTACTCGAAGGGACGGCGGTACTTCGTCCCAGCCAGTTCGCTCCCGCTCCTCGTCTCCAGGACCTCGTGCTCGCCCTCGCCGAGAACCTTCTCGACAAGTTCGCGCGCCAGGATCAGGTTCTCCTCGCCGTCCCGCACGGTCACGTACTCCACCTTCGGGGCTGCGGCGACGGCTGTGTTGGAGACGAGGGTCCAGGGGGTTGTGGTCCAGACGAGCAGGGACGTGGCCGGGTCGTCCGCGAGGGGGAGCTTCACGTAGACGCTTGGGTCGGTGACGGTCTCGTAGCCCATGGCGACCTCGGCGGAGGAGAGCGACGTCTGATCCCTCGGACAGTGGGCCGTCACCTTGTAGCCCTCGTAGAGGAGGTCGCGCTCGTGGAGGTTCTTCAGGGCCCACCAGACGCTCTCCATGTAGGAGTTGTCGAGGGTCCAGTAGGCGTCGTCCATGTCCACCCAGAACCCGAGGCGCTCGCTCATCTCGCGCCACTCCCCCACGAAGCGGAAGACGGACTCGCGGCACAGCCGGTTGAACTTCTCCATGCCGTACTTTTCTATGTCGGCCTTGCCGGCGAGCCCCAGCTCCTTCTCGACCTGAAGCTCCACGGGGAGGCCGTGGCAGTCCCAGCCGCCCTTGCGCTCGACCCGGTAGCCCTGCATCGTCTTGTAGCGCGGGATGAGGTCCTTGAAGGCGCGCGCGAGCGCGTGGTGGAAGCCCGGCCGCCCGTTCGCCGTCGGCGGTCCCTCGTAGAAGACGAACGGTTTATCCTTCGGCCGGTTCTCGACGGACTTCTCGAATGCTCTTATCTCGCGCCACAGCCCGAGCATCTCTTCTTCGAGCTTCGGGAAGCTCACCCGCGACCGCACCCCATCGAAAGCCATACGCAACGCCTCTCATATAAAAGGCCCCCGTCCCTACGGAGGGAGCAGAGTTTCGCTCCACCGCAGGGACGGGGGCCTCTCCTGGAGAACCCTCGCGGTACCACCCCGCTTGCCCGGATGCCCCGGGCCGCTCGTCTGCGCGCTGTAACGGGCGTACCCGGCCGGGCCTACTAACGCCTGGACCGGCAGGGGACCCCCGCGGCCTTCGCTTTCGGACCGGCGGCTCCGGGAGGATCTTCGGGCCGGACGCCGCGCCGGGCTTTCACCGCCCCCGGCTCGCTCTCTCGACGCTCTCCGACCTTACTCTTCCCATCGTCGCCTATATAAAAGGCTTTGTAGACTCAAAGGGCCGGTGTGTCAAGGCGTCACATGCTCCTGTGGGGGGCCGAAGCCCTTGGCGTAGAAACCCTACGGTTGATGATCCGGTACCCGGGCCCTCCCCGTAATACATACGTGATCTCTTTTAGAGGTTGTACGGAGGCTCGGTAGTAGACTCTGTGCGTGCGGAACATGAACGTCTCGCCGGAGCCGCACCCGGCAAACAGGAAGCGGAGAGTGGTTTTGTGAACAGGAAGTTAAGGGCTTTCGCCGCGGGTGCGGTCGGGGCCATACTAGCGTTCGGGCTCGCAGAGCTCGTACACGGGATCTACGATCTGGTCCCTTCGGTGTTTCTTGCGATCGCGCAGGGGATTATAGAGCTGACCCCGGGCAGCTTCGCCACGCAGGCCATCGAGACGCTCGGCTCGGCCGACATACCCGTCCTTATAACCTCGACGGTCGTGGGCTCGCTCGTGATCGCGGGCCTGCTCGGCATCCTGAGCCTCCGCTCCCGCCTGGCTGCGCTCCTCGGCGTTGCGGGGCTCGGCATCATCGCCCTGCTCGCCGCCTTCACGGAGCCGTTCGTCGCCCCGATACCCGCTATCCTGACGATCCTCGGCGCCCTCGGCCTCGGGACCTGGTTCGCGGACTACCTGCTGCGCATGTCCGACCTCAGGGCCGGGACATCTGCCGGGAAGGGGGCCGCGCCAGCGCAAGAAGCGCCCGCCGCCGACGCCTCCCGAGAGGCACCCGTCATGGACGTGCGCCACAGGGAGGCGCACTCCGGCCGCGGCATCGCGGTGCCGCGCAAGAACTTCCTGGCGATGGGCGGTGTCGCCGCGGTAGTGGGGCTCGCCGCCGCGGGGACGGGGCGGGCGCTCTCCGCCGGAGGCGCCGAGGGGACGGTAGCATCGTCGCCGGTCAAGGTCGGCGGGGGCGCGGCGCTCCACGAGACGCTGCCCCCGCCCCCGGCCGCGGCCTCCATCGACGTGCCCGGCATGCCGCCCCTGATGACGCCGAACGAGGACTTCTACCTTATAGACACGGCCCTCTCCTCGCCGCGCATAAACGTCGACCGCTGGAAGCTCAACGTCAAGGGCGCGGTCGAGAACCCGGTCTCGTTCACCTACAAGGACCTCCTCGACATGCCGACCCGCGAGTCCGACGTGACGCTCTCGTGCGTCTCCAACGAGGTCGGCGGCGGCCTCGTCTCGAACGCCCGCTGGACCGGCGTGCTGCTCTCTGACGTCCTTAAGGAGGCGGGGGTCAGCCGCGAGAACATCGGGCCGGCCTCCGAGCAGCTGATCGGCCGTAGCGTCGACGGCTGGACTGGCGGCTTCAAGACGGATATCGCCCTCGACGGCCGCGACGCCCTCGTGGCGTTCGGGATGAACGGCTCCGAGCTCCCCCTGAAGCACGGCTACCCGGTCCGCCTCGTCGTCCCCGGTATCTACGGCTACGTCTCCGCGACGAAGTGGCTCACGGACATAGAGCTCACGGACTGGAACTTCGACGCATACTGGATCCAGAGGACCTGGACCAAGGAGGGCCCGGTCAAGACCCAAAGCCGCATCGACACGGTCAAGGACGGCGACCGCCCAGAGGCGGGCCGCATCCCCATCGGTGGCGTGGCATGGGCCCCCCACAAGGGCATCGAGAGGGTCGAGGTCTCCACGGACGACGGCGAGACCTGGAACGAGGCCCGCCTCGCCGCCCAGCTCGACCCCGATACCTGGCGCCAGTACGTTTACGACTGGGATGCCCGCCCCGGCGAGTACAAGATCAAGGTCCGCGCCACCGACGGCGAGGGCGAGACCCAGACCGAGAAACCGGCCCCGCCCCACCCCTCCGGCGCCACCGGCTACCATGCCATCCGGGTCACCGTAGCGTGACCCGGGCCCAGCAGAACCCCGAAATATCTCTACCCGCGCAACCCTCGACCGTAGGGATAGGTTTAATCTCAAGGGCGCTGTTGGTGGCTCAAAATACGGTTTGAGCGGGCTTCGTAACCAAAGTGTTTCGCTAGCGCAACAAAAACGTAACATTCGGTCAAGGTATACGTAATATGGCAAGGGTATAGTTCTGATCAACCGAGCCCCGGCCGACGGGACGTTTCCCCCCTCCAAATCTCGTCGGTCGGATCGGTTTTCGCTCCGTAAGTCGTTTCCTTTTACTTCTTGGAGGATCCTTTTGAGGGTCGAGTCGATGCCTCCATACGATCTCTCGCCGTCCGAAGCGCGACGGTTGCAGGGTGAGCTCGCCCCCAGGGTTCGCAAGGGTCCGTCCCTGGATCTCTCGGCCATCAATTACGTGGCGGGGGCGGACGTCTCGACGCAGGGCGACGAGGGTTACGCGACCGTCGTCGTGCTCACGTTCCCCGGGCTCGAAGTGGTGGAGGTGAAGGGCTACGAGACGAGGCTGGAGTTCCCCTACGTACCGGGGCTCCTGGCGTTCAGGGAGATACCGCCCGTCGTGGGGGCGCTCCGGAAGATCGAGACGGAGGTGGACGCCGTGATCTTCGACGCCCACGGTCTCGCTCACCCGCGCAGGCTCGGGCTGGCCTCGCAACTCGGGCTGTTCCTGGACGTGCCGAGCATCGGCTGCGCCAAGACCCTGCTCGTGGGCTCGTACGAGGAGCCGGAAACCGAGAAGGGGAGCCGCAAAGACCTCGTCCACCGCGGAGAGGTCGTCGGACAGGTAGTGCGGACGAGGAAGAACGTCTCGCCCGTCTACGTATCCATCGGCAACGGGACGGACCTGGACAGCGCCGTAGAGCTCGTACTTGCCCTCTCCCCGAAGTACCGGCTGCCGGAGACCACGCGGCAGGCCCACAACGCCGCGAACCGCCTGAGGCGCGGCGAAGAGCCGGGCCTCTTCTAGCCCCGGGGATGAGCGCGAGCTCGACAAGATCCGCCCGGGCGAACCGAAAGCCCTTCGGCCGGGTTTCGCAACAGGATGCAAGAGGTGGCTCCATTCTCTCCGGGTCGTCTTTGGACTTGCCGGCAAGCTCGACCAACTATAAAATGTAACGCAGGTGACAACTGGTTGTAGGGCGGGTCTCGCGCTCGGGTCGCCGCGTGTGGGCCGGTTCCGGGTGAGGTCGGTAGAGGAAGGTTCGGATGCCGAACATGGTCGGTGGGTGCTTGTGCGGTGGCGTGCG
>CADCVI010000076.1 GCA_902806105.1 uncultured Rubrobacteraceae bacterium
CGCCCCGCGCGCGAGCCCGCAGCAAACCTCGACCCGGCCCCGCGGTTCGCCCCGGAGCCCTGCACCAAGCCCGAGATACCTTTATCAGCGGCCTCGGCGGTCCCCATTTCCCTTCGGGGGCTCCGGCCCTCACGAAGGACTTTACCGGGGAGGACGCCCCGCACCTACGCCCATCTCGGGCTCCGGGCGGTCGGGACTCCGGGAACGCCCGTCGGGAACGGGGGCAGGGCGCGCCGGTATACTCCGGGCCATGTCGACGAAGACGGAGAACCTGCCGGAGGGCGTGGAACTGATGGTTCTCGAACCCTCGGGGGACCTGCGCGAAGACGTGATGCTCGATGAGCTGGCGGGCTACCTCTCCGACGAGGACGCGCTGGTGTGGTGCGACATCTCTCGCCAGAACGGCGGTCAGGATGGGCCGTACGGGCGGCTGCTCTCCGAAACGTTCGGCTTCGATGGGCTCACGGTCGAGGACTGCTTCACGGAGAGCCACCTGCCGAAGGTCGACGACTACGGCAAGTACCTGTTCGTGGTCCTGTTCTCCTTCAGCGTCTCCGGTGAGGGGCGCGGGATGAAGACCGCCGAGGTGGACATGTACGTCGGGACCAACTACGTCGTCTGCGTGCACCCCGAGCCCATCAGGGAGCTCCGGCGGGTGCGGGAGAAGCTCAGGTCCAGGGATGAGTTCGTCTCGTCGGCGTCGAGGATCGCCCACACCGTGCTCGACGCGGTAGTCGACGAGTACCTGCCGATCATGGACGGGCTCTCGGCCCGGGCCGACGAGGTAGAGGCGAAGCTTCTCGGGGGCGACGAGGACGACTCCGTGCGGGCGCTGGACGATCTGTTCGGCCTCAAGCACCTGCTGACCTCGTTCAGGAGGATAGCGCTCCCGCAGCGCGACAGCGTCACGACGCTCACCCGGCCGACCGCGGATCTCGTCCCCGAGGAGGACAAGAAGTACTTTCAGGACATCCTCGACCACCTCAACCGGGTCCTCGACTCCATCGAGACCACGCGGGACTACCTCTCCAGCACCATGGAGATCTACACGACCCGCGCCACCCAGCGCATAAACCAGGGCATCCAGAAGCTCACTGCCATCTCGACAGTGATCCTGCCGCTGACCTTCGTCACGAGCATCTACGGGATGAACTTCGAGAACATGCCCGAGCTCTCGACGCGCTACGGCTACTTCGTGGTCGTCGCGGTCCTCGTGGCGCTCGCGGCGGTCATGCTCTACTACCTCCACCGCAGGAGGATGCTCTAGGAATCGTCTCGGCTCCCGGCCCCCTGCGGTAGCGGCGCCCGTCGCGGCAGACGCCGGAACCTCGACGGCGAGCTTTACTTTGGTCCTTCAAGGGGCTATACAGCCCTTGTGATCGAGGGCGACGACAAGGGCTCGCGCAGCAGGAGGCGGCGCCTCCTCTTGCGGCGGGAGGAGGATGAGGCCGGGCGGGAGCCGGGGCGTATAAGGCGCAGGTTGCAGGAGCGGCCCCGGCTGAGGCCGAAGGTCTACGGCTATCTCTCGCAGGAGAAGGAGTCCCTGAGGCAGGGGTTCGCGGCGCTGTTCATCTCCTCCGTGGGGGAGCTCGTGGCGGGGCTCGCGCTGGCGGGCATCACGGGCACTCTCGACCAGCTTGTCGGGCTCGCGGTCCTCATACCGGCCGCCATCGGGATGCGGGGCGCGATCTTCGGGGCGATGGGGAGCCGCATCTCGACGGCCATACAGACCGGCCTGTTCAGCTTCTCTTTCAGAAGGGGCGTGCTGGCGGAGAACGTGCAGGCCGCGGCGGTCCTCTCGTTGATCTCCGGGGTTTTCCTGGCGTTTCTGGCCCGTTACCTCTCCGACATCCTAGGGGTTACGACGGAGCTTTCGGTCTTCGATTACGTGGTGATCTCGACCGTCGGGGGGGCGCTGGCGGGGACCCTCCTGCTTGGCATCACGGTGCTCGTTGCCCGGGTGAGCGTCGCGCGAGGCTGGGACATGGACAACATAGCGGCCCCCATGATCACGGCCGCCGGCGACATCCTCACCCTCCCGTCCCTCGTCATCGCGACCTACCTTATAGGCGTCCCGATCTTCTCCAGCGCCCTCGCCGTCGCCCTGATAGCGGTGGCGCTGGGGGCCGTGGCGGCGGCGTTCCGGCTCGGCGTACCGAACCTCCGGCGCATTCTCGCGGAATCCTTGCCGATACTCGCGATCACCGGGACCGTGACCATCCTCGTCGGGGTCGCTCTGCAGGACCGTGAGGAGCAGTTCACGACCTTGCTCGCGCTCTCCATCCTGCTCCCGGCTTTCTTGCAGGAGGGGGGCGCTCTGGGAGGGATACTCTCCAGCCGGCTCTCCTCGAAGATCCACCTGGGGCTCCTCACGCCGAGGGGACTTCCGTCGTTGGATGCCTTTCGGGACTTTACCCTGATCTACATCTTCGCCACGGGGGTTTACCTGTTCATCGGGGGGGCCTCGCACGTCCTGGCGGTGGTCCTTTTCTCCGCCGACGCGAGCCCCGGGTTCGGGGCGATGCTCGGGATCAGCTCCCTGGCGGGCCTCATAGCGACGACGGCGGCCGTGCTGGCGGCCTACTACGGGAGCGTCATGAGCTACCGCTTCGGGCTCGACCCGGACACGTACGGCATCCCCATCATCACGGCGGCCGTGGACCTACTTGGATTTATGAGCCTTATAATAGCCATGATCATCTTCGGATTGGCCGGTTAGGAGCCCCTACAGAACCATGCGCGACGCCCGACCCAGGAACCTCAAGGAGATGCTCTCGGAGGCGAAGAACACCTCGGAGCTTATGGTGGACCTGGCCTACGCGGCCCTGTTCTACAACTCGGAAGACTTCTCCGAGGAGGTGATGCGCCTGGAGAAGCGCCTGAACGACCTCGTCTTCGACATGAGGAGCCTCGCGATCTTCGCGGCGAGGAGCCACGCCGACGCCGAGCAGATGGCCGGCATCCTGCAGGTAGTGCAGGACATAGAGAAGATCGGGAACGCCGCGAACGACATCGCCAAGATCGTGGTGAAGAAGCTCGGCATCCCCCCGGAGCTCCTCCAGGACCTGCCGGCGGCCGAGGAGATCACGAGCCGCGTCCACATCGCCCCCGAGAGCGCCCTGGACGGCCGGAGCCTCGACGAGCTGGACCTCCCTGTCGAGACCGGGATGCGCCCCATCGCGATCCGCAGCGGGGACGTGTGGAACTTCGACCCCGAACCCGAGGACGTCCTTCGGGAGGGCGACGTACTGTTCCTGCAGGGCCCGCCCGAGGGCGTAGCGGAGATCCGGGAGTTCGCGGGCGCCGCCCCCCTCGCCCGCCCGACGTCCGGCGGCGACGGCGGAGCCGCCCAGCCCGCCGGGCTCTCGGAGCTCGAACGGGCGGTGGACATGCTCATCGAGATGAAGAACCTCTCGGAGGTCGCCGTGGGGCTCGCGTACTCGGCGCTCCTGTACTACGACGCGGGGCTCGCGCGCGAGGTGGTGGCGATCGAGGACGAGATGGACGAGATGCGCTACCGCATCGAGCGCTGGGTCCTCCTCGCCGCGCGCGACATAGAGGACGCGCCGCGCCTTCGGGGCATCCTGCACCTCGCGACGGCGTCGGAGACGATCGCCGACTGCGCCCAGGAGATGGTCTGGATCGTGGAGAAGGGCGAGGAGGTCCACCCCGTCCTCTCGGCCGCCGTCGGTGAGTCCGACGAGATCGTCTTGAAGCTGAAGGTCTCCCCGGGCTCCCCCGCCGACGGCAGGACCTTGAGCTCCCTGCGCATAGAAACCGAGACGGGCATGTACGCCCTCGCCGTCAACCGCGGGGGCCGCTGGACCTACCGCCCGCGCGACGACTACGCCCTCAGGGGCGGCGACTCCCTGCTCGTCACCGGCGCCCCCGAGGGCCTCGAACCCCTGGCCGACCTCTTCGGCCAAGAGCTAGAGGAGGAGCAGTAATCAAGGGCGGCCTCCGGCAGAAGCTCCGCTCGCTCGGAGGATCAGGCACGCCCGCAAGCGGGCTGCTGTTCTGGGTCCCCGTGACGCTGCTCGGGATCTACATGTACGCGGCCCTAATGGACCGTTTCCGGGCGCTGACCCCGTCGATGGCGGCGGAGTCGCGCGACATCCTCACGTACCATAACGCAGGAGAGAGGATCCTCTCGGGCCAGATCCCCTACCGGGACTTCTTTATCGAGTACCCGCCGGGGAGCCTGCCGTTCTTCGTGCCCCCGGCGATCTTCTCGGAGGGTCCGTCCTCCTACGCGGCGTACTTCGCCTCGGAGATGGCGCTCCTCCTCGTCGCCTCGCTCGTCCTGACGGCCCTCACGGCGCGCACCCTCGGCCTCCCCTGGCCCGTCTCCGCCGTGACCTTCGCCGCCGCCGCCGTCCTCCTCAACCCGATCGCCGTCACCCGCTACGACGCCGTCGTCGCCCTGACGGTCGCCGTCGCGGTCGCGCTCGCCGTCAAGGGCAGGGGCGGCGCGGCCTCCTCGCTCGCGCTCGCCGGGGCGTGGGCCTCGCTGGGGATCGGGGCCGCGGCGAAGCTCGTCCCGGCGCTCGTGGGGCCGCCGCTCGCCCTCCTCGCGGCCCGTCTCGGCGGGTGGCGGGAGTTCGTGCGGGGGTCCGTCGTCTTCGGGGTCGTCGTGGCGCTGTTCTTCGTGCCGGCGGCGCTGCTCGGGGGCGGAGGGTTCATAAAAAGCTTCGCCTATCACGCCGAACGGGGGCTACAAGTCGAGTCTCTGGCGGCGTCGGTGCTGATGAAGCTCGGGTACGCCGAGGGGATAATCTACGAGTTCGGGGCGTTCGACGTCGTGGGGCCGGGGACCGGGTTCTGGAGCTCTATGAGCCTGCCCGTGACCGGGGCGCTGGTCGTCGTCACGGCGGCGGTCATGTACAGGGAGCACCTTGCGGGCACGTTCGGCCCCTGGTCGTTGCCGCGGTATGGGGCGGCGTTCGTTCTCGCGTTCATGCTCGGCTCCAAGGTGCTCTCGCCGCAGTACGTGGTCTGGCTGCTGCCCCTCATCCCTTTGTGCGCGGGCGGCCTCTGGCTCCTCGGGGCCTCGGGGCTGTTTCTGGCGGCTTGCTGGACGACCTCGAAGATCTTCCCGGAGCACTACGACCGGCTGCTCGCCCTCGACGGCTCCGCCGTGAACCTCCTTCTGGAACGCAACCTTCTCCTCGTCGTCCTCTGGGTCCTGATGCTCGTCCTCCCGACCGGGGGGCCGGAGGACGGAAGGGCCCTGTCCCGGGAGAGCAGAGAGAAGGTGGCGGCGTGAGGCGTCTCTTGCCGCTGGCCGTGCTATTCCTCCTGCTCATCCCGGTCCTCGGCCTCGCGCCGGGTACGCAGACGAACGCCAGGCAGGCGGAGCGGGCGGCGAGCCTCGTCCCGGAGCTCTCCAGGTTTGTGGATCGTCCGACGGTCGCGGCCTCGTCCGAGTACGACGTGGAGCGAGACCGGTGGCGCGTCGCCTTCGTGGAGGGGGCCTCGGGCAGCACGGTCGCGCGCGTCGAGGTCGTGGACGACACGCGGGAGACGCGCAACGTCTCGGTCTCCCCCACCGCGGAGACGCTCGCGTACCCCACGCTCTCGGAGGACGACGCGATAAAGGTCGCCACGGCGGCACCGGAGGTGCGCCGCGAGCTTCTGGAGCACCCGCCGTACACTTCGCGCGCCGAATACGACGAGGGTGAGTGGACCGTCCACTTCGAGGTCGAGGAGGAGGGCTCCATCGACGGCATGCCCGTCGGGGACGAGGGCCAGAAAGAGGTGGCGCGGGTAGGCGTCGACGACGAAACCTGGCAATCCAATTACGTGTGGACCGGGGATCAGGTCGGGTGGCACATGGCCCGCGGCGACTACGGCGCCTACGGCAAGCAGGCGAACTACTGGTACGTCTGGGGCACCCTGGCCCTGCTCTTCGCCGCGGCCTTCTGGCGGACGGACAAGCTGCTCTCGCTGCGCAACCTCGACGTCGTGGCGCTCTTGGGCTTCCTCGTCTCGCACGGCTTCTTCCGGGACGGGGACTCGTTCTGGGCGGTCGTCCTGTGGTACCCGCCGCTCCTGTACCTGCTGGGACGGACGCTCCTGATGGGCTTCGGGTACGGCGAGAGGGTCGAGAAGACGAGCAACCTTCCGACCGCGGTCCTGTTCGTGCTGGCCGCCCTTGCGAGCGGGTTCGTGCTCGCCCTCAACCTCGACTCGCGCGTCATAGACGTCGGCTACGCCGGGGTCGTGGGGGCGGACAGGATCCTGGACGGGACCCTCCCCTACGGGAACATGCCCGACGACGTCGGGACGGGGGACACGTACGGGCCCTTGAACTACCTGATCTACGTCCCCTTCAACCTTATCTTCGGCTTCTCGGGCCAGTGGGACTTCCTTCCGGCGGCCCACGGAGCGACGATCTTCGCCTTCATCGTCGGGGCGATCGCCCTCCTCGTCGCCGGGTGGCGCTACGCGGGTCGCAAGGGGGCCGCCGCCATGTTCTTCGCCTGGGCGGTCTTCCCGTACACGCTCTACTCGACGAACAACAACACGAACGACATCATCGTCGCCGCGGTCATGGCGATAGGCCTCGCGACCGCCACGATGCCCGTCGCGCGCGGCGCCACGATAGCTGCCGGCTTCGCCACGAAGCTCTTCCCCCTCGTCCTCGCGCCCCTGTGGCTGCTCCACGACGGCTTCGACAGGCGCCGACGCCTCCTGCACTTTATCCTCGGCGGCCTCGCCGTCGTCCTCCTCAGCTTCTGGGTGCTCGCGCTGGGCGGCGACCCCGTGGGGGCCACGCAGCTCTTCTACGAGAAGACCCTCGCCTTCCAGGGGGAGAGGGAGACCCCGTGGACGATCTTCTCGCAGGTGCCACAGCTCGCCGTCCTGCAAGGCCCCATAGAGTTCGGGGCGATACTCCTCGCCTTCGTCGTCGCGGTCTTCCCGAGGAAGCGTACGGTCCGAAGGCTCGCCGCGTTCTCCGCCGCCCTCATCATCGCCTTCCAGCTCACCGTCAACTACTGGTTCTACCCCTACGTCATCTGGTTCGCCCCCTTCGCCTTTCTCGCCCTCCTCGTCGAGACGAACACCAAGACGGCGCTGGACCAGAGCCGCGACGAGAAGACCGCAGCAAGCGAGGATGCCGAGGATAAAGGTCAGGAGACCTCGCCGGGTGGCTTTGAGAAGCAAGGATCGGGGGGGTAGGACCTGCCCCCCAAGGGCAGCGACCTCGCGCAGTTCGGGCTAGCGGGACTCGGGTACGAGCCCCCGGAGATAGAGCGCGGTGACGACGCGGATCGGCCGATGACCCGGCGCCTCGCGCTAAATTAGATAGCGGGAGAAAATTGGTCAGGGCCTGCTATCAGCCCTCGTCCTCTCGCGCCTCGCGCTCCCTGCGCCAGCGCTCCACGCGCTCCCTGATCACCGCCTCCGCACCCCTCTCCTTCGGCTCGTAGTAGATCCGCCCGGAGAGTTCGTCGGGGAGGTAGCGGTCGTTCATGCCCTCGGCGGGGTCGTCGTGGAGGTAGCGGTAGCCCGCGCCGTAGCCCTCGCCCTTCATCAGGCCGGTCGGGGCGTTCCTGAGGCTCAGCGGGACCTCGGGCTGCGGGCCGCGGCGGACGTCTTCGAGGGCGGCGCCTATAGCCTTGTAGGAGGCGTTGGACTTCGGGGCGGAGGCGAGGTAGGTAGTGGCCTGGGCGAGCGGGATGCGGCCCTCGGGCATCCCGACGAGCCGGACTGCCTCCATCGCCGCGACCGCGAGCGGCAGCCCGTGGGGGTCGGCGTTGCCGATGTCTTCCGAGGCCAGGATCACGAGCCGACGCGCGATAAACACCGGGTCTTCCCCCGCCTCGATCATGCGCGCGAGGTAATGGAGCGCCGCGTCCGGGTCGCCGCCGCGCACGCTCTTTATGAACGCGCTCACGACGTCGTAGTGCTCCTCGCGGCCGTAGCGGAGCGCCCTCTCCCCAACCGCCGCCTCGACGTCCGCGACCTCGACCTTCCCCGGCGAGGAGCCCGCGGCAACTTCTAGCGCGTTCAGGAGCCGACGCCCGTCGCCCCCCGAGAGCCCCATGAGGTAAGCCTCGGCCTCGGGAGAGACCTCGACCCCGAGCGCCTCTTTGCCCCTCAGCAGAAGGAGGTTCATATCGTCCTCGGAGAGCGGGCGGAGGCGGAGGACGCGCGAGCGCGAGAGGAGCGGGGCCGTCACCTCGAAGGACGGATTCTCCGTCGTGGCCCCAACGAAGTCCACGAGCCCCTCCTCCAGGGCGGGAAGGAGCGCGTCCTGCTGGGCCTTGTTGAAGCGGTGCACCTCGTCCACGAACAGGAGCGTCCCCCGCCCCTCGTACTTGAGGCGCTCGCGGGCCGCGTCCAGGGCGCCGCGGAGGTCCTTGACCCCGCTCGTTACGGCGCTCAGGGGGACGAAAGCCTCCTCCGTCACGTCGGCCAGCGCGCGGGCCAGCGTGGTCTTGCCGGTCCCCGGCGGGCCCCACAGCACGATAACCCCGACCCTGCCCCTCTCGACCGCCCGCCGCAGGGGCCTGCCGGGGCCGGTCAGGTGCTCCTGCCCAACGACGCCGTCAAGGTCCTTCGGACGCAGCCGCTCGGCGAGCGGGGCGCGGCGGGCGAGGGCGTCGGCGCCCTGAGAGTCGAAGAGATCCATCCCGCAAGTATATGGCCGGCGCCCGTTCGGGGTGGCGCGTCCCCGCCCGAGCCGCTATAAAAGGCCGGACCCGAAAGATCCCCCGAGGAGGCCCCCCTGGCTGCCGACGCCCGACAGGACGCGCCGTTTATCCTGACGCTGAAGATGGACGGCACGTCGCAGGAACGCTTCGACCGCCTGCGCGAGGCCCACTTCCCGCCCGAGCGAAACTACCTCTCGGCGCACCTGACGCTCTTCCACCACCTGCCCGCGGACCGCGAACGCGAAGTCGTCGGAGAGATAGAAGGCGCCTGCCGCGGGCAGGCACCGATCACGCTCAGGGCGACGGGCCTCCTGTTCATGGGGCGCGGCGTGGCCTACAAGCTCGAAGCACCCCCGCTAGTCGCCCTCCGCAAACGCCTGGCGAGGGAGTGGGAGCCGTTCCTCACAAACCAGGACCGCCAGGGCCTTAGGCCCCACGTGACCGTGCAGAACAAGGTCCCGCCGGAGAAGGCGCGCGCCCTGCACCGGGACCTTGAAAGCTCCTTCTCACCCTTCGAAATCCGCGGCGAGGGCGTAACGCTCTGGCGCTACCTAGGCGGGCCGTGGGAGGAGATCAAAACCTACCCGTTCGAAGCCTGACGCCGAAACGTCCTCCCCGATCCGCCGCTACTGACTCGCAGCTATTATGCTTTGCGCAGGGGGCGGGAGAGGCGCCGAAAATACCCGAAGGCTCTCGGGCGCCCCGCTACCCTTCCTCGTAGTGCTCGTCGTGCTCGCGGCGCTGGCGGTCCATGCGGCGGGCGGCTTCGAGGACGTCGTCGGGGTGGAGGCTCGCCAGGGCGCCGGTCTCAAGTACCTGCTCCACGGAGTGCTCCGGGATCATCATCCACTCCGCCGCGTGCGGCACCGGCAGGGGCTTGTTGCGCGCCCGATAAACCGCCCACACGACCCAGCGCCCCAACCGAGACCCGGACAGGAACCTCAACTCCTACACCTCCCAGACGAACTGCCTCCGATACGAGCAGGAGTATCGCATCTGTCCCCGCCGCGAGCACCGGGCGGATACGCCCCTGTAGAATCCCTCCTTCAGAGATACGAAGATAGATACGGGAGGCCGGATGAAGCTTGAGAACGGGGTGGCGGTCGTTACGGGCGGGGGTAGCGGCATCGGGAGGGCCACGGCGCTGAAGTTCGCCCGCGAGGGGGCGAGGGTCGTCGTCGCGGAGTACAACGACGAGACCGGCACCGAGACCGCTCGCAATGTCGAGGAGGCGGGCGGCGAGGCTTTGTTCGTGCACACGAACGTCGCGGTCTTCGAGGAGGTCGAGGCGGCCGTGGAGCGGGCGGTGGAGGCTTACGGCTCCCTCGACGTGATGTTCAACAACGCTGGCACCGGGCACTATGCGCCGCTCCTGGAGCACGAGCCCGGCGATTACGAGCGGGTGGTGCGGGTCAACCAGTTCGGCGTTTACCACGGGATACTCGCCGCCGGGCGCAAGATGCGCGACCTCGGGGTTGGGGGCACGATCGTGAACACCGCGTCGGTATACTCGTTCTACGCCACGCCGGGGGTGTTCGGGTATCACGCGGCGAAGGGTGCCGTGAAGATCATGACGCAGGCCGCGGCCCTGGAGCTCGCGCCGTTCGGCATCCGGGTAGTCGCGGTGGCGCCGGGGGCGGTCGACACCCCGATCATCCAGGGCTACAAGGACATGGGCATGAACGACGTGCTCGCAAACGCGCAGATGCGCCGCAAGATAATCTCCCCCGAGGCGATAGCGAACGTCGTAGCCCTCCTCTGCACGGACGAGGCCGACGCCATAAACGGCTCGACGGTGATGGCCGACGACGGCAACGCCGAGTTCAAGTAGGACGGAGACCTCCAATGCCCGCGTGTACAATAACGCGCGTGAAAGAGCGGGACTTCGACGAGCTCGTTGAACGAGCGCTGGAGGATGTGCCCCCGGAGATCTCCGAACTCCTGGAGAACGTCGTCATAGTGGTGGACGACTGGCCGGAGGAGCACATGCTCGCGAAGGGCGAGAACGACACGCTCTACGGACTCTACGAGGGGGTGCCCATCACCGAGCGCGGCTCAAACTACTACGGTCTGCCCGACAAGATCACGATCTTCCGCGGCCCCCTGGAGCGGGACTTCCCGCCCGAAGATCTGGAGGAGGAGATCCGGGTGACCGTCTTCCACGAGATCGCCCACTACTTCGGCTTCGACGAGGACCGGATCGAGGAGCTGGGATGGGGCTGAACGACGGGGCGAAGGGCCCCGTGACCGTCGAGCAGCACGTCGACGCCCCGGCCGCGAACGTCTCCTCCTACATCAGCGACTTCCGCAACGCGAAGGAGTGGATGGTCGGCGTCGAGGGGATCGAGAAGCTCTCCGAGGACTCCTACCGCCTGATGCTGGAGAGCCCGGTCGGCCGCCTCGAGCCCGAGGCGAGGGTCCTTGAGCACGGCAACGGCCTCATCCGCTGGTCGTACCTCACGACGATCGAGGGCGGCGGCGAGGTGACGGTTGCCCCGGCGGAAGGCGGGGCCTCGTGCGTCGTCTCCTACACAGGCGACTTCAGCCTCAAAAACAAGGCCCTGATGCGCGCCGCCCGCTTCGTCGGCATCGAGCGCTTCGCCCGGGGCAACGCCGAACGCTCCCTCACGCGCCTCAAGCAGCTCATGGAAGCCCGGCGCTACTAGTGGGCATCGGCCCCTTCGAGATCCTGATTGTCCTCTTCGTCCTCATGCTGATCATAGGCCCCCGCCGCGTCACCGACATGGCCAAGTCTCTCGGCCGCGGCGTCGGGGACTTCATCTCGGAGATCGGCGGCAAGGGAGACGGCGAGCGCCGCGAACCCCCGGCGGCCCTAGGCAAGGGCGAGGAGGACGACGAAGACGAGGACAGAAAGCCCCTGAAAACTCCCGACGGCCGGTAGCCGCCCGGAGGCCCTAGAGCCCCAGAAACACCCTTCCGCCGGGGCCGACGCGGGCGTTCGGGGGCGCGTGGTCGACGCCCGAGAGGTCTTCTCCCGCGCCGGTCTGGTAGACGCGGGGCTCTTCGATGGCGATGCCGGGGTTCGCGGCGTATGCCTGCCAGGTGATACCCTGCCACGTGAAGGTCAGGACGACGGGCGGCTCGTCCGCCTCGGGGTCGAGGGAGACGTGGACCTCCGGTGACCCGAGGGACTTCGAGATGGAGCCGACGGAGCGCAGGTGCTCGGACTCGTTAAACAGGTCGATGCCCGCCCGGATGCGGTTCTCCGGCTCGGCCATGCGCCGCCTCAGCTCGTACTCCAGGTCCAGCTCGGCGCGGAGGTGATCTATGGTGCTCCGGAGCTCGGCGACGACGGACTCGCGCTCCTCCAGGTCCCGCTCCAATCCCTCGACCCTGCGCAGCGCCTCCTCCAGCGCAACGTCCTTGCGGGAGACGAGGTTCTTGGCCTCGCGCCCGTACGCCTCTATCTCCCCGGCCCTCGCCTCCACGAGCATCTCCAGGCGCTGAATCTCGGCGTCGCGCCGCTCCAGCTCGCGCCCGAGGCGCGCCACCCGCCGGTCCTGCCCCTCCCGGCGCCGGCGCCGGCGCCGCTCCTCCTCCTCGAACTCCGAGATCCTCGCGCGCAGCCGCTCTCGCTCCCCTTCGAGCTCCCCTATGCGCGTCCGGCCCGCCTCGGCCCGCACCCGCGCCTCGTCCGCGGCGAGCTTGAGGAC
>CADCVI010000077.1 GCA_902806105.1 uncultured Rubrobacteraceae bacterium
GGTTCGAGGATCGAAGACAGTGAACGGTCCGACTTCGGGTCCATCCCGCCCCCGTATAATCGCGGATGGATCGAACAATCCTTCGAGGAGGTCATACTGTGGCTCGTCAGCGCGTGGAGCCAGGCCCGGGGCAGGAGTCCGTCTGGGACTACCCGCGTCCCCCGAGGCTGGAGGACGTGGAGAAGAAGGTCAAGGTCGTGTTCAACGAGGTGACGCTCGCGTACACGACGCGCGCGAAGCGGGTCCTGGAGACGAGCCACCCGCCGGTCTACTACATCCCGCCGGAGGACATCCGCATGGAACATCTCACGCTGGCGGGCGGGACTTCCTTCTGCGAGTGGAAGGGGGCGGCGCGCTACTACGACGTCTCGGTCGAGGGGAGGACCGAAGAGCGGGCAGCCTGGTTCTATCCGGAGCCCGTGCCGGCCTACCGGAGCCTCAAGGGCTACGTCGCGTTCTACCCGTCGAGGATGGATTCTTGCTGGGTCGGCGGGGAGAAGGTAGAGGCCCAGGAGGGGGACTTCTACGGCGGCTGGGTGACCTCCGGGATCGTCGGCCCGTTCAAGGGTGCCCCGGGGACCTGGGGCTGGTAGGTCCTTGACGGACCTCCAGAGTCTCCGGAAGGAGTACACGCGGGCCGGCCTTCGGGAGGCGGACCTCGCCGCCGACCCGACGGTTCAGTTCCGCCGCTGGTTCGACGAGGCGCTCGCGGCGGGCCTGCACGAGCCGAACGCGATGACCGTCGCCACCGCCGGGCGCGACGGAAGGCCCTCGGCCCGCGTCGTACTCCTCAAGGGCTTCGACGAACGAGGCTTCGTCTTCTACACGAATCAGGAGGGACGCAAGGGTCGGGAGATCGCGGAGAACCCCTATTGCGCCCTCCTTTTCTACTGGGGCGAGCTGGAGCGGCAGGTTCGGATAGAGGGCCGGGCGAGCCCGGTCCCCGGTGAGGAGTCCGACGCGTACTACGAGAGCCGTCCGAGGGGGAGCCGGCTCGGGGCGTGGGCGAGCGCGCAGAGCCACGAGGTGGCGGATAGGGGAGCTCTCGAGGAGCGGCTGCGCAGCCTGGAGGCCGAGTACGAGGGACGGGAGGTGCCCCGTCCGCCGTTCTGGGGCGGTTACCGGGTCGAGCCGGAGGCCTTCGAGTTCTGGCAGGGCCGGGAGAACCGGCTGCACGACCGGCTCGTGTACCGCCGTGCGCACGAGGGGTGGGGGGTAGTCCGCCTCCAGCCGTAGGGTGGGCGAGGGGGGCTGCCCCCCTGCTAAGATGGCGCCGCTTGGGTCGTGTTAGACGTGGAAGAGGAGATGCCATGAAGCTGGTGACGTACTCGACGAACGGCGGGGCTCCGCAGGTCGGGATCCTGGAGGACGGAAGGATCAACCCCGTGGGCGGTCCTGGCTCGACGATGCTGGAGTACATTGAGCACGGCCGGAGCGCGGAGAGGGTGCCCGGCGGAGAGGCGGTAGCGGTGGAGGCCGCGCGGCTCCACGCGCCGGTCCTCAACCCGCAGAAGATCATCGGCATCGGCCTGAACTACTCCGACCACGCAGCGGAGACCGGGGCCGACATCCCGGAGAAGCCTATCGTCTTCGCCAAGTACGCGAACTCGCTCGTGGGGCAGGGCGACGCCATAAAGATCCCATCCATAACCCAGAAGGCTGACTACGAAGTCGAGCTCGCCGTGGTCATCGGAAGGGCGGCAAAGGGCGTCTCCGAGGCGGAGGCCCTCGACTACGTCTTTGGGTACACGAACTGCAACGACATTTCGAGCCGCGACCTCCAATTCTCCGAGGGCGGGCAGTGGACGCGGAGCAAGTCCATCGACACCTTCTGCCCCCTAGGACCATACATCGCCACGGCGGATGAGGTCGCCGACCCGCAGGCCCTGAGCCTGCGGTGCATCCTCAACGGCGAGGTCATGCAGGACGGGACGACTTCCAAGATGATCTTCTCGGTCGCGGAACTAATCTCCTTTCTGAGCCAGGGCATGACGCTCCTGCCGGGCGACATCATCACGACCGGTACCCCTCCCGGCGTCGGGGCTGCCCGCGACCCGCAGGTCTTCCTGAAGCCCGGCGACGAGGTGACGGTCGAGGTCGAGGGCCTCGGCAGCCTGACGAACCCCGTCGAAGCCGGGTAGCCTCGCAGCCTTCTCCCGGAGCCGAGGCGATACGGCGGCTTCTTTACCTGCTACGTCCCTTGCCTGCCCAATGAAGTAGTTCCCCGGAGCCCCGGGAGGTCCTGGAGTCCTCCCGGGGCTCCGCTTCGCCGTCGAACACGGCGTCCAGATGGTCCCTTGCGGGCAGGTGAGCAGGGCGCGAGACTTCGCCGAGACGGAGGGCGGCCTTCGAGCGGCTGGCCGCCCGGATGGATCCCGAACCCGGACAAAATTTTCGTGGAAGGGACCGGGGTCGCCGGAGATTGGAAGAGTCCTGTCGAGGTACCGCTGAGAATGGCGTAACGTTTCCGTTAGCGGTGGCTGGGTGTCAGCAGGGCGGCTGCATCGGCGCTCGGCAGCGGTTTCGCGAAATAGTGCCCCTGGTAGATACGGCACCCCATGTCCCGTAGATGACTGGCCTGCGCGGCGGTCTCGACGCCCTCGGCTACCGGTTCCAAGTGCAGGGCTCCGGCCAGGTCTATTACCGTCTGCACGATCGCCGTGTCGACCGTGCTCTGCCCCAGCTCGTTCACGAAAGAGCGGTCTATCTTGAGGACGTCCACGGGGAAGCGTTTGAGGTAGTCGAGGCTGGAGTAGCCCGTCCCGAAGTCGTCGATCGCCAGGCCCACGCCGAGGCTCTTGAGCCCTTGAAGCATCGAAATGTTCGCCGATGCACGCTCCATGAGGACGCTCTCGGTGATCTCCAGGACCAGGTGGCGCGGCTTGAGCCCCGTCGCCTCCAGGACATCGGAGATCTCGGCGACGAGGTTCGGCTGCTGGAACTGTTTCGCGGAGAGGTTAACGCTCATCGTCAGGGGGCATTCGCAAAGTTCCTGCCACGCCCTCCCCTGGCGGCACGCCTCCTCCAGAACCCACCTGCCGAGCGGAAGTATGAGGGCCGTCTCCTCGGCGAGGGGGACGAACTCCGCCGGGAGGATCAGGCCCCTCTCGGGGTGCTCCCATCTCACCAGAGCCTCCATGCCGACGACGCGACCGCTGCCCATCTCCACCTTCGGCTGATAATAGACCCTCAGTTGCCCGCCTTCGATCGCCCGCCGCAACTGGTTCTCCAGCTCCAGGCGTTTCATCGCGTGCGCGTTCATGCTCGGGTCGAACACCTGATAGCGGGCCTTCCCCTCGTCCTTGGCCCGGTACATAGCCACGTCGGCGTCGCGCAGCAGTTCGGATGCGCCATAGCCCGGGGAGGAGAGAGCGATGCCGATACTGGTGGTCACTACCATTTCGTGGCCCTCTATGTCGAAGGGAGCCTGCAGGGCGGCCAGGATTCGCTCGGCTACTCGCACGGCGTAGCTCGTACTCCCGATGTTTTCGAGGAGTACGACGAACTCGTCGCCGCCTATGCGGGCCGCGGTGTCTTCGGGCCGCAGGCACCTGAGCAGGCGCTGGCCTACCGCCTCCAGCAGTCCGTCGCCCACCTCGTGGCCCAGGGAGTCGTTGACGATCTTGAACCGGTCCAGATCCAGGAAAAGGACCGCAGCGGGGCTCTCTTGCCTCTGGGTACGCGCCAGCGCGTGCTCCAACCGGTCTATCAGCAGTGCGCGGTTGGGCAAACCGGTCAGCGTGTCGTGGAAGGCCTGATAGGTCAGTTGATCCTTCAAGGCCTTGCGCTCGGTGATGTCGCGTACAACACAGCACACGACCTTCGCGTCCCCGTAGGAGATCACGCTCCCGCTAACCTCGACATCGATCTCGAAGCCGTCCTTGCGTACGTACGTCCTCTCGCCGACCCAGAGCTGCCCGTGCTCCAGGGTGCGCTCCACGTTGCGGTCCACGCCCTCCGGATCCTGCGGGATCAGATCGTACAGCGTCTTGTGCACCAGATCCTCCGGGGCGTAGCCGAGCATCTTCCGGAAGGCGGGGTTGACTTCGAGGATGTGCTTGCTGTGGGGGTCGAACAGGAAGATGCCCTCCCCGGCCTGCTCGACCACCGCACGGTAGCGCTCCTCGCTCTCTCGCAGGATCTTCTCTGCCTCCTTGCGCTCCGTGATATCGCGGGAGTTGACGACGATGCCCTGTACGGTCGGGTCGTGGAGCAAGCTGGTGAAGTACGACTCGACGTACCGCCAGGAGCCGTCCGCGTGCCGGAGACGCAACTCGGCGCGTAGGGCTCTGTCCGGATCGTCCATGGCGTCGGCGACGATGTTCTGCACCCGTGCCTCGTCGTCAGGGTGTACGGGAGTAAAGCTCTTCGTGTCTACTACGTTCTCCGGTTTGTAGCCCAGCACCGTCTCGACTGATGGGCTGAGGTAGCTAACGGTGCCGTCGGGCCTCATGATCATGATGATGTCCGACGCGTGGCGAACCAGCGAGGTGAACCGCTCCTCGCTTCTGCGCCTGTGCAAGTCCTCCTTGAGCGCGGCGCTCTCCAGCGCGAGCGCCACCTGGGAGCTGAGCGCAACCAGCGCGTCTTTGATCTCATCGGAGAGAACGGAACGGCTGGTTAGCCCGATCGCGCCCCTGAACTCCTCCTGAACGAACATCGGGGTTGCGAAGAACGGCCTGCCGTCGTAGTTGAGCCCCAGGGCCGCCCTCAAGGAGGTGGCGTCGTTCGCCCCGATCTCGATCGGCTGCTTGCTGAAGAAGCGTGCGCGGAGGGGATCTGGAAGTGCACCGACGTTGAAAGGCTTGCCCTTGATCTTCGCGGGCTCCACACCGGCCGCGGCCACGACGGTCGTACCCTGCTCCGAGCCCAGCGTAAGGCCCAACCGGACCTCCGGTATCCCCTCCGTCAGATCGAGGGCGGCCTCCAGAGCCGCGGAGTAGATGCCCTCCCGATCAAGCGCCGCCACCAACCTGGCGCCGGACTTCCTCAGGGTCCTCTCCCGAATCACGGCCGACTCGTGCTCGCGCACGACGCCCAATAGGCGGATCAGCGATAGCAGGAAGATCACGACCGTTCCCCCGACGATCACCGGCAAGCTGAAGAAGTTGCCGCGCGCGTACTCGATAGCGAGCACCACGGGTGCCAGGAGCGAAGCCCCGGCGAGCAGCGCGATGCGACGGCTGGTCAGCCTCGAACTACGGCTCGGTACGGGCTCGGTCAGGAGCCGCATCGAGGGGTGCAGCGCGGCGGTGGCCCACAGCGTGTATGCGAGCAGCCAACCGTAATCCATGGGGCTCCCGAGCTTGTACGTCTCGTCGAGTACCGCCACCGTGTAGAGCACGTCGGAGGTCAGGGTGGCTATCAAGCTCACGCACACGAACACGTAAGCGAGAGATCGGTTCCCGGGCAAGAGCAGCAGGCGGGCGACGAGGGCGAGGAGGAGCACGTCGTAGAGCGGGTAGAAGATCGAGACGAGGCGGGAGAAGAGCGTTACCGAGGTGTCACTCGCATACGGCTCCATAAAGTAGACCCAGGAGACCACGCCCAGACCGATGGTGATAATGGCGGCGTCGATCCAGCCGCCCCCGTCCTTGCTTCCTGTTCGGGCGCTCGTCAGCACCGCCAGCCCGATGGCAAGGACGGGGTAGCCGCCGAGGTACAACACGTCCGCGAACGAGGGGAAGGGAGATTCTATGCCCAGGACGACCTCGTAGTAGTTCCAAACCGCGTCGCCGCCGACTATCATGGACCATCCCGTGAGGATCACGTACCACGGCAGCATCCTGGGAGGATGGTTGAGCCGTATCCCGGCGTAAATAGCCGCCACCGCACAGAAGCCGAACGCAGAGTAGTAGAGGTTGCGCGCGGTCTCGGTCTGGGAGGGCAGCAGGGCATAGCCGACCATGGCCAGGATCCCGAGGGCGAGGGAAACCTGCCACGCGCGCATCCCCTTCCCCGAGGACGCGTTCTCCCTGACCGTCAAATGAGCGTCGATCCTTCCCATATAGCATCGGCAGGCCGCCCACCGGGACGCGCACCGCTCCCACCCATTATCGGATGCGGGTCAGGAATACTTTAGCGATGGCTTGCGCATTGTGCGGCGGGCTCCCGCTCGTGGAGTAGTTGTTTCAACCGGTAGGACTCTCTGGAGGAGCCTCTGTTCAGCCCGGAGCCGGGGCTTCGCGACGGTCGCGGAAGAGCTTGTAGACGCCCGTGCAGGTGGCGCCCAGCTTGCCCCTCTCATCGAAGATCTCGCCCTCCCCGAAGACGAGGCCGCCGCCGCGGCGCAACACGCGGGCGGAGCCCTCGATCCGGCTCTCTGCCTCGATGGCGTCGACAAATTGGACGTTCAGCGTAATGGTGACCTGTCCCACCACGCCCTCGTCCCACGTCGACTCGACCGCAGCCCCCAGCAGCCCGTCGAACATGTAGCTGACGATCCCGCCGTTGACGTGCCGCGGCGACCCGCCCCCGCCCCTGTGATGGTCCTCGACGGCGAGCTCCACCCTCGCGACGCCGTCTCCGGACTCCAGGAGCTTCAGCCCCGGCCAGCGAAAAAAGTCGATCTCGTTCCACGCGATGCCGCGTCCGGCGTTCGGGGGACCATGCTTGTGCGAGTCGTCCGTCATGATGCGCGACGATAGCACAACCCGAGCCCGGCATCCTGACCCCCTGTGCTACAGTTTGCACTTGAAGCATAAGGGGATCTTCAAGGCTTGGGGAGGCGCTTTGGACACCGGAAAGAAGGCCAGGGACCGCTGGGAAGAGTCGTACGAGGGCCGGGGCGAACGCGACGCCGAGTTCTCGACGATGAGCGGGGTGCCGATCAAGCCGTTGTACACGCCCGAGGACGTCGAGGGAGACTACGACGAGAAGCTCGGCTACCCCGGCCAGTACCCCTACACCCGCGGCGTCTACCCCAACATGTACCGGGGCCGTTTGTGGACGGTCCGCCAGTTTGCCGGTTACGGCTCTGCCGCAGAAACCAACGAGCGGTTTCGCTATCTCATAGACCACGGCCAGAACGGCCTCTCCGTCGCCTTCGACATGCCAACCCTGATGGGCCTCGATTCGGATTCCCCGCTCTCCCTGGGCGAGGTCGGCACCGAGGGGGTCGCGGTGGATTCGCTCGCGGACATGGAGAAGCTCTTCGAGGGCATCGACATGGGGGCAATCTCCACCTCCATGACGATAAACGCCCCCGCCCACGTCCTCCTCGCGATGTACGTCGTCGCCGCCGAGAAGCAGGGTGTGGCGCCCGAGGAGCTCGCGGGCACCAACCAGAACGACATCCTCAAGGAGTACATAGCGCAGAAGGAGTGGATCTTCCCCCCCGAACCGTCCATGCAGGTCTTCAAGGACATGCTCGTCTACGCAACGGAGCACATGCCGCGCTGGAACACGGTCTCCATCTCGGGCTACCACATCCGCGAGGCGGGCTCGACCGCCGCCCAGGAGCTCGCGTTCACCCTCTCCGACGGCTTCGCGTACGTCGAGGCCGGGATAGAGGCGGGCCTCGACGTCGACGCCTTCGCCCCCCGATTCTCGTTCTTCTTCAACTCGCACATAGACTTCTTCGAGGAGATCGCGAAGTTCCGCGCCGCCCGGCGCATCTGGGCGACGGTGATGAGGGAGAAGTACGGCGCCCGGGACGAAAAGAGCCTCCTCATGCGCTTCCACACCCAGACCGCCGGCGTCTCCCTCACCGCCCAGGAGCCCTACAACAACGTCGCGAGAACCGCCTTCGAGGCCCTCGCCGCCATCCTCGGCGGCACCCAGAGCCTCCACACCAACTCCTTCGACGAGGCGCTCGCGCTCCCCACGGAGGAGGCGGTGCGCATCGCCGTCCGCACGCAGCAGATAGCGGCCCTGGAGACCGGCGTGACGAACACCATAGACCCGCTCGCGGGCTCGTACTTTGTCGAGGCGCTGACGGACGAGCTGGAGAGGCAGGCCTACGACTACTTCAAGCAGATAGACGAGATGGGCGGGGTGGTGCGCGCCATAGAGAACGGCTTCCAGATGCACGAGATCGCCGAGGCGAGCGCACGCTACCAGCGCGAGGTCGAGAACGGCACCCGCAAGATAGTCAACGTCAACATCTACGAGCCCCAGGACGAGTCCGACGTCGAGACCCACCGAATAGACCCGAAGGTCTCCGAGGGCCAGCTACAACGCCTCAAGGAGCTCAAGAGCTCCCGCGACAACGAGCGCGTAGAAGCCTGCCTGGAGGCGATCAAAAGCGCCTGTCGAGAGGGCGAGAACGTCATGTACCCGACGATAGAGGCCGTGCGGGCGTACGCGACGGTCGGGGAGATCTCCTCCGCCATGCAGGAGGTCTACGGCACCTACCGCGAGACGCCGGTCATCTAGGACGCACGACCGGAAGGGATGGCGGTCTGCGCCCGCCCGTCGGCGAGCTTCGCGGCGTAGAAGCGAGCCACGAGCCGGACCCCGGCGCCCTGTGGGTTCTTCGGTGCCCGCGTTCGCCGGTGCGGAAACAGGGGTAGTGCTCGCCGGGGTCGTGCCCATCCTCGTAGCCATGGCGGCCAGGGGACGCTCGGGCATGCGGGTGGCGGCACGGTGGGCGAGTGGGCAGTCGGGAGCGTTCGTTGCCAGACCCCGGTAGAATCCGGTTCATTGAAGTTTGCCGAAAGGGGAGACGGTCGTGGCCGATACGATAAGGGTGGTCGTCGCAAAAGTCGGGCTCGACGGGCACGACCGGGGGGCCAAGATCATCGCGCGCGCCCTGCGAGACGCGGGGATGGAGGTGATCTACACCGGGCTCCACCAGACCCCCGAGCAGGTCGTCGAGGCGACCATACAGGAGGACGCCGACGCCATCGGCATCTCCATCCTCTCCGGCGCGCACATGACGCTCCTGCCCCGCATAATCGACCTCCTCAAGGAGAACGACGCCGAGGACGTCCTCGTGTTCTGCGGCGGCACCATCCCCAAAGGGGACATCCCGAAGCTCAAGGAGCTCGGCGTCGGCGAGGTCTTCACCCCCGGAACCCCGACGAGAAAAGCTGTAGAGTACCTCCAGGGGGAGCTCGTCAACTCTTAGCCCACGGCCGTCAGCTTCCAGCAGGCCGCGCGGTGAGCCCCCACTACGCCCGGAGCAGATCGCTGTGAAGAAGCACGGTCGCGCCCCGGAGACATACGGAGATCAAAAGCTGCCGACGAAGGAGACAAACCTTGGATTTCATTCGGGTCGAGCGCGGGGATGATGGGGTCGCGGTACTCACCATAGACAGGCAGGACAAGCTGAACGCGCTGAACCCGCAGGTCGTGGAGGAGCTCGGACAGGCGCTCCTGGAACTCGACGTGGACCCGCCGCGCGCCATCATCGTGACCGGTGCGGGCTCGCGCGCCTTTATCGCGGGGGCGGACATCGCGGTGATGAGCGGGATGAGCCCGATGGAGGCGAAGAAGTTCGCAGAGCTCGGGCACGCAGCCACCGCCCTCCTCGACCGCAGCCCGGTCCCGACGATCGCGGCGGTAAACGGCTTCGCCCTCGGCGGCGGCTGCGAGGTCGCCCTGGCCTGCGACATGCGCATCGCCTCCGAGAACGCGCTGCTCGGCTTCCCGGAGGTTTCCCTGGGCATCCTCCCCGGCATGGGTGGGACGCAGCGGTTGCCGCGTCTCGTCGGGCCGGGGATCGCGAAGGAGTTGATCTTCTCCGGCAGGCGCATCAAGGCAGACGAGGCCCTGACGATGGGCCTGGTGAACCGCGTCGTCCCGGAGGGGGAGGCCCTGAACGCTGCCAGGGAGCTCGCCTCGCAGATCGCTGCGAACGGCCCGCTCGCCGTCCGGATGGCGAAGGCGTCGGCGAATCGCGCCCTGGACGTAGACCTCATCAGCGGCCTGGAGTACGAGGCGGACCAGTTCGGCCTGCTCTTCTCCACCGAGGACGCGAGGGAGGGCATGGGCGCCTTCGTCGAGAAGCGCAAGGCCCAGTTCAAGGGTAGTTGAGCCAGACCGCCCCCGACGACGTCCACGAGACGAAGCTCCGCGTCCGCTACGGCGAGACCGACGCCCAGGGCATCGTCAACAACTCCAACTACCTCTCGTACTTCGAGGTCGGCCGCGTGGAGTGGCTCCGCGCCGCCGGCCTCTCCTACAGGGACATGGAGAGGGCCGGATACGGCTTCGTCGTCGTGGAGGCCCACGCCTTTTACAAGCGGGCCGCCCGCTTCGACGACGACCTGACCCTGAGGACGACCCTCGCGGAGTTCGGCAGGGCCTCGTTCTGGTTCGAGTACGAGGTCTTGCGGGGCGAAGAGGTGGTCGCCACCGGCCGCACGCGCCACGGCTGCATCGAGATCTCGACCGGACGCCCGGCCCGCGTCCCCGGGGAGTTCGTGGCCCGCCTCTCGGGGGACTGGGCGTAGAGCCCACGCCCGAGATGCGCCGCCTCGCGTCACTCCTGCCGGATATCCCGCGCTTTCTGGAGACGCGCGGAATGCTCCTGGAAGGGTGCGACCTCCTGGGGCACGAAGAGGGCACCAAAGGGCCGAGCTTCGTCGTGCGCGGCCTCTACCCGGAGGGGGAACTTGTCTCCGTCGTTGGGAGCCCGGCGTCCGGGGCGGTTGTAGAGGCCGTGTCTCGCAACGGGGGCTCGGGGGCGGTCATAGCGATGCCCGAGAACGCCGCCTCCGTCGCGCGAGCCCTGCCGGGCTGGGAGATGAGGCCCGCGATACTGCACCGCCTCGGCGAGGGCGGCCTCGTCCCGGTGCCGGGGGGCGGGGTTCGGCTGCTCTCCGGGCAGGAGGGGCTCGATGCCCTGCCACGCGGTCTGCGCACAGGGCTCCGGGCCGAGCTGGAGGACGCCCTGGGCAGGGGTACGCCCCTGGCGGCGTTCCACGCCGAGGGGGTTCCGGTCTCGTTCTGCTACGTTGCCGCAGAGACCGAGAGCCTGTGGGACGTCTCCATAGACACGCTGGACGGGTACCGGAGGCGCGGCTACGCCGCGCGCTGCGCCGCCTTCATGGTCCGTCACATGCGCGAGACTGCCGGTAAGGAGCCGGTCTGGGGTGCCCTTGAGACCAACGCGGCCTCGATGAACCTCGCGGCCTCGCTCGGCTTCGTCCCCGTCGACCGCTACTTCGTCCTCGAACCGGCGGAGGGGGGATAAGGACCCCGTCCGGGTAGCGGTCCACAGCGGCGGGACGGTGCGGCATCGGCGTTACTCCTACCGCCGCGTCCGGAGGCCGGCGTCCGGCGGTCGAGGGAGAAATCAGAACCCCGTGGGAGGCGCTCTAGACGCTCTCTCCGGGCATCACCCTGTAGAGCATCTCGCCCTCGACGGGGACGAGCTCGTAGCCCTTGGCTTCGAACTCTTTCGTCATGGCCTTGTTGGGGTAGAGGACGTAGAAGCGGCCCTCCTGGATCGCGGCGAAGGCCTCTGCGCCCTCCTCCTCGCCGTTGGGCTGGACGAAGCTCCACACCGTTATGTCCTTGCGGCGGCCCTCGACGAGCTGCATGTAGCTCAGGGGGCCTCTGTGCTGGAGCACGATGGCGTCGGGGGCCGTTCGGGTGGCGACGGCCTCCACGATCCTGCGCCCGGCGTAGTCCTCGCTCATGTCCACCGCCCGGTAGGTTGCGGGCAGGCTCCAGAGCGTGGCGGCCAGCGCGAGCCCCGAGACCGCGGCGACGGCGGCGTATCGGAGCCCCCGCGAGCCGCCCGTCAGGCGCGTGGCCGCGCGCAGGGTTACCGCCAGGCCAACGCTCGCCCAGAGGGCCAGGATCGCGTACGTCGGGATGAAGTAGTAGTGGACGTCCTCGATGTCGTACTCCAGCGCGTAGAACAGGAGGCCGCCGAAGGGGAGGGCGAGCAGGACGAACGCCGCCCGGTCGCGCAGGAGCGTGTACGCCACGCCCACGAGCGCCGCCGCCAGAAGGAGCCAGGGGAGCTGGCCGGAGAGGTGGTCGAGGTACAGCTCCAGGCGCGCGGGCAGCTCCCTCGGCCCGAAGGCCCACATCTTGTCCTTGAACTCCCCGCCGGTGAGCAGGTCCTCGAAACGCTCCCAATTCGACGGGTCCTCCACGTTCAGAGGCGGGTCCATGCGGGCCCTGATGGGCAGGTAGGCGTAGGGGACGAGCGCGACGAGGAAGACCCCGACGCCCTTGAGGATGATCTTCCAGTCCAGAATCTTCCGCGGCTCGACGAGGAGCACGAAGGCGGCGGCGGTCGGCAGCAGCAGGCCGCTCGTCAGGTGGTGCGTCATGGAGAGCCCGAGCACGAAGGCCGCGAGCAGCAGGTATCCATCCTTCCGCTCCTCCCGCCACACGAGCAGGACGAGGAGCGCCGCCGCCAGGAAGA
>CADCVI010000078.1:0-445 GCA_902806105.1 uncultured Rubrobacteraceae bacterium
GCACGGGGAGTTCCGGTACGTAGGCGAGGGCGGCTCCGGCGATCCCAGCTGCGTTCAGCATCTCGGCCGGAACGATCTCGGTGCGCGTCTTCACGTGCGGCAGGAACTTCTCGGACCTCTTGCTGACGCCGCCCCCGACGACGATCAGGTCGGGCCAGAAGAGGTCCTCCATCTTGCGCAGGTACTCCTGGAGCCGGACGGACCAGTCCTGCCACGTGAGGTTGTCGGCCTTGCGGGCGCGGTCTGAGGCATAGGTCTCGGCGTCGCGCCCGTTCAGCTCGATGTGCCCGAGCTCCGTGTTCGGGACGAGCTTCCCCCCGATAAACAGCGCGGTGCCGATGCCCGTCCCGAGGGTGAGCATCAGGACCACCCCCTCGACCCCGACCCCCGCGCCCCACCGGACCTCCGCAAGCCCCGCCGCGTCGGCGTCGTTCACGATCACCCC
>CADCVI010000078.1:455-12162 GCA_902806105.1 uncultured Rubrobacteraceae bacterium
CCCCGGGGAAGCCGACGCCCACCGGCCCGTCCCAGCGCGCCTTGGAGATGACCCGTACGGCCGTCGCCACGACGTCGTCCGGCCTGCCGGCCCGGGGGGTAGGCACCCGTATCCTCTCGCCGACGAGCGCGCCAGTCTTGGTGTCCACTGGCGCGCCCTTGATCCCGGAACCGCCTATATCCAACCCGAAAACGTTCATCCTTCCCCTTCCCAATCTCCCGATTGATGCACTCATTGTAAATGCACCCGCAACCCCGCCCCACGCTGCCGCCACGCCGCCACAGGAGCGGCGCATCTCGCAGGAACGACCGCCTGGCGCGCGGCCAGGGTTGCGCCGGGCCGTCGTCAGGCTTCGTCGAAGAGGCCCTCGCCCACGTAACCGCCCTCTCGGGCGCCCCGCAGCGCCTCGACGTCCGTGACGAGCTTGCAGGGGTACTCCTCCTGACCCTCGGTCGTGTTCTCCTCCCAGAGCGCCTGCTCTATCCTGTGGAAGCCTCCCCACTCCTCCTCCGGCACGTCGCCCTCGCGGGCATCTATGTCCGGGTCGAGGTCGCCGACGCTGGCCGCGATCGGCTCGATCCTCTCCCAGTGGATGCGCGTCGGGGCGTAGAGCTCCTTCGCCCCCTCGACGTCACCGGAGACGACGGCGTCTGCGAACCTCTCCGTGCCCTCCAGGAGCTTGTCGGACTCGGCCACGACGTACTCCTCGTAGGTCTGCGAGGCGGTTTCTAGCTCCGGAGAACCCTCGGCCTGCGGGGCCGCGGTGGTCTCTCCTCGCCGCCTCCCTAGGGGGGCGGCTGACCGCCACAACCCGCGGCGATCAACGCCAGCAGGCCCACGATAGCTCCCAAAATAAGTCTTCCAGGCATAGGGCTGCCCAAGATTCCTATCCTCCGATCATTTGAACTGATTAGCTTTGTGGTGCTTCGTGGTTCGCGTCGGCCGGGAAGACCACGGCCGGTCCCTGGACGCCGACGGCGACGCGCTCGTTTATCTTGTAGGCGGAGCCCGCCCAGACGCGCGAGCGGAGCCTGCGGCCGGAGTCGAGGCGGAGCTCGACAAGCTGGTCGTGCCCGTAGAACTCCCGGCGAACAACGACGGCCTCCCCGGCGGCGAGCTTGTGCCCCAGCGGGAGCAGGAGGAGCGCCTCGGGGCGGAGCAGAACGTCGCCCTCGCCACCGTCCGACACGTCCCCGACCGCCGGGACCTCGCCGAGGTCGCAGAAGAAGCGCCCGCCCCGCATCCTGCCGGGGAGGAAATTCGCCTCGCCGACGAACCCGGCGACCTCGCGGCTCGCGGGGTGGTTGTAGAGCTTCTCGGGCTGCGCCTTCTGGGAGATGACGCCGTCGAGCATCACGGCGACCTCGTCGGCGAGGCTCAGGGCCTCCTCCTGGTCGTGGGTCACGAAGATGGCGGTCGCGCCGGCATCCGTGAGGATCTCGCGCATCTCCGTCCTCACGCGCGCCCTCAGGGTCGCGTCGAGGTTGCTGAACGGCTCGTCGAGCAGCACGATCGCGGGCTCCGGCGCCAGGGCGCGTGCGAGCGCGACGCGCTGCTGCTGGCCGCCGGAGAGCTCGTGCGGCATCCTGTTCCCGAGCCCCTTGAGGTGCGTCAGCTCCAGCACGCCCTCCACGACCCCCTCGCGGTTCTCCTTGCGGGAGAGCCCGTAGGCCACGTTCTTCGCCACGGTGAGGTGGGGGAAGAGGGCGTAGTCCTGGAAGACCATCCCGACCCTCCGCTTCTCCGGGGCGACGTTCACCCCTGGACCCGCAACGGTGCGGCCCGCAATCTCGACGGTCCCCGAATCCGGGTGCTCGAAGCCCGCGATGAGCCTGAGCGTCGTAGTCTTGCCGCAGCCGGACGGGCCGAGCAGGGCGAGTACCTTCCCCGCTTCGAGCTCGAAGTCCAGGTTCCTCACGGCGTGGACGGACCCGTAGCTCTTCTCGACCCCCGAGATGTTCACGGCGGCGTTCAAGCTACTTCACCCGGTCCCGGATCGTCAGCAGGTAGAGCGGCGGGGCCGAGATCAGGATCAGGAGGAGCGCAGGACCGGCCGCCCGCGCGAAGAACGCCCCCGAGGTCGCGTTCCACACCTCGGTCGCGAGCGTGTCGAACTCTATGGGCCCTAGCAACAGCGTAGCCGGAAGCTCCTTCATCGTCGTCAGGAAGACTAGCGCCGCCCCCGCCACGAGCCCCGAACGGGCGAGCGGCACGGTGATCGTCGCGAGTACCCCCAAGGGCCCCCGGCCGAGAGACCGTGCCGCCTCCTCTACGCTCGGGCGGGATTGCAGGAGCGCGGCGCGGATGGCCCCCAGAGCCTGCGGCAGGAAATGAACGACGTAGGCGAAGACGAGGAGCGCCAGCGTCTGGTACAGCGCCGGGACGTAGTTCGAGCCGAAGAAGACGAGGGCGAGGGCGAGGGCCACCGCCGGCAGGGCGAACCCCACGTACGAGAGACGCTCGACGAAACCGGAGATCCTGCCGGGGAACCGCACCGCGAGGACGGCCACCGGCAGCGCCGCGAGCACGGCGGCCCCCGCCGCGAGGGCGGAGACGAAGACGGAGTTCCACGCGCTCGCCCACACCGGCTCCAGCGTCTCGCCCGCCCCGATCCCCCGGACGAGCCAGTACACGAGGACGCCCACGGGCAGGACGAGCGCGAGCGAGACGACGCCGCCTGAGAACAACAGCGCCGGCCAGCGCCAACGCCCGAGCGGGACGAGCCGGGCCGACGCCGACCCCCTGCCCCCGTAGCTCGCCCGTCCGCGCGTCCGGTGCTCGACCGCGAGCACCGCGGCGACGAGCACGACGAGCATGAGGGCGAGGATGGCGGCCGGGGTGCGGTCGAAAGCGGACTTGTACTGGATGTAGATCTCGGCCGAGAACGTGTCGTAGTGGAGCAGCGAGACCGCCCCAAAGTCGCTCAGGGCGTAGAGCGCGACGAGCAGGCCCCCCGCCACGATCGCCGGCCGAAGCTGCGGCAGCGTAATACGAAAGAACGTCGCCCATCGCCCGCTCCCGAGCGAACGAGCCGCCTCCTCGAAGGAGGGATCCATCCCCCTCAGCGCGGCCCGTACCGTAAGGAACACGTAAGGATAAGTGAACAACGAGAGCGCCAACGCCGCCCCCGGCAGGCCATAGATGGAGGGCAGACGCTCCACGCCGAGCGGCTCGAGGCTGCCCTGCAACAGGCCCCTCGGGCCCAGCGTGCTCACGAGCACGAAGCCACCCACATAGGAAGGCACGACGAGCGGCAGCGCGACGAGGACCGCCCACACCTTCCGCCCCGGCAGGTCGGTGCGCGCCGTCAGCCAAGCGAGCGGGACGGCGATACCCACCGCCACCGCCGTGACCACGACGGCGAGCAGCACGCTGCGGGCGAGCACCTCCAGGGAGGAGACGTCGAAGACGACCTCCGAGATCTCCGCAAGCCCCGCCTCCGAGGCCCGGAGGACGAGGTAGGCGAGCGGCAGCACCATCGCCGCCGCAACGAGCGCGGCCGGTACGGTCACGAGCGCCGGCGGACGCTTCCCGCGCGGGCGCCGCCTCGCACCCTTCGCCCTCCCTACCTCCTTCGGCAGGACCGTCAAGCCGGGGCCTCCATCCCTACAAGACCCCGGTCTCGCGGAGAAGCTCCAGCGTCCCCTGAAGGTCGTCGAGGTCGCCGAGGTCTACCTTTGGCGTCTGTATATCCGAGAGCGGGACGAGCCCCTCGGGGGTCTGGATGCCCTCGACCATCGGGTACTCGTACGTTTCGTCGGCGAAGTACTGCTGCGCCTGGTCCGCGAGCAGGTAGTCCACGAAGCGCTGAGCCTCCTCGGCGTTGTCCGCCGTCTTCAGGATGCCGGCGCCGGCGACGATGACGAGCGCGCCCGGGTCGCCGTTCTGGAGGTAGTAGTTGCGCGCCCCGAAGTCCTCGCCCTGCTCGGCGAGCGCCCGGTAGAGATAGTAGTGGTTGACGAAGCCGACCTCGACCTCGCCCGAAGCCACGCCCTCGAGCGTGGTGGAGTTGTCCGGGTAGACGATGGGCTCGTTGGCCTGGATGCCCTCCAGCCACTCGCGCGCCCTGTCCTCGCCTTCAAGCGTCCTGAGCGCGGTCACGAACGCCTGGAACGAGCCGTTCGTCGGGGCCCAGCCGATCTTGCCGCTCCACTCCGGATCGGTGAAGTCGAAGATGGAGGGGGGGAGGTCCTCTTCCTGCAGGGCCTCCGTGTTGTACGCAACGACCCTCGCCCGGCCGGAGGTGCCGACCCACAACCCCTCCGGAGAACGCAGATTCTCGGGCACCCGCGCGAGGGTGTCTTCCGGCAGCTCCGCGAACGCTCCCGCGTCGGCGACCGCCCCGAGTGCACCGGGATCCTGGGCGAAAAAGACGTCAGCCGGGCTGTTCTCGCCCTCCTCGGCGATGGTGGACGCAAGCTCCGCCGTATCTCCGTAGCGGACCTGCGCGTCGATGCCGGTCTCCTCCTCGAACTGCTCGATCACCGGCCCGACGAGGCCCTCCTCGCGCCCGGAGTAGATGACGAGCGCACCCTCCTCGGCCCGGAACGGCGCGGCGGCCGTGGTCTCGCCCGTCGTCCCCCCGCTGGTCCCTCCGCCGGTAGTCTCGCCGCCGGTAGTTCCGCCCGCAGCTGTCTCTCCCCCCGCGGGCTCGCCTGCTGCGGGCTCGCCTGCTGCTCCCCCGTTACCGCTACTAGGGGGCTCCTGGCCACAAGCGCCGAGGAGCGTCAGGGACAGAGCCAGGAGAACGAAGATGGAAGATACCCTGAGTCGAGACAAAACGCTCCGCCTATTCTAGAATCGTTCCCGGCCACGATGGCCGAACGCCGGAGGAGCCGCCGGGGCCCGTTCCATCCGGCTCAATTATTTATAATGACAATCGTTTGCAATAACGACATTCACAGGGTAGTTTACGCTGCGGGCTCAAGTCAAGCTCCGGTTGTGTTCTGCGTGAGCTGGATCACCACGGCGGCGAGGGATACCGAGCAGGACGTGGTTATGACTCGTAATCGGGAGGGGTACGGGGCGTCTCGCGTATGGTAGAGGCCCTTCTTCTCCTGTTCTTTTCGTACCTCCCGGGGCACTTTCTTGGCGAGGCTCTCGTGCGCAAGGGCGACGGCTGGGGCGAGGCGGTGATGCTCCGTCTGGCGGCGAGTGCGGCGGTCGCCGCCCCCTTACTGGTCCTTCTAGCCCTCGCGGGGTGGTTCAGGACGCCGGTGATCGTCGTGAGCTTCGGGGCATGCGCGGTCGTGGCCTGGGGTTGGGCGAGGCGCCGGGGGGGCTTCCGTGCGAGGTTCTCGGGGTGGGACGCCGCAACCCTCGCGCTCGTGGGCGGCAGCTTCGCGCTTTACGCCGCGCGTCCGGCGGAGTACGTGATCAACAGCCGCGATCCCGGTGTTTACACCCTGATCGCCGACAGGCTCGCGCGCACGGGTGAATTCTTCGTACGGGACCCGCTGGTCGGCGCGGTAGCGAGCTTCCACGATTTCGCCAGGGGCGAAAAATACCCCGGCCTTTACCTTTACGGCGAGGACCTCCTGGTGCCGCAATTCTTCCCTGGCCCCTTCGCCTTCCTGGGCCTCGGCAACCTCGCCGGCGGGCTGTGGGGCAGTTTGTACGTGGTGCCCGTCTTCGGGGCGCTGGCGGTGGGCATGGCGTTCTTGCTCGGCTCGGAGCTGTTCGGCAGGTGGGCGGGGCTGATCGGGGCTGCCCTTCTGGCGACGAGCTACACCCAGGTCTGGTGGTCCCGGCATCCTTCTAGCGAGATCGTGACCCAGTTCTTCGTTCTCGGGGGGCTGTGGCTCGCCGCCCGGTTCGTGCGAGGTGGGGGAGGCGGCACCGGCTTTGTGGCGGGTCTGCTCTTCGGCGGGGCGATGCTGGTGCGGGTTGACGCTTTTCTGGCCGCGTCGGTCCTGCCCCTGCTTGCCGGCTACGACCTTTTTCTGGGGAGACCGGTGCGGCGCTGGCTGTACCCCGCCGTGCCGATCCTGCTCGCCGGCCTCGCCGGCCTCGTCTACCTCAACACGATCGCGGGTCGCTACCTCAACCTGATCTACGGCCGGCACGACCTCGACGAGGCGCTGAAGCTCGTCCCCTACGCGCTCGTCGCCGTGGTTATCTTCGTCCTCTTACTCTGGATCCTCCGTCGCCGGCTCGGGGAGCGGGTCGCGTGGTGGCTACGACTTCGGGTCGGGAGCGTGGCCGCGGCCTGCGCCCTTGCCATAGTGGGGGTCGCGCTCTGGGGTTATTTCGTCTTGCCGGTCCCGTGGGAGAGCCTCCCCAACGACTCCAGGGATTACGACGCTTACCGCGAGCAGATCCTGGTGCGCCTGACGTGGTTTGTCACGCCGCCCGTAGCGCTGCTCGCGCTCCTCGGGCTCGTCCTCGCGGCACGCCGCCCGGATGCCGCCCGAATGCTCCTCTTCGGGGCGATCCTGGCCTTCGGGGTTCTCTACACCGCGGTCCCGAACGTCGCTCCCGACCTCCCGTGGGCTACACGACGGTTCGTCCCGGCGGTCTTCCCCGGGGTGGCCCTGCTCGCCGGGTTCGCCGCCGTCGAGGCAGGACGGGGGCTGTCGCGGCTCTGGAGCCCTCGCGCGGGCCTCGCCCTTACCGGCGCCCTGGCAGCGCTCGCCTGCGCCTGGACGATCCATGCCACGCTCCCCATCCTGACCTTCAGGGAGCTGGAAGGCGCCGTGGCCGCGTTCGACAGGATCGAGAGCGAGATACCCGATGCCGACGTGATCTTCGTGGAGGTCCCTGATGCAACGGACCGCTCCGCCTCCACCTTCGAGTACCTGTACGGCCGCCCGGTTCTGCCCTACAGCCGCGACCGATTCAGGAACGAGAGGGAGGAGCTCGAGGAAGCTGGTCTGCTGGACGACGCCCTGTACGTCACGCTCGAAGGTATGCCAGGCCCTCTAATCTCGGGGTTCGAGTTCGATGAGGTGGCCCGCGAGGAGGCCATACTTCCCCGGCTGGACCCCGTCGAGGGGGACGAACCCAAGCTGTCGACCCGCGTCGAACCCCTGCACCTGATCTACAGGGTCTACCGCCTGGAAACGGAACGCCGCTAGAAGCGCAGCCCATCCGCATGCACACGTTGCTTACGCTTTCCGTTATATCTAGTGATCTAGATCAGTGATCCAGGTCACCCCGACGGCCCCCGTCTCGCTACCTGTGTTGACAATGATTGTCATTTTCAACTATGTTGCTCGCGCTCGTAAGCGTAGGGGCCGAGAGGTCCCAAGAAAGGAGATGGAAGATGAGGAAGACGTTTGCTGTCGCGATCGTGCTGGCTGCCATGTTGGCCTTCGCGGTGCCGGCCTTCGCCCAGGGCGGATCTGCTAGCGGGGGTGGCTCTGCTAGCGGTGGTGGCGGCTCCGCGAGCGGGGGGGGATCCGTCTCAGCCCCGGCTCCGGCCGCTCCGGCTCCGGTCGCTCCGGCCCAGTACGAGGCCCCTGCGGCACCTGTGGAGGAGGCTGCTCCGGTCCAGTACGAGGCACCCGTGGAGGAGGCAGCTCCGGTTGAGCAGGAAGCGGCGCCGCTCCCGACGACCGGTGGCGTTTCCCCGGTGATGCTGGTCTCCGTGGCGCTGGCCTCCGTGGTTTTGGTCGGCCTGGTCGCACTGCGGCGCAGGGCCTAGAGTAGGCTTATCGGGCCTCTTTTGGGCGGGGCGTTCGCGTCCCGCCCTTCTTCGGTACCGATTGGATAGGAGAACTTGGTGAGCAAGGTGTTGGTTACAGGAGCGGCAGGGTTTATAGGATCGCATCTCGTGGATCGGTTGCTGGGGGCTGGGTACGAGGTTGCGGGCCTCGACTGCTTCACCGACTACTACTCGCCGGAGGTGAAGCGAAGGAACCTGTCCCGTGCCCTCGCCCACGAGCGGTTCACCCTGATCGAGGGCGACCTCCTGAGGCTGGACCTCGACGATGTGATCGGCGGTGTGGACGGGGTGGCGCACCTGGCCGGGGAGCCGGGCGTGAGAGCTAGCTGGGGGGAGAGGTTCCCGACCTACCTGGAGCGCAACGTGCAGACCACTCAGCGGTTGTTGGAAGCGGCCTCGCGGGAGGGCTTGAAGCACTTCGTGTACGCGTCTTCTTCCTCGATCTACGGGTCGAGCGACGGGGGGCCGGTGGCCGAGGATGGCGCGCTGAAGCCCGCCTCGCCCTACGGGATGAGCAAGGCCGCCGCCGAGGAACTGATTCGGCTGTACGCGAGAGAGAAGGGCGTGACGTCGACGGTACTGCGCTACTTCACCGTGTACGGTCCCCGCCAGCGACCCGAGATGGCCCTCTCGCGGTTCATCTCGGCGATCTCGTCCGGGGAGCCCGTCGAGGTCTTCGGTGATGGCTCTCAGGCTCGCGAGATGACCTACGTTTCGGACGTGGTCGAGGCGACCGTGGCCGCCCTGGAGACGGAGCCGAAGGAGCCGACGCGAGCCTACAACGTCGGCGGGGGGACGCGCACGACGGTAGGCCGGCTGGTGAGCCTGGTCGGGGAGGTTCTCGGGGAGAGGACCGAGGTGCGGTATTGTCCGCCCGTCCCGGGGGACGTACGTTCCACGTGGGCCGACCTTGGGCGTTCGAGGCGGGAGCTCGGCTACGAGCCCCGCGTCTCGCTCGAGGAGGGCGTGGAGCAGCAGGTGCGCTGGGCGCTCGCCGAGCGGCGCGCCCTGGCCGCGGTCTGAACCCCGGGGTGATCGAAGCCGCCCTCATTATCCTCGTGCCTGTCGTGCTCTACCTGCCGGGCCACTTCCTGGGCGGCTCCCTCGCTCGAAAGGGCGACGGCTGGACGGAGTCGACGCTGCTGCGCATCTCGTGCGCCATCGCCGTCGCGACCCCCATCCTGGTACTTCTGGCCCTGATGGGGTGGTTCAGGGCGCCCGTGCTGCTGGCGTGTTTCGCGGCGGCCACCGTCGTTGCCTGGGCGCTGGCGCGGAGGGGGAGTCAACCCGTCCGTCGGCCCTTCGAGCGGTGGGATCTCGCCCTCTACGCGCTCGTGGTCGCGAGCTTCTCGCTCTATGGCAACCCTGCGGAGTACGTGTTGAAGGACCGGGATCCCGGGGTCTACGCGGTGGTCGCCGCGAAGCTCGCTCGTACAGGGGAACTCCTCACGCGCGACCCCCTGGTCGGCGCCGTATCCGCCTTCCACGAGTTTGCCGACGGGGCGAAGCACTCCGGCTTCTTTATCCAGGGGGACGACCTTCTGGTACCCCAGTTTTTCCCAGGACCTTTCGCCCTCCTGGGCCTCGGCAACATGGTGGGGGGCTCGTGGGCCGGTTTGTACGTGGTGCCCGTCTTCGGGGCGCTGGCGGTGGGCATGGCGTTCTTGCTCGGCTCGGAGCTGTTCGGCCGGTGGGCGGGGCTCGTCGGGGCTGCCCTTCTGGCGACGAGCTACACCCAGGTCTGGTGGTCCCGCTATCCCTCGAGCGAGGTTCTGACGCAGTTCTTTATCCTGGCGGGTCTGTGGCTCGCGGCCCGGTTCGTGCGAGGCGGCGACGCGACGACGGGGCTGATGGCTGGCCTGCTCTTCGGCGGGGCGATGCTGGTGCGGGTTGACGCTTTTCTGGCCGCGCTCGCGATCCCGGCTCTCGTCGCGTACGATCTCCTCCTCGGACGCTCGCTGTCGCGCTGGGCGTTCGTGTGCGTCCCGCCGCTGATCCTGGGCGGAGGGGCCCTTCTCTACCTGTGGACCGTCGGAGGTCGCTACCTGAACATCATCGAGGATCTTCACGTCCCGGCCGGGAGCCTGCGCCTCTCCGTTTATGCTCTGGGTGCCTCGCTGCTCCTGGCGTTTCTCATCTGGTTTGCGCGCAGGTGGGGGAGGGCCGGCATCGAGGGTCTGCTGGAGGCTCGCGGGCGAAGCGCAGCCCTTATCGCGGCCGCGGTCGTGTCCGGGGCCGCCTTGTGGGCCTACTTCGTGATGCCGGAGCCCTGGGCGGGGCTGCCCGAGTACTGGGGCGGTCGCGAGGATCCCATGGCCGAGTTTCACGCCTACGACCGGCAGGTCGTGGTGAGGATGGTGTGGTTTCTTACCCCCGCCGTGGCGCTCCTTGGGATGGCGGGGTTCCTGCTCGCGTCGTACCGGCTCGACCGGGCACGGGCTCTTTTTCTGGGGGCGGTCCTGGCGTTCGGGGTTCTGTACGTCGCCGCGCCGAACGTGGCGCCGGATCTGCCCTGGGCGACCCGCCGGTTCGTGCCGGCCGTCTTCCCCGGGGTGAGCCTGCTCGCGGGTTACGCGGCGGTGGAGGCGGGACGGGCGCTCGGGAGGGCGTGGGACGCGCGGGCCGGGGCCGCGCTCGCGGCTGTGCTCGCGGCCGTCGCGCTAGGCTGGTCCGCGTACGTGGCCTGGCCCGTCTACGGCGTGCGAGAGCTTGCGGGGGCCGCGGAGGGGATCGAGAGCCTGGAGGATGCAGTGCCTCCATCCCGGGTGATCTACGTCGAGACTCCCGCCGAGGATTACGCTGCTACCCTGGACTACCTCTACGGGCGACCGGTTCTGGTTTATCACAGGGATCAGCTCCAGAAGGAGCTGCCGAAGCTGCGCGAGGCCGGGCTGCTGGAGGACGCCGCCTTCGTGACCGTGGAGGAGTGGCCCAAGCCCGTCTTCCCGGGCCTGAAGCTTCGCAAGGTCGGCGAGGAGAAGGTGAGCTTCCTCCGGCTCGAGGATGGGTTCAAGGAGGTGCCGCGGGAAGCTTACGTGGAGCAGCAGGGGTTCAAGATCTTCGAGCTGGAGGCGGGATGAAGCGGCGGCTCGCGCTGGTCTTCGGCGGGCTCGGCCTGCTGCTCGTGCTCGCCTTCGTTCTGGCGGGGGTGGACCTCCGGGGGGCCTGGGCGTACGCGGTCGATCATCCCTTCGAGGTGGCGCTCGCCGCCGTGGCCTACACGGCGGCGTTCGCGCTAAGGGCTGCATCGTGGCGCCCGCTGATCGGCGCCCCGATCCCGCTCCCAAAGCTCTTCAACCTCCTTATGGGCGCCCTGTTCCTCAACCATGCCGCCCCGGCCAAGGCGGGCGACCTCGCCCGCATGTACGCCCTCTCGCGCCGGGTGCCCGCCGGGCGCGCCGTCGCGAGCGTCGTGCTGAGCAGGATCGTGGACCTCGTGGGCCTGCTCGCGGTGCTCGCGGCGGCGTTGGCTCTCGCCGGGGCCGGGGGGTGGGGGAGGCTGCTTCTCCCCGCCCTGGCCGTCGCCGGGGCGGTGGGTGGCCTGTTCCTGCTCGCCCGCCTGCGGCTGCCCGCCTCCCTTGGCGCCCGGTTTGGCGCCGTCGAGAAGGTCTTGAGCAGCGCGCGCGAGGCGCTCGGGGAGACCAGCCGTGGAGCCCTGCTACGGGCGTTCGCGTTCGCGGCGCCGGCGTGGGTGCTCGAGGCGGGCATCCTTTACGTCGTGGGGCGGGGTCTCGGGCTGGGGCTCTCCCCGGCGGAGGTCGTAGCCGCTACCTGCTTCGCGGTGCTCGTCGCGGCCGTGCCGCTCACGCCCGGGGCCCTGGGGACGTACGAGGCCGGGATGGTCGCCATCCTGCTAGCGTTCGGCGCCTCAGCCGAGCTCGCGTTCGCCGCCGCCGTCATCACGCACGCCATGAAATTTTTGTACGCTTTTGCAGCCGCGCCCTTCGCTTTCGGGGAAGGATTCGCGGCGCTGGAGAAAGGAAAGGTGAGGCCCGATGAAGTCCGCTTCTAAGTTCGAGATCGTCGCTGCCCGGTGCTGGA
>CADCVI010000079.1 GCA_902806105.1 uncultured Rubrobacteraceae bacterium
TCTTCCCCGGAACCGGGTCCAGCACGTACAGGTCGGTGGGCGCCACGTCGAACTCCTCGAACACCTCGTACACGTACTCCTTGCCGTTCGCGTCCGTAACCGTGATCTCGTCCCCGTCCTCCAGCGCGTCCAGGTCCCAGAACGCCAGGAACGAGTCGGTGTTCGGGTAGCCGAGGCGATGACCCGCCACGTACACGTTCGCCTCCTCCTCCCACGGGAAGCCCGTCCCCTCCAGGTGTATCGCCGCGTGCTCCTTCAGCGCCGCCTCGTCGTCGCCCTTGGTGGTGGGGATCTCGTCGCCCTGTAGGCGTGCCATCTTGGGGACGGTAAGGCGCAGGGTCTCGTCCTCAGGGGCGTCGACGGCCGGCTGTGCGGGCTCCTCTTTGGGGGCTTCGGCGCTGGGCTCGGGCTCGGGGGGTGCTTCGGGGGCGTTGGCCGAGTCGGGGGCGCCTCCCCCGCCGCCGCACGACGCCACGAAAGCCAGCAGCGCTACCGTAGCGAGCACCAGTATCATCTTCCTTACAACCACGTCCGTCACCCCTCAGCTTCTCTGATATTTCGGGAGAGCGGCCACCATGTAACGGTCCCGGCCACCAGCTTCCATACGGCGCATACTGTAACAAAGTTTTTTCCGAATGCAGCGATTTGTCCCGAAATCTCCCCCGTCAAGCGTGGGCTTCACGGCACGGCCCCCGTCCCGTTCAGGCTCTCCGGTAGGGGTACACGGCGAACATCCAGAAGCCTTGCCGGTTCTGGACGGGGAGGTGGGGCGGCTCCCAGGTTTTCGTCGTGGCCGGTGGGGATCTGGTTGAATTGGGGGCGGTCTGATCCAGCCGTACGAGCGAGAGAACGGAGCAGCAGATGGCCCATCCCTGGCACGACATCCCCGTGGGGCCTGATGCCCCCGACGAGTTCAACGTGGTCGTCGAGATCTCCAAGGGCTCCAAGGTGAAGTACGAGATCGACAAGGAGACGGGCCTCCTGCTCGTGGACCGCATCCTCTACTCCTCCGTCGTCTATCCGGAGAACTACGGCTTCATCCCCCGCACCCTGGCCGACGACGGCGACCCGCTGGACGTCCTGGTCCTGATGCAGGAGCCCGTCCAGCCCCTGAGCGTCCTGAAGGTCCGCCCCATCGGCCTCCTCCCGATGACCGACGAGGGCGAGGAGGACGAGAACGTCATCTGCATCCACGCCGACGATCCGCAGTACGGAGACTACGAAGACGTACAGCAGCTCGTGAAACACCGCCTCCGCGAGATGAGCCGCTTCTTCGCAGACTACAAGAGCCTGGAGGGCAAGGAGGTCGAGGTCGGGGAGATCTCCGGCCCCGACGAGGCCGTAAAGTCCGTGAAGCGCGCCATGGCCCTCTACGGGGAGAAGTTCCCCCGGAACACCCCCTGACCGGAGGGGAGCCCGGAACGAAGGCAGGGACATATATCGAGCTTCGGACCCACGCCGGCCCGGCGGGCCACGTGCCGAGGGAGGTTTCGGGCGCGTCGGGTAACGTCCCCCGCGTCGTCTCCTTCGAGTCTCCGGTCCACGACACTTCGTTCCCCTTCGATACCCTGGTCCCCTCCTGGAGCGCGGCGACGCCGCCCGGAACCTGGATCCGGCTGAGGTTCACCGTACGTTCCGGAGGCCGCTGGAGCCCGCCGCTCGACCTCGGCGCGTGGGCGAGCGGCGCCACGGATATACGGAGGCGCAGCGCGAGGGCGCAAGACGCGGGCGCGGCGCACGCCTGGACCGTAGATACGGACACCGTGCGCCACGCGAGACCGGGGGTCCGTGCCGACGCCTACCGCTACGAGGCCGACCTCGTCTCCGTTGACCCGGCCCTCTCGCCGGTCGTCAGAGAGGTCTCGGTCCTCGTCTCCGACTCCTCCCGCCACGGGGAAAGCCCGGAGGACCACGAGCCCAACGGGTCGGCGCGCGGCGTGAGCCTGCCCGTCCCCGCCCGCTCCCAGATGGTCTTCCCGGACGGTGGGGAGGCCTGGTGCAGCCCGGCCTCCCTCTCGATGGTCATGGCGTACTGGGCGAGGGAGACCGGGGATCCCGGCCTCGACCAGCCCGTCCCTGCCGTGGCCGAGGGGGTCTACGATCACTCCTACGAGGGGTGGGGCAACTGGCCCTTCAACACGGCCCACGCCGCCGACCTTGGCCTCGAAGCCCGCGTGGGTCGCCTCCGCTCGCTCGACGAGGCCGAGGGCTGGTTGTCCGAAGGGGTGCCGCTGGTCGCGAGCGTGGCGTGGGACGACGGGAAGCCCGGGCAGGGTCTCCCGGGGGCACCGCTCGCACGGAGCGACGGGCACCTCCTCGTGATCCGGGGCTTCACCCCCTCCGGCGGCGTGGTGGTCAACGACCCGGCGGCACGCGACGATTGGGGTGTCCCGAGGGTCTACCGGCGCGGCGAGTTCTCGCGCGCCTGGCTGCGCAACGACGGCTCTTCCGGCGGCATCGCCTACCTCGTGCATCCGACCGGATGGGCGGCCCCCGGGGCGCGCGTACCCCGACGAAACCCCTGAGATCCTCGCGGCATTCATACTTTTTAGCGAGCTTTTAGTTCTGTATAGCCTCTAGTACCATCGTCCCATGACAGGCATCCTGAGGGCCGTGCTCTCGATCTCGGCGGCGACCGTCCTCTCGCGGGTGACGGGGTACGCACGGACGATGGTCCAGGCGGCGGTGCTCGGGACGGCGATCGTGGCCGATGCATACGCCTACGCCGTGCTGCTGCCGACGCTCATCTACGAGCTGTTCCTGGGCGGCATCTTGTACTCGATCTTCATCCCTGTCCTGGTCGACCGCATCACCAGGCACGGCGAGGACGACGCCAGGCGCCTCACGGACGCGCTGTTCACCTTCATCCTGCCCCTGATGGCCCTGGCGACGCTCCTCGGGATCGTGTTCGCAGAGCCGCTCGTGAGCCTGACCTCGGACTGGGAGGCGGCGCGCGAGGTCTCGCCGGAGCAGGCGCGGGAGACCTCGGAGCTCGCCGTGTTCTTTTTCAGGATCTTCGCCCTGCAGATGCTGTTCTACGGCGTCACGACCATAGCCACCGGCGTCTTGCAGGCCCACCGCCATTTCTTCCTGCCCACCTTCACGCCCGTCCTGAACAACCTCATCATCATTGGATCCTTCGGCGGTTTCTGGCTGGTCCGCGAGGCCAACCCGACGGCGGCGCTGTACCTCCTCGCCGGGGGCGTCTCGTTCGGGGTCGCGATCATGGCCCTGGCGCTCGTCCCGACGATGTTCGCCCTTGGGTACAGGCCCAGGCCCCGGCTCCGTCATCCCGCGCTCCTGCCGACGGCGAAGCTCGCCGGACCGATGGTGATCCTGGTGGCGGCCTCCGTCGGGTTTCAGCTCTTCGGCGCCTACCTGGCCTCGGGCTACGGGGCGGTCGCCGAGCTCGGCTACGCTTTCACGATCTTCTCGCTCCCGTACGGGATCTTCGTGGTCGCGATAGCGACGGCGATGATGCCCGAGCTCTCCGAGAAGCACTCCCGGGAAGATCACGAGGGCTACCGCGAGACGTTCTCCTCCGGCCTGAGGATGCTGAGCTTCGTCGTCGTCCCGTCCGCTATCGGCATGGCGACGCTGGCCGGACCCGTGGTCGGCCTGCTCTACGAGCGCGGGGAGTTCGGGCCGCAGGACACCGCGGTCGTCGCCGCGCTGCTCGCGGTCTACGCGACGGGCCTGCTCGGCTACTCGGCGTACTTCTACCTCGTGCGCGCCTTCTACTCCCGCCAGAACACCGCCACCCCCGCCGCCCTGAACGTCGGCATCTTCTTGCTCTACGCCGCCCTGGCCTACGGCCTCGCGCGCCTCTACGGGGCGGAGGGCATCGTGCTCGCGCTCTCGGCGGCCTACGCCGTCCTGGCCCTCGCCGCCCTCGCGGCGACGCGGCGGGAGATCAAGGGCGTCGAGGGACGCCGCCTCCTCATCTCCCTCGCCAGGATGCTCGTCGCAGGCGCGGCCATGTACGCCGTCGCCCGTGGCGGGACGGCCCTCCTGGGCACCGGCTCCGGGTCCCTCGACCGCCTCGCCATCATCGCCGTCGTCGGGACCGCATCTCTCGCCGCGTACCTCGCCGTCGCCTACGCCCTGAGATCGGAGGAGCTCGGACCGGCCGTGGCGCTCTTCAAGCGCCGCTTCGCCCGCAAGAGGAACTAGCGCACTGAACATTCGTTAGCCGAACTCAAACCGGAGAAACCAGGGCACCGGCGCGTAACCTCGACAGCGGCTAGGGCCTCCGACGGTCAAGCGCCTCCTCGAGCCTGAGAAGTAATGCGTCCGACTGGAAGTCTCGCAGAGACGTGTTCGGGAGGGCTAACGGCTTCAGAGGCATCGGAACGAGTTAGCGTGGGGGGCGCAACCCGGCCAGAGTGACCGTAACGAGCCGGCCGACCGCGGCCTCGGACGGCAGACTGCTAGCTGCTGCGAGGGCGTGGAGGCAGTAGCTCGCTAGCTCGTCAGGCGCGACATCGTCCCGGACCTCGCCGGTTCTTACGGCCTCGGTCAGCAAGTCTCGGACGATGCCCGTGAGGTGCTGCTGCGCCTGGACGGCGTGCTCGTCTCGATGCAGGAGTGCCGCGAGTTCGGTGGCGTGGCGCTTGTGCTGAATGAGCGCGTAGGCCTTGAGCACCGTTTCGAGCCGTTCGACCGCGTCGCCGTCCCGGTCGCGCAGCTCGGCGAGATGTGCGAGGTGGCCGGTGACGTGACGCTGGTGCCAGGCGAGCAGGATCGCTTCGACGTCCGGGAAGTACTTGTACAGCGTCGCGCGCCCGATGCCGGTCTTCTCGGCGATCCGCGACATCGTCACCGACCGCAACCCGTTCTCGGCCACCAGCTCCCAGGTGGTCTCCAGGATCGCGTCGCGCACCGCGCGGCGGTGAGCCTCAATCGTCTCGCTCCACAGCTTCGGCACGACCCCAGTATACGTGACGGCGATATCGATACACACTGTCTTGACATGGACATGTTGTATAAATAGATTGTTGCCGTCGTTTAGGAAAGCCCCGGCAACCATGCCCGAGGAGAGGAGACCCACATGGCTGACCCGCCTCCCTATCCCGGCATGCCACGCTGGGTGAAAGTGTTCGGGATCGTCGTCCTCGTCCTGGTCCTGCTGTTTGTCGCCAGGATGTTCATCGTTGGTGGCGAGCACGGCCCTGGGCGCCACGGACCGTCCGGTAGCGCTGGAAGCCAGGGGCTGACCTCCGGTGTCATGCAAGACCACTCACCGCCGGAGGGTGGCCGCGGATGATCATGGCGCCCCGCCTCCGCAAGTTCGCGCTCGCCGTGCACATCACGTCCTCGGTCGGCTGGATCGGCGCGGTCGCAGGGTACATAGCTCTCGACGTTGCCGCCGCGATGGGCCAGGATGCTCAGGCTTTGCGCGCCGCTTACATCGGGATGGAGTTGATCGCCTGGTATGTCATAGTTCCGTTGGCCCTCGCCTCGCTGTCAACCGGGCTTGTCATGTCGCTGGGGACCAAGTGGGGCTTGTTCCGGCACTATTGGGTCCTGATCTCACTCCTGCTGACCATGCTTGCCACCGTGATCTTGCTGGTGGAGACGCAGACGATAAGCTACCTCGCAGACGTAGCAGCAGATCCGGCAACGTCCAGTGAAGATCTCCGCGCGCTAGGGAACACGCTGGTCCACTCCGTTGGCGGCACGGTGGTGTTGCTCGTGATCCTGGTGCTGAACGTGTACAAGCCGCGGGGCATGACCCGGTACGGGTGGCGTAAGCAGGACGAGCAGCGCACGGCGTCGCAACCGTAGATAGAGCGACTGCTGCTCGCACCGCACGGATCCAATCTCCAGAAGCCCCGCGAGACCAGGAGCAGATGGGAAGCACCTCAAGCAGCGATACGGGTCGAGCGGCTCTTCGCGCGGCATGTCGGCTGGCGGCGGCTCGTCACCCTCTGGGAAGCCGACCCAATCGAGTACGAAACCAGCCCCTACTTGTGGCTCTGGGCCTTCCAGGCGGCGGCCGAGACGTCCTTTATCAGGGTCTTTCCGGCCTCCACGTCGTCGGGGCCGTGCTTGGAGAAGATAGCGACGACGTAGGGGTGTTCGCCCTCCTGGACGACGCCGGCGTCGTCGTAGACCTTGTAGAGCCAGCCGGTCTTGTTGGCCGCGTAGATGTCGTCGGGGAGACCGGCCTCCAGCCAGCGGTCCGTGACGTTCTGGTACATGAGGTAGAGCATGTCCTCGCAGCTGATCTCGCTCGCCGCGTCGCCCGTCGCGACCCTGGAGAGCATGGTCGCCATGTCCCGCGGGGTGGTCTGGTTGTCGAGGCCGGTGACGATCGCCCGCTCGCTCGTTACGGGCTGGCGCAGCACGGTGTTGCGGGCCCCGAGGTCCTTCGCCACCTCGTTGACGTGCTCGCGCCCGCCGACCTTGCGGATGAGGGCGTTCGTCGCCACGTTGTCGCTCTGGGTCATCATCATGTACAGGTAGTCCTCGACGGTGTGTCCGATCCCGGCCTCCTCCCACTGGAGCCAGCCCGCGCCCGCGGCCCAGTCGGCCTCCTCGGTCTCGAACGAGTCGCTGAGGGCCAGCTCGCCCTCGTCGATCTTGCGGTAGACGGCGACCATGACCGGGATCTTCATCACGGAGGCCCCGAAGAAGGGCTCGTCGGCGCGCACGCCGTACCCCAGGCCCCCCTCCGGGTCCAAGACGTAGGCGCCGGCGATCCCGGCGTGGTCCTTCTCGTACCCCTCGACCGCCCGGCGGATGGGCTCCAACCCCTCGTCGACCCTCTTGCCCTCGTCCCCGTCCACGCCTTCCTTGACGGGCTCGGGCTTCGAGAAGAAGGCCGGTTCGACCTCGGGGAGCTTGCCCGGCTTCACGGGCTCGATGAGCAGTGCCTCGTCGCCCCCTCTGATAGCCAGGGTCTCCGGATAAACAGATGCCACGAGATCCTCGGGGACGCCGCCCAGCAGAACGTTCTCGTTCTCCGGGTACTCGGGCTCGTCGGCCCGGATGGACCTCTCGACCGTCCACTTCCCGTCGTCGCCCCGCTTCGTGAAGAGAATGTACGCCCCCTCCTCGCCCGGACAATCCACGCGCACCGACGCCCAGGACGGATCCTGTCCGCTCTTGTAGACGCCCTCGATGTTCTCCGGCTTCATGCCCGGGATCTCCGATGCCACCACCCGGTAGGCGGCGGCCTCGGGCGAGGACTCCTTCAGCTCGGAGACCGGCACCCTGACGGGCTGTACTTTCTCTGGAGGCTGCTCGGGGGAGGCGGAAGCGACCTCCTTCTCACCGGGGCCCGCTACCGCTACCTGAGAAGGCTCCCCGTCGGGGCGCGGGCCCGAGAGGTAGTCCCCTATTCGCGGGACGCTACCAGGGGAGTACAGGAGGACGAAGGCGGCGCACGCGGTGGCGGCCAGAATCGCGACGGGCACCCCATAGCGGCTCCACGGGCTACGGCGGCGCTTCATGCTGAACTGCCGGGATCTCCTCAACGTTCCCCCCATCCAACGAGGGGGAGAGGAAATACCTCCCCCTCCCCCTCGGATCTAGTGCTATTCAGCCCAGCCGGTGGTGTTCGACGGGTCGAGCCAGCCGGAGGTGCGGGGCTCGGCCGTCTCGTGCTTCATCTCCTCCGGGACGGGCGGGTTGAAGCTGTAGACGCTCTCGCCGATCACGCCGTCGGAGATGACCTGTCCGTTCCCGTCGGTCACCTTCTTGTAGGTGACCCACTCGATCCCCTCGGTCGGGCTCTGCTTGACCTTCTCGGCGCTCATGACGACCTTTCGGCCGGTCGACTCCTGGCCGAGAATCTGGGCGACGAGGAAGCCGTCCTCGTCGACGAACTCGCGCACGAGGACGTTGCCGCCCGTCGTGTTCTTGAACTTCATGTCCAGGGGCTGCCAGTCCCCGAACCAGACGGTCGCGTCGAAGCCGGGGGTGATGTACGGCAGCTCGGCGTAGTGCTGGTGGCGCTCGGTGATCTCGAGCCCCGCGTAGTTGGCCGCCATGAACAGGGTCGAGGAGACCTGGCAGAGCCCGCCGCCTTCCTCGCTCGAGACCCCGCCGTCGGAGAAGACCTTAGCCTCCTCGTAGTCCAGGCTCCCGGCCTGCTCGGTGAAGGAGAACTCCTCCCCTGGCGCGAGCATGGTGTTGTCCACGGCCTCCGACGCCATCCTGAGGTTCGCCTGTCGTCCCTCGTCCGGGTCCCAGGCGTAGTCCGTCTTGTACTCGCCGAGAAGCACCGTCGGCGCGCTCTCCCGGGCCTCTTCCGTGGATACCGCAGGTTCCTTGCGCTCCTCCGCGAGCGCGACCTCGCCGCTCAATCCCCCCAGGGAAGTGCCGAGGTTATCCAACGTGGCGTCTACGTTCACGACGCGGCCCTCCACGGCCTCCTCGACCTCGACCTCGCCGTTCTCGGTCACGACCGGGGCGGCGTCCTTGGGCTCCGTGTTCCGCTCGCTCGCAAGGCCCTCGATGGCGGTACGGGCGGCGGCCTCGTCGTACGCCGCCGCGGCCGTCACCCCGACGCCGCTGCCGAGGTAAGAGCCCACGAAGTCCGAGACGCGCTGGAAGATGCCGCCCCGCCGGCCGACGGAGTAGGCCTCCTCGACCGCCGAGTCGGCGTCGACCTTCACCCCGAGCTCCTCGCCGGTGAAGGTGGCGTCCCCAACGTTGATCTCACGAAGCTTCCCGGAGACGTGGCCCGTCAGGGCGTCTGCGGCCTCGCCCTTCGTCATGCCGCCGAGGTCGACCTCGCCAGAATGGACGCCGCGGCGGATCGTATCGCCGTGGAGCACCGAGTAGTCGAAGGCGAAGCCCCCCACGAAGAGGGCGCCAGCGGCGACCGCGATCGCGGCCAGGCGTCGACGCCTCCAGACGGCCCGCTGGTTCTTGTCGGCCCTGGGCTCGTTGCGTCGATGTTTGCGGGACCCCAGAGGCCCCACCGTTTTGTTCAGTTCTTTCAAAAGTCCGCCCCTCCCGCGGTATCAGCCGGCGTTGCCCACCCCGAAAAGCGCGCGGGCAGCCGGGGATGATTATGTATTCGGAAGACCGAACCTTCAAGCCCTCGGGCGGGTCGAGGGGCTAAATCGTGCCCCGATTCCGTCTTGGACTTTGCTCCATCGCTCCTTTACACTCTTTGTTTTGGACCTGATCGCGAACGGATCGCACAAGGCGTGTCACACGGAGGGCAGAAGATTGCGCGTTTCAACCGGAGAACAAGCAGGGAAATGGCCGGTGGAACGAGCCAGCTTGACGGGCTTCGGGGCCCCGAACAAGGCAGTTCTCCAGCCGTGAAGGCCGTCGTCAGACCCATGGAAGAGACCGACCTCGCCGGGGTCAACAAGCTGCGCACCCTAATATATCCCCACTACCCCGAGGCCCACTACACGGACTGGCACGAGTCCGTGTGGAACTGGCTCGGGACGCACCCGGCGGGGGACCAGTTGCACCGCTGGGTCGTGGCTGCGGGGGACGAGATCGTGGGCCACCTCGCCGCGACGCCGCAGTACTACAGGATCGACGGCCGGCGGGTCCTCGCCCACACGCCGGCGGACTATCAGGTCATGCCCCAGTACGGTTTTCAGGCCCTCTCGATCATGCGCAAGTTCTTCCGCACCGTCGAGAACTGCGTGGCCTGCGACATGGTGCCGACCGTTATAGCCGTGGAGACCCGCCTCGGGGCGGTGGAGGCCGGGAAGATGCAGTACGCGGCCAAGCTCCTCGACGTCTCGCGTCTCCCCTCGCCGAACCTGGACGACGCCCGCCGGCTCTTCTCCCGCAACGGCGCGGGGGCTCGTGGGGCCTACAGGGGTTTCGAGGAGCCCGGGGCCGCGGTAGTTGAGGAGGATCCGGGCCCGCCGCCCGTGCGCCCGCGCGCGCCCATTCCAGCCCCCGTCAAGGGCCTCCTGAACCGGGGGCTGGCGGTGGTGGACGAGGCACTCTGGAGCGGGATGGGAGACCGCGTCAAGGTTTCGCGCCTGGGCGGCGCCTTCGACCCCTCGTTCGACGAGCTCTTCGAGGACGTCGCCGCGATCGTGCCTTGCATCCCGGAGAAGGACGCGGCGTTCCTGAACTGGCGCTACGGCCCGAGCTCGCCCCAGTACCCGGCAACCGTCCTGGTGGCGAGGGAGGGCGAGAGGCTGCTCGGCTACGCCGTGCTGCGGGTCACCAGGGAGGGCGAGGACGGGTACATTCTCGACCTCACGGCGAGGCCGGGCCGCCACGACGCGGCGCGGGCGCTCCTCCGGGAGACCGTCCGGGAGTTCAGGAAGCAGGGGACACACATCATCAGGTACCGCTTCTCCGACTCGCCAACCTCCCCGCGCAAGGCGGACCTGTGGCGCCTGGGCTTCTTCCCGCGCAACGACCGGAGCAACACCCTGCTCGTGAAGCTCGCGGATAAGGGGCTCCACGAGACCGCGCGCGACATCGGCAACTGGTCCTACGGCGTCGGAGACGGCGAGGCCACTTTCTGGGTAAGGTAGTGAGGCTAGCGCGGAGGCTTTCCGCGCCGCCTATAAGATTGAACAAGGAGGCAACACCATGTCAGTAAGCACCGAGAACGCCGCCGCCGCTATCCGCGAGTGGCTCCAGGAGAACGTAACCGGGAACCGCGAGGTCTCCGACGACGAGCAGCTTATAGAGAACGGCGTCCTGACGTCGCTACAAACCGTAGAGCTCGTGATGTTCCTGGAGGACCGCTTCGGGGTCACGGTCGAGGACGAGGAGCTGGACGAGGAGAACTTCGCCTCCGTCCGGACGATCGCCGACCTCGTTACGGGCAAGTCCGCCTAACAATATGCGTCCAGAGTTCACGTTCCACGACCTGCTCTTCAACTCCGTCGAACGCGACGCTTCCAAGGTCGCGATCGTCGACGGCACGAGCGAGCACACATACGAGGATCTGCACCGGCAGAGCGGCGCCCTGGGGGCCGCCTTGCAGGACGCAGGCGTAAAGAAGGGCGACCGGGTCGGCATCCTGATGGAGAAATCCTGGGAGGCCATCGTCGCGATGCTCGCCGCCTCGCGCGCGGGCGCTGCCTTCGTCAACATCAACCCGCTCCTACGGGCCCAGCAGGTCGGCTACATCGCCGGGGACTGCGACGTCCGCGTCATGATCGGGGACTCCCCCAAGCTCGGCGAGCTCGAACCCAAGACCGTAGAGCGGGCTTTCTACAAGGGCGAGAAGCCGGAGACGACCGGCATCTACGGGGAGGCCACGGACCTCTCCGAGGTGCTCTCGGGGAGTGGCACTCCCGAGGAGACGGGCGTCTCCGAGGTAGACCTCGCGACGATCCTTTACACCTCCGGCTCTACCGGGATGCCCAAGGGCGTCTCCACGAGCCACCGCAACTTCGTCGCGGGCGCCCAGATCGTCTCGACGTACCTCGAGAACACCCCTGACGACCGGATCCTCTCCGCCCTCCCGCTGAACTTCGACGCCGGTCTCAACCAGTTCACGACGTCGCTGAGGGTGGGCGCGACGCTCGCGCTCCTCCGTTCGAGGCTGCCGGGCGACCTGTTGAAGGGCTTGAGGCGCCACGAGATCACGGGCGTCACCGGCGTACCGCCGCTGTGGGCGCTCCTCCTCCGCGGCTCGAAGTCCCTCCAGGAGCAGCCGCTGGAGCACCTGCGCTACATCTCGAACACCGGCGGGCGCATCCCGCAGTCCAACCTCGACGAGATGAGGCGCCTCCTGGAGCCGAACGGGACCAAGATCTACCTGATGTACGGCCTCACCGAGGCGTTCCGCTCGACGTACCTGCCGCCCGAGGAGATCGGGCGCGGCACCGAGTGCATCGGCAAGGCAATCCCGGACACCGAGATCATGGTCATAAACAAGGAAGGTCGGGAGTGCGCCCCCGGCGAGGTCGGGGAGCTCGTGCATCGCGGTCCGACGGTCGCGATGGGCTACTGGGGCAAAGAGGAGGCGACGGCCAAGGCATATCGTCCGAACCCGCTCGCCCCTTCTGAGCTTCTGGATGTCGAGAGGGTCGTGTACTCCGGGGACCAGGTGAGGCGCGACGAGGAAGGTTTCCTGTACTTCGTCGGCCGCGAGGACGCGATGATAAAGTCCCAGGGCTACCGGATGAGTCCCGAGGAGATAGAGAACCTCCTCATAAGCTCGGGCCGCGTACACGAGGCCTGCGCCTTCGGGGTCTCGAACCCCGACGTCGGGCACGACGTCATCGCGGTGGTCTCGCTCAAGGGCGAGGAGGACGGGGACGACCCCGTACAGGAGATCCGGCGTTACGCCGTCAACAACGCGCCGGCGTACATGGTGCCGAAGGAGATCCTGATCCAGGACGAGCTCCCGAAGACGCCCTCCGGCAAGATCGACCGCAAGGGGATAAGCAATGCGTACGCAGATAGATAAGGCCCACGACCTGGCGGAGCGTTTCGGCGGCTGGAGAGACGGCGTGCTCGCCCCCGGCGGCACGAAGGTCTCGGACATCGCCGCCGAGCACGGCTCGCCGTTCTACCTCTACCACGGAGAGATGATCGTGGACCGCGTCCGGCGCGTGCGCGAGGCGCTCGGGGGCGACGTGGAGGTCACCTACTCCGTCAAGGCGAACCCGAACCTCGCGGTGACCCAGGTTATCGCCCGGGAGCACCTCACGGGGGCCGAGGTCGCATCTTCCGGCGAGCTCGTGGTCGCGCGCGCGGCCGGGTTCGCGCCCGAGGACATAGTCTTCGCCGGGCCCGCGAAGACCGACGAGGAGCTCGACATGGCCGTCGAGGCCGACATCTTCGCGGTCAACGTGGAGTCGGTCAACGAGATCAACCGCCTCGCCGCCGTCGCCGAGAGGCAGGGCAAGAACATCGGCGTCGGCCTGCGCATAAACCCGGCCCAGCAGCTTATGGGGAGCGGGATGCGCATGGGCGGCACGGTCGGGCAGTTCGGCCTGGACGAGGCCGACCTCGAGGAGGCGGTCCGCCGCACCCTCGCCCACCCAGAGCACATGACGCTCCGGGGCATCCACGTCTACACGGCGACCCAGGTCTTCGAGGTCGAGCCGCTGATCGAGCACTGCCGCAACATCCTGGAGCTCGCCCTGAAGACCGCCGACCTCGCGGGAGGGCCGCTCCAGATGGTCGACTTCGGCGGCGGCTTCGGCGTCCCGTACTTCGAGAAGCTGGAGGAGTTCGACCTGGAGCGCTTCGGCGCCGGGTTCCAGGAACTCCTCGCCCAGTACCGGACCGACCCGCGCCTCGAGGGCTGCCGCTTCGTCTTCGAGCTCGGCCGCTACCTCGTCGCGGACGCGGGGCTCTACGTGACGAAGGTAGTGGACGTCAAGGACATGAAGGGCAAGACCTTCGTGACCACCGACGGCGGGATGAACCACCACCTCACCGCGACCGGGAACATGGGCCAGGTCTTCAGGAAGGCCTACCCGATCCTGAACCTCTCCCGCTCCCCGGGGGAGGGCGACGAGCCCGTAGCGCTCGCGGGCCCGTGCTGCACGCCGCTGGACATGTTCGGGACGGCCATCCCGCTCGCAGACCCCGAGCCCGGCGACCTCGTCGGCGTCTTCTACAGCGGGGCCTACGGCTTCAGCGCGAGCAACCTCGGCTTTTTGAGCCACCCGAACCCGGCCGAGATCCTGATCTGGCAGGGCGAGCCGCGCCTCCTCCGCCCCGTCGGCAAGCCCGAGGACGTCCTCAAGGGCCAGGAAGCCCTGATCTAGCCCTACCCCCCAAACTCCAAAGACGAAGAGGGGCGCTACCTAGTGGTAGCGCCCCTCTTCTCGTTTTTGCGATGCGGCTACAGGGGTGAGAACGGGGAGCGACGCGGGAAACCTGGCCCGGCGTCGCTACTACCCGCCTTTCTCAACTACTGCCTGACGGGCGGGACGAAGACCTCGGGCGGCGGGATGGTCTTGCCCTTCTCGTCTATCAGGGGCTCGTAGGTATCCTTGTGGAGGAGGCCGTCGTAGATCACCTCTCCGTCCTTCGTCACCTTCTGGGTCGTGGTCCACTTGGAGTAGTCCTGGCCCATGTACTTGGGCTCCGAGTTCATCTCGACCTTGGTGTTGCTCGGCTTGCCGTAGACCTCGGCGTAGATGTGGCCGTCGTCGGAGACGTACTCTCGGATGAGGACGTACCCGTCGGAGGTGTTCTCGAACTTCATGTCGAGGGCACCGGCGCCGTTCTCGTCGCCGAACCACACGGTGGCGTCGAGGCCGGGACGGATGTACGGCAGCTGGGAGAAGTGCGGGTGGCGCTCGGTGACGTCCAGCCCTGCGTAGTTGACGGCCATATACAGGGTCGAGGTGACCTGGCAGAGCCCGCCGCCGTCGGCCTTGGTCTCCTTGCCGTCTACGATCACCTTCGTCGAGTTGTAGTCGAGTCCGGAGACGTTCTCGTTCATGGAGAAGGTCTCGCCGGGTGCGACGAACTTGCCGTCGACGGCGTCGGAGGCGATCTCCAGGTTCTCCTTGCGCGCCCCGTCGTCCTCGACTATCGCGTAGTCGGTGCGGTACTTGCCGAGCAGATCCGTCGGCCTCAGCTCCTCGGCCATGGCGGTCGTGAGCTCGGGCTCGTCGGTGACGACCGGGATCTCGTACTCGCGGCGCCCCTCGAAGAGCCCGGCTTCCAGGTCCGCGAAGAACGCCTGCTCGTCGACCGCCTTGCCGGTCTGGCTGGCGGTGACGGTGACCTGACCCCCGTTCAGCTCGTAGCCGGCCTCGCGCGGCTCGACGGTGAGCGCCTCGATAGGCTCGGCGACGGCGGCGCGCAGGCGATCCGGGTTCAGGGCGACCTCGATCTCCTCGCCCCGGGGCACGAAATCGAGCGTCCCGCCGATCTCGTCCGGCGCCAGGGTCCAACCTTCTTCCCCGGCGGTGAGCGAGACCTCCTCGGACATCAAGTCCCGGGCCTCGACGGCCGCAGCCTCGGCGACGGACGTTTGTATTGCGGGCTCGACGCTCTCGCCCACCATCTCGGCCTCCCCCGAAGCCCCTTCTATGGCGTCTCGGACGTTCCGGGCGGTGGCGGGTACGTCCAGACCGTAACCCTCGCGGGACTCCTCGACCACTACCTCGGTCCCCTCCACGGCGACCGACGCCTCGCGGGGCTGCCTGTCGATCCTCTGCGCCACGGCCTCGGCGAAGGCGTCGACCCGCTCGGGTTCGTACCCGACCTCGGGGGGGATCTCGGCGGAGCCGTAGGCGGCCTGGAGCCTGCTCGTGACGCGCTCGAAGACGTTGCCGCCGCGCCCGACCTCGTAGGCCTGCTCGACGGTCGCGGGGACGTCGTAGGAGATGCCCAGCTGCTCCGCGTCGATGGCGGCGTCCTGCGGGCCGCTCAGGCGGACCTCACCGAGGTTCCGGGAGAGCCGCTCCGCGACGATCGCCTCGGCCTCCGCGGTGGTCTTGCCGCCGACGTCCGCTCCGGCCACGGAGACGCCGTTGTAGACCCGGCCGGAGTTGCTCCAGTAGTCGAGGGCCACGGCCCCGGCGACTACGGCGCAGGCGACGAGCACGGCGATGGATATCCTGCGCCGCTTCCTGGAGGAGCCGTGAGGGTACCGCGGTTCGAGAACCGTCTTCCTCGCGGATTTGTAAGTCTTCAATAGTACCCCCACACTTGGATTGCCCGCCAAGTCTATCCCATAAATCTAGTGCTTAAAGCCCTCCGGCACCGGACACCAGAAGCGGAACCTGAAGGCCCTAACGCGGCTCGCGCAGGGTGCGGGCAAAGTCCTCGACGGTGTAGAGATACTCGGTGACACCAGGGTTCGGCTGGGGGCTGACAGAGACGAGGTCGAAGTTCTGGAGCACGGTCAGCAGGTCCTCCGGCGGGAGCTGCACGGCGCCCCAACCCTCGCCGGGTATCCTGGCGCGCCAGTGCATGTAGAACTCCTCCGCCTCCGCAGCCCCGCGAAAGACGCACACCACCTCCCCCTCGTCGGCGCCATAAGAGAGGTAGCCCGGAACGTCCCCCTCCATCCTCCCCAGCAACACGTAACCCTCGTCCCCCGGCGAACCCTGCAAGTAATCGAACACGAAACCTCCTGGTTCCCTCAAACGCCAACCGACACCGAGAATACAACAGCAACGCCGCCCCCAGATCAGCTCGAATGCAAATTCCCCGAGGAGAGACGGTACCCGACGACACAACGCCTGTTCTGCCGGCCGCCAGAAGGGGGAGACCTACCGAATCTCCCGGACGCTCATCCAATTTCATACCGACATGGCTGTCGTTAGGAAGCGGTTCCTTGCAAGAGTTTCAAGCTTGGAACCTCGCGGGAGTATTCCTCCCTCAGCCTTCTTCCAGCCGCTCCACGACGATACGCACACGACCCAGATCCGTATAGCCACGTTCGCTCGGCAACTGGAAGTGGTCGATCAGCCGTTGCCCCAGGTAATCCCCGTCGAGGAAGACGAAAAACTGCGCCGAGGGTCCGATCTCGATCCTGCCCTCCGCCTCGAACTCGCCCCGCTCCATAGACGCCTCCCTCCGTGCGCTGCACGGACCCGAAGAACCAGGAAGCGTCACTCAGCCCCCGAGCAGATACTATACCCGCACTCCAAGAGCGTCAGACCGGCCCAACGAACCAGATCGCGAGCAGCTAGATTCTTGGAAAGCCCGAGAAAAAGTTTAGAATAATTCATATATGTGTACACTGCACATAGTATATAGAAGTAAGCAAGGAGTTAGGTATGAACGACACGACCGTTGCGGTTCACATGGCACAGGACTTCGCGGAGCCCTACAAGCAGTTCGTCGACGGCATGGTGACCTGGCAGGAGGGGAACGTTGCGTTCTTGCGGGCCTTGTTCGAGACGAGTATGCGTGAAGCGCAGCGCCGGACCGAGGCCGACTTCGTGCTTTTGCAGGAATTTCTCGAACGGGGCGAGGAGCAGCGCGAGGCGTTGCAGAAGCTGGCGGAGAAGGTCATGGAGGCGTATTGGGACCCGGTTTTATCGTCCACGGGTAGTTATGCCGCAGCGGGATCGCACTGGGCAGGAGCGCAGAGGCCAGAGCCGAGGGCAGGTACCGGTGCATTTCCGATCCCGGACTACGGCAGGCTTACGAGCGCGCAGATCGTCGAGAAGCTGGATGGGCTGACCGTGGATGGGCTCAAGAAGGTTCGGGGCTACGAGATGGAGCACAGGAACCGCAGGGCTCTCCTCGCGCAGGTCGAACAGAGGATACAGGCCGCCCTGTAGGCGCAGGCGGGGGGCTTACACGCGAGGGGATGGACGGAGGAACTTTCTCCGTCCATCCCCTTTTGCGTTATTCGGGGTAGTTTTTCCTAGGTGGTGCCGACGCCGCGCTTCTCCTGGCGGGGCTTCCCGGCCGTCTCCTCGGAGGCGGTCAGTGCGCGATCGAGGATGGCGAGGCCCTCTTCCAGCTCCTCGTCGGAGATGACCAGGGGCATCAGGGTGCGGATCACGTTCCCGTACTGGCCCGCCGTCATGAGCATGAGGCCCTCCTTGAGGGCGTGTTCGACGACCTTGGCGGTGCGCGCCTTGTCGGGCTTCCTGGTCTCGTGGTCGGAGACGAGCTCGATCGCGTTCATTGCTCCGAGGCCCCGGACCTGACCGATGGAATCGTGCCTGCCCTTCATCTCCTCCATCGCGGCCGTCACGCGCTCTCCGAGCTTCTCGGCCTTCTGGAGGAGGTTCCCCTCCTCGAAGGTCTCGAGGACGGCGAGGGCGGCGGTGACGGCGAGGGGGTTGCCGCCGAAGGTCGTGCCGAGGCCGCCGGGGTGGACGGAGTCCATGATCTCGGCCTTGCCGGTCACGCCGCCCAGAGGCAGGCCGCCGGCCATGCTCTTGGCCGTGGTCACGATATCCGGGATGAAGCCGGGAGAATGCTCGATGGCGAACATCTTGCCCGTGCGGCCGAAGCCGGACTGGACCTCGTCGGCGATCAGGACGATCCCGTGCTCGTCGCAGACCTCGCGCAGGCGCCTGAGGTAGAAGTCCGGGACCGGGATGAAGCCCCCCTCGCCGCTTATGGGCTCTACCACGATGGCCGCGAGGTTCTTCGGGTCAACCCCGCCGACGAACACGCGATCTATAAAATCGAAGCAGGTGCCGCGGCAGCCGCCGGAGCAGTCCTGGTAGGCCGGACAGCGGTAAGCGTAGGGGGCGGGGACCCGGTAGATCTCCGGGGCGAACGGCCCGAAGCCTTTCTTGTACGGATCCACCTTGCTCGTCATCGACGCCGTGAGCAGGGTCCGCCCGTGGAAGGCGTTCTCGAAGACGAGGATCGCGTCGCGCCCCGTGTAGTAGCGGGCGGTCTTGACGGCGTTCTCGACCGCCTCGGCCCCGGAGTTGAGGAACAGCGAGCGCTTCTCGAAGTCGCCGGGGACGAGAGCGTTGAGCTTCTCGGCGAGCTCGACGTAGATCTCGTAGTGGTTCACCGCGAAGCAGGTGTGCGTGAGCGCCTCCACCTGCGCCTTGACCCTCTCGACGAGGCGCGGGTCGGTGTGGCCGACGTTCATGACGCCGATGCCGCCGGCGAAGTCGATGAACGTGTTCCCGTCGACGTCCGTCAGGAGGGCGCCGTGCGCCTCCTGGACGAAGATCGGGGTCGCGCTCAAGATCCCGGCGGAGACGGCGCTCTTGCGCCGCTCCATCAACGCCCGGCTCCTCGGACCCGGTATCTCCGTCTTTATCCTTGTCGAACCTAGCATTCGCGTGTGCCTCCTAGCTTTCTAACCTATGCCGCCCAGAGAGACGTACTTTACGTCCAGGTACTCATCTATACCGTGCGGCCCGCCCTCTCGCCCGAAGCCCGACTCCTTCACGCCCCCAAAAGGCGCCTGCGCCGTGGACGGCATCCCGTCGTTCGCGCCGAGGATGCCGTATTCGAGGTTCTCGGCGAGCCTCATGACCCGGCCGATGTCGCGGGTGTAGTAGTAGGCGGCCAGGCCGTAGTCCGTGTCGTTCGCGCGGTGGACTACCTCCTCCTCCGTCTCGAACGGCAGGATCGCCGCGACCGGCCCGAACGTCTCCTCGTTCGCCACGAGCATCGAGTCGTCCGCGCCCGTGAGGACGGTCGGGGCGTAGAAAGAGCCGCCGTTCGCGGCGCCGTTCGGCCTCCCGCCCCCCGTGAGGACGGTCGCGCCCTTCTCCTTCGCGTCTGCGACGTGGCGCTCGACCTTTTCGAGGGCCTTCGGCTCGATCAGGGGCCCGACCTCCACGCCTTCCTCGAACCCGTCCCCTACCTTCATCTCGCCGAGCCGGGCGGCGAGCTTTCTCGCGAACTCGTCCGCGACGCCCGACTGGACGTAGATTCGGTTCGCCGCAACACAGGTCTGGCCCATGTTGCGCATCTTCGAGGCGACGGCCCCCTCGACCGCAGCATCCAGGTCGGCGTCCTCGAAGACGACGAACGGGGCGTGGCCGCCGAGCTCCAGCGAGAGTCGCTTGACCGTGTCGGCGGCCTGGCGCATGAGGAGCTTGCCGACCTCGGTGGAGCCGGTGAAGGAGAGCTTGCGGACGCGGACGTCCTCCATGATCGCGCCCGTGATCTCCGCCGGGTCCGTGCCGCAGACGACGGAGAGGACGCCCTTCGGGAGGCCGCATTCCTCGAAGATCCTCGCTAGCTCCAGGGCCGAGAGCGGGGTCAGTTCGGAGGGCTTTATGACCATCGTGCAGCCGGCGGCGAGGGCGGGGCCGAGCTTCCGCGTGATCATGGCCGAAGGGAAGTTCCACGGCGTGATCGCGGCCGTCACCCCGACCGGGCGCTTGAGGACCATGATGCGCTTCCCGGGGAATGCGGCCGGGATGGTCTGCCCGTAGACCCGCCTCCCCTCCTCGGCGAACCACTCCAGAAACGAGGCTGCGTAGCCGATCTCGCCCCTCGACTCGGCCACGGGCTTGCCCTGCTCGAGCGTCATCACGCGCGCGAGGTGCTCGTTGCGCTCGTGCATCAGGGCCACGGCCGCGCGAATGATGCCGGCGCGATACTGCGCGGTGGTCCTACCCCACTCCGCCTGAACGGCGCTCGCGGCGTCTACCGCCCGCCTCATCTCTTCGCGCCCGGCGTCGGGCAGGGTCGCTACCGCCTCTCCGCTCGCAGGGTTGAGGACGTCGAAGGTCCGGCCCCCCGAGGCCTCTCCCGTCCACTCGCCACCCACGAAGAGCTTGTCCAGCAGTTCCGTCTTCAGCATCTCTCCTCCAAACCCCTGGTGTCCCCAGCTTAACAGGGATTGTACGGCCCCCACACCGTCCCGGCCTCCGCTCCCGGGTGCTGCGGGGGCGGAGGCCGGGACGGGTGAAGGGACGATCGTAAGAGGCCCTTTACGATCGGGGTAGTTGTCACCCCTCACGCGGGCGAACGCAGTGACGGGAGCTGCCCTGTCATAGCGTGACCCCTTTGTAGCTCCGCTTCGACGAAGCGTAGCACCGCGAGCCCGCCGACGGCGTTCCGGAGGACCGGGGATCCTGGCACGAGACCCGGTAGGCCGCGCGAACCGTAGCCGCCAACGCGAGCGTGATGTTCGCACGGCCTGGCCGGCTATCCGACGCCGTCCCCCTCCCTCGCCGCGACGAGCGACAACAGCTCGTAGGCGACGTTGGCGGCGAGGAGCGAGGTTACCTGGCCGGGGCCGTCGTACTGCGGGTAGACCTCGACGACGTCGCAGCCGACGATGTCCGTGCCCCGGAGCCCGCGCACGAACTCCTGGGCCTCCCGGCTCGTGAAGCCGCCGACCTCGGGCGTGCCGGTGCCGGGGGCGTAGGCCGGGTCGACGAAGTCGACGTCGAACGATACGTAGGTCCTCGCGTCGCCGACACGCTCCCTTATGCGCGAGATGGTTTGCGGTATCCCGAGCTCGCGGACGCCGTCGGTGGTGACGAGGTCGAAGCCGAGGTCCCGGGAGGCTTCGAGATCTCCCGGCTCGTAGAGCGAGCCGCGCATACCCACCTGGATGGAACACGAAGGGTCGAGCAGGCCCTCCTCGACGGCGCGACGAAAGACGGTGCCGTGGTTGTACTTTTTGCCGAAGTAGGCGTCCCAGGTGTCGGCGTGGGAGTCGAACTGCACGAGGGCGAGGGGGCCGTGCGTCGCGGCCGCGGCCCGGAGCTCGGGGAGGGCGATGGCGTGGTCGCCGCCCAGCACTATCGGGACGACGCCAGCCTCGTGGATCGGGGCGAGCCCGGCCGCGATGCTCTCGTAGCTCTCCTCCGTGAAGCCGGGGACCACGGGTACGTCGCCGTAGTCGATGACCGAGAGGTGATCGAAGATCCCGACACGTTGTGAGGGGTTGTAGGGACGGAGCAGGTGCGAGACGCTCCGGATGCCCTCGGGGCCGAAGCGGGCACCGGCCCGGAAGCTGGCGCCAGTATCGAACGGCGCCCCGACTATGGCGGCGTCGGCGTTCGCCAGGTCCTGGTTGTTCGGCAGTCGCATGAAGGTTCGCACGCCGCTGAAGCGCGGGGTCTCGAAGGAGTTGGCGGGCTCGTACCTTGTCAATCGTTCTCCTGTATACGTAGGCGGGCGGAAGGCCGGCGTTGTCGCCGGCCTTCCGCCACTCGGTCTCGCGAGATTCTACTCCCCGACGGGTGCGGCGCTACCGCTCACGGCCCGGGCGCCGTAGCGACTGCGCAGGAAGTAAGCGGCGAGGAAGAAGATGACGCTGCCGATGGTCGCGAGCAGCTGGGGGCGTCCGGCCTCGGTGAAGGCCATCGAGATCAGCACCGCCAGGATGCCGAGGATCGAGAGGTACGTCAGCCACGGGTAGAGCCACATCTTGAGCTGGAGCCGCTCCGGGCTTTCTCGCTCGAGGCGGCGGCGCATCCTGAGCTCCGAGACGGCGATGAGCAGGTAGACGAAGAGCGCTACCGCCCCCGATGAGTTGAGGAGGAACGTGAAGACCTGAGACGGGAAGAAGTACGCGGCGAGCACGGAGACGTAGCCTATGATCGTCCCCGCGAGGATCGCCCAGATCGGCACGCCGCGCGCCGTGGTGTTGGTGAAGAAGCTCGGGGCGTCCCCGTGGCGCGTGAGGGCGAAGAGCATCCTGCTGGAGGTGTAGAGGGAGGAGTTCAAGACGCTCAGGAGCGCGGTCAGGATCACGAAGTTCATCACCGTCGCGGCACCGGGGATGCCCATCGTCTCCAGCGCGACCGCGAACGGGCTCTCGACGTTGCCGGAGGTGAAGGAGCTGTTCCACGGCACGATCGCCGCTACCAGAAAGACCGAGAGCACGTAGAAGAGCAGAACCCTGTAGACGACCGCGTTCACCGCCCGGGCCACGCCCCGCTCGGGCTCGGCCGACTCGGCCGCCGCGATGGTTACGATCTCCGCCCCGACAAAGGCGAAGATCACGGTGGTGATCCCCGAGAAGACCGCGAGGCCGCCCTCCGGCACGAACCCGCCGTTGGCGTAGAGGGGCGAGAAGCCGGGCGTGGCGGAGGGCCACAACCCGAAGACGTACAGGCCGCCGAGGAAGATGAACACGATGATCGCGACCACCTTTATGGAGGCGAACCAGAACTCGAACTCGCCGAACGAGCCGACCGAATAGAGGTTGGTGAGGGTCAGCAGCACGATCACGCCGAGCGCGATTGCCCAGAGCGGCACCCCCGTCAGATACTGAGAGATGATCCCGGCCCCGGCCACGGCCTCGACCCCGACCACGATGACCCAGAAGTACCAGTACAGCCATCCTATGGTGAACCCGGCCCAGTTGCCCAGAGACGTCCGAGCGTAATCCGAAAAGGAACCGACCGATGGCTGAGCCACCGCCATCTCCCCGAGCATACGCATAATCAAGACCACGAGGACCCCGGTAATGGCATAAGTAAGGACCGCCGCTGGCCCCGCCGCGTTGAGGATCGCCCCGCTCCCGACGAAGAGACCCGCCCCGATAACCCCGCCAAGGGAGATCATGGTCATGTGCCGCTGCTTGAGGCCGGGCTTCAACTTCGCCCCTTCGCCCCCTCCGTGCCCCGACATGCCTCTCCCTCCCCTGTTGCCCCCCACGCCAACAGACCACGCGTACCCCCACGCGCACCCTGTACGTATGTGCAGTTTATTACATCATGACGCCCCGCGTTCTAAGGGCTGTTGGCCCTACAGGGCCAGCACGCTCTCCTTCACCGTCTCGACGATGAACGCGAGGTCCTCTTCGGTGATGACGAGCGGCGGCGCGAGGGTGACGACGTTGTTGAACCCGGCTACGGTGTCGCCGTTCTTGCCTACGATCAGGCCGCGTTCCTTGCAGCCCGAGATGACCTTCGCGACCTTCTCGGCGGAGGCCGGGGCCTTCGTCTCCTTGTCTTCCACGAGCTCGATGCCGACGAGGAGGCCCTTCCCGCGGAGCTGGCCGACGTTCGGGTGGTCGCGGAGGTCGGAGAGCCCTTCTATTAGCTTCTCCCCCATCGTTGCCGAACGCTCGGGGAGATCCTCATCCTCCATGATCTGGAGGTTGCGGATCGCGAGGGCGCAGGCAGTCGGGTTGCCGCCGAAGGTGTTGACGTGGCGGAAGTGGGCGTACTCCTCGGTATCCATGAACTTGTCGAAGAGCTCGCGCTTCACGGCGGTCGCGGAGAGCGGCAGGTACGCGCTCGTGATGCCCTTGGCCATCGTGACGATGTCCGGCTTGATGCCGTAGTGCTGGTGGCCGAACTTCTTGCCCGTCCTGCCGAAGCCGCAGATGACCTCGTCGATGATAAGGAGGGCCCCGGTCCTCTCGCAGGCCGCCGCGACCTCCTCGACGTAGCCGTCGGGCGGGATGATGATGCCGCCGCCGGTGATCATGGGCTCCATGATGACGCCCGCGACGGTCTCGGGGAGCTCCCACTGGACCGTCCGCTCTATCTCCCCCGCGCACTCCAGGTTGCACGCCGGGCGGTCCGAGCAGTAAGCGCAGCGGTAGCGGTCGGGGGGGGCGGCGTGCAGAAAGCCGGGGGCCAGCGGCTCGTAGCGGTACTTGCGCTGGGCCTGGCCGGTCGCGGCGAGGGAGCCCATGGTGTTGCCGTGGTAGGCGCGGTAGCGGGAGACGAACTTGTGGCGGCCCGGCTCGCCGTTCTGCTGGTGGTACTGGCGGGCTATCTTGAAGGCCACCTCGTTCGCCTCGGAGCCGGAGTTCGAGTAGTAGATGACGTACTCGTCGTCGAGCCACTCGTTGAGCTTCTCGGCGAGCTCGACGGCGGGCCTGTGGCTCATGGTGAGGGGGTAGTAGGGGAGCTTCACGAGCTGGTCGTAGGCGGCCTTCGCGAGCTCCTCGCGGCCGTAGCCCACGTTGACGCACCACAGGCCGCTCATGCCGTCGAGGTAGCGGTTGCCCTCGGTATCCCGGATCCAGGCCCCCGAGCCCTCCTCGACCATCATCGTCGGCGAGGCCTGACCGCTCCCCGGGTTGACGCGGCTCATCGCGTGCCAGACGTACCGCTGGTCCTTCTCGGCCCAGCTCTCGCCGCCGTTCGAACCGGTCTTCGTGCCCTTCTGAGTATCCACGACCCCTCCTCTGTCAATCCCTCTCGCCTGACCAGTATCCTACGGCGCTCCTCCCGCGCAAGCCCGTGCCCCTCGGCGACCGGTCCCGAAACGTGACCGGCCCGCGGCGTCCCGAAACCCTTCGCCAGGGCCTGTCCTGCGTCAACGCCCTGCTCAGTGGCGACGCAGGCACCGGGCCGCATGCGGGGGCGCGGTCTTGGAGGCCATTCATCCGCCCGGTGTCCCGGCCACCCCTGTCAAGAGCTTCCGCGTCTCTGCTTGGACCAACCGTAGCTTACAGCAGCTCAGGAGCGGGCGTGCGGGGGCGGGGCGCCGGGCTACGCGTCTCCCTTGAGCCTGCCGCGCGGCGTGGGGCGGTCGCCGAAGGTAACGGAGGGGGCGTTTAGGTCGTAGCGGATGGCGGCGAGGCGGAGGGCGAAGATCAGGGCCATGGAGGTCGGCACGGTGATGGTGCCGGGTATGTCGAACCGGGTGAGCACGACGAAGAGGGTGGCGCCGGCGATGGCGGCTGTCGCGTAGATCTCCTTGCGAAGAACGAGGGGCACCTCGGCGCACAGGACGTCGCGCAGCGCACCCCCGACGATGCCGGTCATCACGCCCATGACGACGACGATGGGGGCCGGGACGCCGTAGAGCTCCGCCGTCTGGGCTCCGGTTATGGTGAAGAGCGAGAGGCCGAAGGCGTCGGCGACGAGCAGGGAGCCTTCCGGGGGCCTGAAGAACCTGACGTAGATCAGGATAGCGGCGGCAGCGCTCAGGATGGCGAGGAGGTACGTAGGGTCGGAGATCCAGAACGCCTGGCGGTCGAGCAGGACGTCGCGCAGCGTCCCCCCTCCGACCGCCGTGACGATGGCGACCACCAGGATGCCGAAGAGGTCCATCCCCTTGCGCCCGGCCGTCAGCGCGCCGCTGATCGCGAAGACCGCGACGCCGAACATGTCGAGCAGGTAGATCATCTTCTCGAAGGGAGCGTCATAAGGGCACGAACCGGAACCAACATGGCTCTCTATATACACCAGCGAAGGGTCGCGGACAGGCCGCCGCTTGCGTTCGAGCCGCGGGTGGTACACCTACGGTTCACCAGGCGAAGAAGGAGGCCCCATTGGCTGGACCCCAGCGAATCGCATCCGGCGTGTACCGGGTGGACGCGATAGGCATCTCGAACACCATCTCCGTGCTGCTGATCGAGGGCGAGGACGGCTGGACGCTGGTGGATTCCGGCGTCGGGTCGAGCCCGGGCCGCATCCGGGAGGCGCTTGGTTCCCTGGGCGGAGCCCCCGAGAGCCTCAAGAGGATCTACCTGACCCACCACCACCCCGACCACATCGGCGGCCTGCCGGGCCTCAGGGAGTGGGCACCGGGGGCTGAGTTGATCTCCTCCGGGAGGGAGGCGGAGATGATCTCCGGCGAACACCCGCCGGACCCGGCGAGCAACCCCGTGTTCGCCCGCATGTTCCGCAACCAGAAGCTCCCGACCGCCCCCATCGACAGGACGGTCGCCGACGGAGACACGGTGGCGGGCTTTCGCGTCGTCTCCACGCCGGGACACACGAGCGGCCACACCTCGCTCATCAGGGACGAGGACGGCCTGCTCTTCACCGGCGACGCCTTCGGCGCCCTGACGAGCAGCAGGCCGACGGTCGGGGGAATAAAGGCGTTCTGCACGGACCCGAAAGCCGCCCGGCGCTCGGCGGAGAAGCTTCTCGGCGAGGACTTCGACACCGTGGTCATGACCCACGGCAGGCCCCTCATCGCGGGCGCACGCCGCCAGATCCGCGAATCCGTCGCCCGCTGCCACTACTAACGAAGAAACGGCAGGATAGAATCCCGCGCGTCGTGGTCCTTCGGGTCGGGAGATGCTTTGGGGTTTTTTCGTAACGAGGGAGAGAACCGGCCGAGGGCATTCTGGCGCGTGCTGTTCCAGATTCTCGTGTACTTCACCATACAGCTGTTCTTCGGCGTCATCGCCCTCACGACCCTCGTGCTGGTCTCCGGGGGCCTCCCGGAGCTCGGGGGCGGGGGGATAGGTCTGGGCTCCTCGCCGGTAGCCCTGGTCCTGGGCGGCCTCCTGAGCCTCGGGGCGGCGCTGGTGAGCGTGTGGCTTGCCGGGCGTTTCCTGGACCGGCGTCCCTTCTCCGGGTTCGGGCTCGTGCTGAACCGGGGCTGGTGGGTCGACTTCGGGTTCGGGCTCGTGCTCGGGGCGCTGCTCATGACGGGGATCTTCCTCGTCGAGCTTGCGGCCGGCTGGATCCGTATCACCGACACGCTCGCGACCGCGGACGGAACGTCGTCCTTTCTCCCGGCGATCCTCGCCCCCCTGTTCCTGTTTCTGTGCGTCGGCTTCGGGGAGGAGCTCGTCTCCCGGGGCTACCACCTAAAGAACATGGCCGAGGGGCTGAACCACCCGAGAATCGGGCCGCGAGGCGCGATCCTCCTGGCCTGGATCCTGTCTTCTTCCGTCTTCGGCCTCGCCCACCTCGCGAACCCGGGTAGCACCCTCGTCAGCACGGTCAACATAGCCTTCGCCGGTCTCCTCCTCGGCGTCGGTTACGTCCTGACCGGCAGCCTCGCGATCCCCATCGGCCTGCACATCACCTGGAATTTCTTCCAGGGCAACGTCTTCGGCTTCCCGGTCAGCGGCATGGACGACATAGGCGCCACGTTCTTCGAGATAAGCCAGGGCGGCCCGACCTCCATCACCGGCGGCGCCTTCGGCCCCGAAGCCGGCCTCGTCGACATCATCTCGTCCGTGGTCGGGAGCTTCCTCATCGTGCTATGGGTACGCTTTCGCTCCGGCAAGGCGACCCTCGAAACCTCCATCGCCGAGCCGCCGGTCCAGAAGACGAAGGGCTAGTCCAGCTCCACCCGGTCTCCGCGCCGGACGCGGCCACCCTTCAAGACCCGAGCGTAGACACCCACCCGGTTGTCGTTGTGGGCGTAGGTCGTGCTCATGATCTTCGGGTCCTTCGGCAGTTCACCCTGCGCGAGCGTCGTCATCACGCAACGATCCACGGGGTCGGTGACCTCGAGGACCACCTCTTTTCCAAGGCGGAGGGCACGGCCGATCCAGCCATCCTCCACGAACCCCGTCTCGCCGGAGTCGAGCCCCACGACGACGTTCGGCCGGAACCGGCGAACATCGAAGTCCCCCGCCGGGTAGAGCCCGCGCAGCCCCTCCAGAGAGGCGGTAGTCAGGAGATGGACCATGCCGAGGTCGAAGAAGGGATCTTCCCCTGCTTCTTCGAGGTACACCTCCCTGCCGAACGCCTCGGAGAGCAGGCGGTCGCGCCCCGGGTGGTCCCCGGCGACGACGCTCCCGTCCGGGGTCGAGATCCTCAACGACGAGGCCCCGCCAGCCTCCGTACCACCCTCCAGCCTCGCCGCGAAGGAGAACAGGTCCTGCCACCCGGCCCTCTTGGCGTTTCGTATCTGCCCGCTCCCTGCGTCCACCACGGCGTATGCCCGGTCCCCGGGTATGCCCCATCCTGTAAACTCGGCCTCCCGCAGCTCTTCCCCCAGCAAGCTCTTCACAGGGTAGCGCCACAGCGCCGCCACCGAGCCGATGCCGGGAGCACGTTCCCCCGGCGAACCTTCTTCTGCGCGCAAGCTCCTCCTTCAGGGACGACAGGGTCACATGCTACCGCCCAAGCTCCGCGACCGCGACCGCCCCGACGCACCCGAGCCGCCGAAACCGGATGCCGCGGCTCCGCAACGGTACGTCGTCCGGCCAGGACCGGCCGCAACCCCGCGGGCGGGCGGTACGCTTCGTCCTTCCCCAGCTCGCCGCGCGGCAGGTCTCGCATCGGGGCTTCGGGATGGGGGCTATGATCTGCGGGTGAAGGGACGAACAGGAGGGACGGGGCTGCGCGGGGTACTCCCCGCCTTCGATCGGCGGGTATGGCTGCTCCTTGCGGCGATGCTCGTCTTCCGGTTCGGGCAGGGGCTCTACTATCCGTTCTCCACGATTTATTTCCACAACGTCGTGGGCATCCCGCTCTCCCTGATCGGGGCCGGCCTCGGGACGCTGGCCGCGTCGAGCGTCGTCTCGGGGCTCGTCTCCGGCCCCCTCGCCGACCGCCACGGCCGCAAACCGCTCGTCCTGCTCGCCCTCGCCGGGAACGCTACGACGTTCCTCGCCTTCGCGTTCGTCGAAGGCTTCTGGGGCTACCTCGCCGTGTGCGTGCTCGCCGGGCTCGCGGGGGCGAGCATGTTCGACGCGGCCCGCAACGCCATGGTCGCGGACGTAACCCCGGTGCACGAGAGGGCCCGGGCCTACGGCCTCGTCCGGGTCGGCGGGAACGTCGGTTGGGCGCTAGGGCCCCTGGTCGCGGGGGTCCTCGCCGCCTCGGCAGGGGCCTCGGGGGGCGCGTACCGGGCGATGTTCGCCGGGGCCTCGGCCCTGACGCTCGTGGTCCTCTGCGCGATGGCGCTCGCCCTTAGCGAGTCGCTGCCGGGGGCTGGCAAGAAGGGGGCCGCGGCCTCGCGCGCCGTCCCCGTCTCGGGGCTCCGGGCCGCGTTCGCCGACGGACCGTTCGTGGTGCTGCTCGGGGTGGGGTTCCTGCTCTACTACGTTTTTACGCAGGACTGGCAGGCGCTGCCGGTGTACTCGAAGAACTTCCTGGGCCTGACGGACGCCGAGGTCGGGTACTTTCTCGCCGGTAACGGCCTGATGGTGGTGCTGCTCCAGCTGCCGGTCTCGTACCTGCTCGACGGGCGCTCCAAGGTCGCGGCCCTCGGGGTAGCGGCGGCGCTCTTCGCGGCCTCCTCGGCGACGCTGCTCCTCGCGGACGGGTTCTGGGGGGTGCTGCTCGCCTTCGCCGGGTTCTTCACGCTCGCGGAGATGATCCTGGAGGTCGCCGGGGCCTCCCTCGCCGCCGAGCTCGCCCCCGAGGGCCGGCGCGGCACCTACCTCGCCCTCTTCGGCTGCTGCTTCGGCGCCTCCTACGGCCTGAGCCCCATCGTAGCCGGCACCCTCCTCGACGCACGGATCCCGACGGCGATCTGGACGGTACAGCTCGCCGCCGCCGCGCTCGCCGCCCTCGGGCTCCTGGGGCTCGCGTTCCTCAGACGCCGGCCCTCGAAGTACGGCAAACAGGGGAGCGCATAGCGTAATCGCTCCACACGACGGGAGCACGACCACGGTCGATGCCGTTGCGGGGTTGGGAGGGTGTTCCCTGGAGCCTGGTTTACCTTGCTTGCAGCACCAGAACGGCCACGTCGTCGTTGAGGTCGTCCTCCTGGAAGCGGCGGATCTCCTCTTCCAGACGCGCGGTCAGGGCTTCTGCGTCGAGGCCGGCCGAGTTGCTGAGGAGGTCTGCGAGTCGTTCTTCCCCGAAGAAGGTGCCGTCCGGGGCGCGGGCCTCCGTGACGCCGTCGGTGAACAGCACGAGCGTGTCGCCGGGCTCCATCCTGACGTCCTGCTCGGTCAGCTTCGGGTCGGCGAAGATGCCCATGGCCCGGCCGGCGTACCCGATGGTCCGGACCTCGCCGTCCGGCCGGAGCAGCACGGGCGCGGGGTGGCCGCCGCGGGAGACGGAGACCCATGCCCCGTGCTCGTCGGGGACGAGGCGCGCGTAAGCGACGGTGCAGAACTTCCCGTGCTCGCGCTCCCTGCCGTGGCGCAGCATCGCGTCGTTGAGGTCGGTGAGGATGGAGGCCGGACGGGTGCGGTGCATCGCGGCGGCCCGGATGGTGTAGCGGGCGAGGGCCAGAACCGCCGCCGCCTCGGGCCCCTTGCCGCTGACGTCCCCTATGGCGACGCCCCACGCGCGCGCCCTCCCCTCGCCGGTCTCCCCTTCGCGGCGCTCGCTCACGTCGAACAGGTCGTAGAAGTCGCCGCCGATGTTCGCCTCGCTGGCGGGGAGGTAGAGCAACCCGACCTCGAAGCCGGGTATCTCCGGGAGGTAGGTCGGCAGGAGGCTACCCTGCAGGGCGCGGGCGACCCGGCTCTGGGAGGCGTACAAACGGGCGTTGTCGATGGCCGAGGCGCAGCGGGCGGCGAGGCTCTCCGCGAGCGAGAGGTCCTCGGGGTCGTAGCGCGAGCCGGGCTTGTTGCGGGCGAAGGTTATGGTCCCGAGCGTCCGGCCCCGGGCGATAAGGGGCGCACAGATGGAGGAGCGGGGGTGGAGACGCCGGACGAGGGCGCGGTGCGCCTCGTCCCGGTGGCCGCTGGCCAGAATCTCCGCCTCCGAGAGCAGCACGGCCTCCCCCGCGCGGAGCACCGAGGCGGAGACGCGCGCCGCGTCTTCGAGGCTCTGAGCGTCGTGCTCCCGGTACGGTGCGAGCTCGCGGAGGGCGTCCTCCTCCCTCGGGTCGGCGTGGGCGGAGGCGAGCTGGCGCAGGGAGCCATCCTCCCCGAGGACGTCCACGAGACAGAAGTCGGCGAACTCGGGGATGGTCAGGCGGGCGACGCGCGCGAGGGTCGCCTTGAAATCCAGGGATGCGGAGAGGACCGTCCCGGCCCGCGCCTGCAGGGCGAGGCGTCTGCGGGCGGTCTCGGCCTCCCCCCGGGCGGCCTTCTCCCGGTTCAGCAGCCGCTCGCGCTCCTCCTCGTCCCTCTTGCGCTCGGTCACGTCCAGGATCGTCCCTATAAACCGGGTGGCGCGCCCGCCCTCGAAGATCGCGCGTCCGCGCGCCACCACCCAGCGCACGGTTCCGTCCGGCCCGTTCGTCCTGTACTCCGTCGAGAACTCGTCGCTGTTCGAGGGGTCGAGGGCCTGCTCGGCCACCCGGGCGACGCGCTCGCGGTCTTCGGCGTGGATCATCTGCAGGGACGAGTCGTAGTTCACCCTGGCGTCGGGGGGGAGGCCGAAGATCTCCCGGCACCTCTCGTCCCACCGGAGCTCATCGGTGATGGGGTCGTAGTCCCACGTCCCGAGCCCCGTGGCCTGGGTGGCCAGACGCAAACGCTCCTCGCTCTTCGCGAGCTTCTCTTCTACCCGCTTGCGCTCCGTAACATCGTCCTGCACCCCGACGAAGTTCACGATCCTCCCGTATTCGTCGCGCACCGGCGAGACCGAGAGCTCGTTGTAGAAGAGCGTGCCGTCCTTGCGGTAGTTGCGCAGGACTACCCGCAGCTCCTTTCCCTCCCGGACGGCGGCCCGCAGGTCGGCGAGGGCCTGCTGGTCGCGGTCTTCCCGCTGCAGAAAGCGGCAGTTCTGTCCGATCACCTCTGCCGCCGGGTAGCCGGTCGTGAGCTCGAAGGCCGGGTTCACGTAGACTATCGGGTTGTCGGGACGCAGGGCGTCCGTGATGACGACGCCGCTGGCGCTGGATCTTATGGCCCGGTCGAGGAGACGCCTGGCTTCCCTGGCGTTGGTCTCCCCTATCGCCTGCTCGAGACCGGGCCTCTCGTAAAACTCGTACTGCCTCATTGGGACCATTCTACAACCCATGCCCCGGGCTCTGCCGTTATATCCCGAGACGTTCGGGGTATGTATTTATGTCGTAACCGAGAGAGAGGAGAAACACCGTGGCCTATGAACTCCCGCAGCTTCCTTACGATTACAACGCGTTGGAGCCGCACATCGACGAGGCGACGATGCACTACCACCACGACAACCACCACAACACCTACATCACCAACTTGAACACCGCGCTCGAGAAGCACCCCGAGGTGGACCCGGGCGACGTGGATCAGCTTCTCGCCAACATAAACAGCGTCCCCGACGACATCCGCCGGGCGGTCGTCAACAACGGCGGCGGCCACTCCAACCATGCGATGTTCTGGCAGATCATGGCCCCCGCCGGTCAGGGCGGCGGCGGCGAGCCGAGCGGCGAGCTGGCGCAGGCCATAAGCTCCAAGTTCGGCTCCTTCGACACCTTCAAGGAGCAGTTCTCCGCGGCCGGCGCCCCGGGTGCCGTCTTCGGCTCGGGCTGGGTATGGCTCGTCAGCACCCCGAGCGGCGAGCTCTCCATCGAGCAGACCGCCAACCAGGACAGCCCCCTGATGAACGGCCAGCTCCCCATCATCGGGCTCGACGTCTGGGAGCACGCCTACTACCTCAACTACCAGTACAAGAGGCCGGCGTACATCCAGGCGTGGTGGAACGTGGTCAACTGGGACGAGGCCGAGCGCCGCTACCAGGCCGCGAAAGCCGCTTAACACAGACAACGTAGCAGTCGAAGAGGCCCCCGTCGTCGCGACGACGGGGGCCTCTCGCGTTGCGGGATTCTTCCCGAGTCAGTAAACCTCAACCCCGTGCGCCGCGTCACGCGCCTGTACACTTCGGTCTGAGCGTCGAAAGCTACGGGAGGGTGGACGAGGATGCGTCTGGTCGTAATCGGTGGGGTGGCGGCAGGGACGAAGGCGGCCTCGCGGGCGAAGAGGCTTGTCCCCGACCTCGAGGTGACGATCTACGGCGAGGAGCCGGACACTTCCATCTCCGAATGCGGCCTGCCTTACCTGATCTCCGGCGTGGTCGAGCGCCGCGAGAACCTCGTCGCCCGGACCCCCGAGAAGTTCGCCGAGCAGGGCATCGAGGCCCTCGTCCGTCACCGCGTCGAGGAGATTCATCCCGCGGCCAAGAAGATGGTCGTCAGGGACCTGAGGACCGGCGAGAGCTTTGAGGATACCTACGACCGTCTGATCATCTGCACGGGCGCGAAAGCCATCATGCCCCCCATCGACGGTGCGAACCTCGACGGCGTCTTCCCCGTCCGCTTCCTCACCGATACGGACGACATCATGCGCCACATTCGGGAGTATTCGCCGAAGAAGGCAGTCGTGGTCGGTGGCGGGTACATAGGCCTGGAGGTCGCGGAGAACCTGACGGCCCTGGGCATGGAGGTCTCGCTCGTCGAGGCCACGGGCCAGCTCGCCGGGGCCTTTGGCCCCGAGGTCGGCGAGAAGGTCGAAGAGCACTTGAGGGAGAAGGGCGTCCGGGTCTTCACGGGCGAGCCGGTCGAGGCGTTCTTGAGTGGGGACTCCCACGCGGGGCGCGTCCGGGCCGTGCGCTTCGGGGGCCGGGAAGCGGAGGCCGAGATCGTGATCGTGAGCGTCGGGGTAAGGCCGGAGGTCTCCCTCGCGAAGGCCGCCGGGGTCGAGATCGGCGAAACAGGGGCTATCAGGGTGGACAAGCACCTCAAGACCTCGCTACCGGACATCTGGGCGGCCGGTGACTGCGCCGAATCGACCGACCTCGTCACCGGCGAGCCTACCTGGATCCCCCTGGGCGACACCGCAAATCAGATGGGCCGGGTCGCCGGCACCAACGCCGTCGCGGCGGAAGGGGCCGACGAGGACGTTCTGGAGTTTCCTGGAGTGCTCGGGACGGGCGTATTCAAGGTCTTCGATCTCGCGGTGGCGGGCACGGGTCTCTCCGAGGAAGAGGCCGTGAACGCGGGCTTCGAGCCCGTCACGGCAACGGTAAAGACCGTGAGCTCGGCCTCCTACTACCCCGGCGGTAAGAAGGGCCTCTTGAAGCTCGTCGTGGACGGAGGGACGGGACGGCTCCTCGGCGCCGAAGCCGTCGGCGAGACGGCGGACAAGCTCGTGGACATATGCGCAACCGCGATCTGGGGCAAGCTCACCTACCGGGATCTCGTAAACCTCGATCTCGCCTATGCCCCCCCGTTCGGCCCCGCCCTGAGTCCTGTTATCCAGGCCGCGGGTGTGATCTCGAACGAGTTCGACCGCCGGCGCGGGTCTTTCCGAAGCCCGAAGTAACGTGGCGAGGCTAGGGGGGCGTCTGACACGCCCCCTCGCCGCTTTCTAGTCCCCGAAGTCGCCCCCAAAATCGCCGCCGAAGTCTCCGCCGCCCATATCCTCCACGGCTTCCTCGTAGCCCTCCTCGTACATCTCCTCCGAACCGTCGCCGAAGAAACCGCCGCCCATCCCCATGGCTCCGAGGCCCATACCCATCCCCATGCCGCCCATCATGGGGGCACCGAAGAAGCCGCCGCTGTGGTGGTGACGGTGGCCGCCCCCGATCATGCGCGAGAGGCCGTAGGCGGCGATCCCGCCGAGCACCCCCTTGGCGACGGGGCTGCCGAGCATGCCGGCGGCGGACTGACCCGCCGACGGTGCGCCCGCGGCCGGAGCCTGTCCCGCTCCGGCGGCGGCTTGCCCCGCCGAGCCCCCGCCAAGGCTGCCGAGGAGCGAGCCGAGGAGCCCCGGCTGCTGCTGCTGAACCTGGGTCGTCACCCGAGCGAGGGTGGCGGGATCTTGCAAGCGGTCGTCGATGCCGTCCCCGTTGATGTCCGGGAAACCATGGCCCTGCTGGCGCGCCGACTGGACGAGCTGCTGCCCGAGCTGCATACGCTGCTCGGGGGTCATGTGCGCGAAGACGTCCTGGGCAGACTGCTGAAAGACCTGCGGCGGCAGCTGCGGCGCTACCTGCTGGTAGCGGGCCTGCGCTTCCTGCGGGGAGAGCGCCTGCGGCCCCTGCTGCTGAAAGCGGTTGAGGAAATCCTGCTGGTCCTGCGGCACGTTAGCCATCGGGTTGTTGGGCTGCGTCATCTCTCGTCCTCCTGATCTGGATACGCATTTCTGTATTCGACTTCTTTTCCCCATGCGAGTTCCAGATAACCAACCGGCTCCCGGTTTGGTGGCCTACGACACAACGGGGATGGTAAGAGACCAGGGTCGGCGCTGAAGGCGAAAACGCTTCCTTCGACCGGCGGCCGGTATTCAACGGCCGCACGGTTCTGACGATGATGTTTCGGCTTTCGCGCCTTTGGGTCAACCCCGCGCAAAGACTCGGCGCGCCGGCTGATGCGGCGGCCCGTGCCACGTCCTCCGGACCACGGCGCTTCGCGCGCGGCTGCGCATCGTGCGCCGCTTTCGTGTAGCGTAGCGGTCATGGCTCTGGCGCTCTTCGACCTCGACAACACGCTCCTGCGGGGGGATAGCGACCACGCGTGGTGCGAGTACCTCATAGAGAAGGGGGTTCTCGGGGGCGAGGCGTACCGCGAGGCGAACGACCGCTTCTACAGGGAGTACGAGGCCGGGACGCTCGACATACAGGAGTACCTCGCCTTCCAGCTCCGGCCGCTCGGGGAGTACCCGAAAGAGAAGCTGCACCGCTGGCGCGAGGAGTTCGTGGCGACGCGGATCGAGCCCATGATCTCCGCCGACGCCCTCGCCCTCCTGGAGAAGCACCGCTCCCGGGAGGACGAGCTCGTCCTCATCACGGCGACGAACCGCTTCGTCACCGAGCCCATCGCCGAACTCCTCCGCGTCCCGACCCTCCTCGCAACCGGGGTCGAGGAGGCGGACGGGCGCTACACCGGCCGTCCCTCCGGCGTCCCGACCTTCCGCGAGGGCAAGGTCACGCGTCTGGAAGGGTGGCTGGAGGAGACAGGCAACACCCTGGAAGGCAGTTACTTCTACAGCGACTCCCAGAACGACCTGCCGCTCCTGGAGAGGGTCGAGAACCCCGTCGCCGTCAACCCGGACCCGGTCCTGCTCGCCCGCGCGGAGGAGGAGGGCTGGCCCGTCCTCCTCCTCTCCGGGGGGCCGTAGGGGTCTTCTAGCCCGGTATCCCGGCTACGGCCCGGTCGATGTCCTCCTCCGAGTACTCCAGATCCACGAGGTTGCCCGCGAGGTAGGCCTCGTAGGCGCCGAGGTCGAAGTGGCCGTGCCCGCAGAGGTTGAAGAGGATGACCTTCTCCTCCCCCGCCTCCTTCGCCTCCAGCGCGAGGTCTATCGTCGCCTTGATCGCGTGGGTAACCTCGGGGGCCGGGACGATGCCCTCGGTGCGCGCGAACATCACGCCCGCCTCGAAGGTCGGGTTCTGGGGGTAGGCCCGTGCCTCGACGAGCCCCTCGTGGACGAGCGCCGAGACTATCGGGGAATCGCCGTGGTAGCGCAGGCCCCCTGCGTGGATGCCGCTCGGCATAAACGAGTGGCCGAGCGTGTACATCTTCATCATCGGGGTGGTGCCGGCCGTGTCGCCGAAGTCGTAGACGTAGCGGCCCTTCGTGAGCGTAGGGCAGGAGGCGGGCTCGACGCCGATGATCCTGGTGTCCTTGTTCCCCTTCAGGTTCTCCCTGAGGAACGGGAAGGCGATGCCCCCGAAGTTCGAGCCGCCGCCGACGCAGCCGACGACGACGTCGGGGTACTCCCCGGCCATCTCCATCTGCTTCAGGGCCTCCTCGCCTATGACCGTCTGGTGCATCAGGACGTGGTTGAGGACGCTGCCGAGGGCGTACTTTGCGTCGTCGTGCTTCACGGCGTCCTCGACGGCCTCGCTTATGGCGATGCCAAGGGAGCCGGAGGAGTCCGGGTTCTCCTCCAGGATGTTACGCCCGGCCTGCGTGAGGTCCGTCGGGCTCGCGTGGACCGTAGCGCCGTAGGTCTCCATCATGATGCGCCGGTAGGGCTTCTGGTTGTAGGAGACGCGGACCATGTAGACCGTGCATTCGAGGCCAAGGGCCCCGCAGGCGAAGGCGAGGGAGGAGCCCCACTGTCCGGCGCCGGTCTCCGTGGTCAGGCGCTTCACGCCCTCCTGCTTGTTGTAGTAGGCCTGGGGGACGGCGGTGTTCGGCTTGTGGGAGCCCGAGGGGGAGACGCCCTCGTACTTGTAGTAGATGTGGGCGGGGGTGCCGAGGGCCTTCTCGAGGCGGCGGGCCCGAAAGAGCGGGGTCGGGCGCCACAGGGCGTAGGTCTCCCGGACCTCCTCGGGGATCGGGACGTAACGGTCCCGCGTCACCTCCTGGCGGATGATCTCCTCCGGGAAGATCGGCGCGAAGTCGCCAGGTCCCGCGGGCTCCCTCGTCGCCGGGTTCAGCGGCGGATCGAGATCGAACGGCAGGTCCGGGACGATGTTGTACCAGCTCTCCGGGATCGCCTTCTCGTCGAGCGGGAACTTCCTTGGCTCCATGGCAAAACCTCCGGTTCGGATCTGGTGGGCCGATCGGCCCTTCAGCCGGTCAGCTTACAGCTTTCGGAGGCACCGCACCTCGGCGCCCGGGAAGTTCCAGCCACCCGGTGACCGTCTATAGGAATGCGGCCGACGACGAGCCGCCGAAGGCGGCGCTGCAAGGGGCCGTCGGGCTCTAGGCCACCCAGCGGTAGGTCGTGAAGAGCGAGACGAGGATGATCCCGGCTGCGGAACTCGCCACGAGGTAGACAGCGAGGCCGGCCCTCGTGCGAGAGAGGAGGAAGCCGGCGATCAGGAAGACCGGGAACGCCGCGAGCACGAAGCGGGGCATGCTCATCAGGGGGAGGTACGACGAGGGGGCGAGCATCGGCTGCGACACGAGGACGAGGGCGTAGACCGAGAGGCCGGGCGGCAGGCCGAGGAGGCAAGCGCCCGCGAGGTAGAGGAAGACGGCGAGGAACAGCAGGTTGACCACGTTCGAGGCCTCGAAGGCGTAGTCGGGGGCTCGCGCTACAAAGAGCCTGGCCGGGTGCAGAAAGTGATCCGCGCCCCACACCGCCGTCCTCCAGGCGTGGTCGAGCGTCGAGATCGGGTTTCTGAACCCGCGGCCCCAGTGGGTGGTCTGCTCGTGCACGAAGATCAAGGGCTCCCCGAAGCGGACCCACAGAAACGCCACGTAGGCGACGAGACCCGTCGGCACGAGGCCCAGGCACGCGAGCCCGCGAAGCCCGAACTCGTCGCGACCTCGCAGCCACTCGTAGCCGAGAGGGATGAGCAGGAGCACCCCGGGGTTGCGCGTAGCGGCGGCGAGCCCGCCGAGGACGCCCGCGAGCAGGAGATTGCGGCGCACGAGGGCCGCCCAGACCGTACCCGCGGAGAGGGCCAGGAAGAGCGCCTCGGTGTAGAAGGCGTTGAAGAAGAAGGCAGTCGGGAAGAACGCCATCGCGAGCGTCGCGGCCCGGGCAGCCTTCTCGTCGTAGATCTCCTCGGCTATCCGGTAGACGAAGAAGAGGCCGGCGAGCGCGGCGACGAGCGAGACCCCGACCCCCCACGTCACGAGCCCGCCCGGCATGACGTGGGCCACCGCGCGCACGAGCAGGGGGTACAGCGGGAAGAACACGGTGCTCGTCGGGGAGTGTGATCCAGCGTAGCCCTCGCCCGCGATCTCGGCGTACCACGCGCCGTCCCAGTTTGCCCAGTAACCCAGGGTGCGCGGCGCGCTCCGCAGCTCGTCGGGCGGCCTGGCATCGGGCAGGAGGGCGACGGCCGCCGCACCGGCCACAAAGAACACGAGCCGTGAGGCGCCGAAGACCGCGAAGACGAACGGCCACGCGCCCGCCCTCTTCCTGACGTAGGTCACGCAGAGGGTGAGGGCCACGGCCGCCGTCCAGAAGAGGCGCGAAAACCCGCGTGAGGTCCCGCCCAGCGCACGGCCCACGCCAGTACCACCCGCGCCGATCCTCGACCGATCCAACCTCCACCACCCCCTCCGTGTACGACGACCTGCCCCCGAAGAACGGCTCCTGTACCCCCCGGATTACGAACCGTCAGGAGTATAGGAAGGCGAATCGGCCCCTAGGTGAAACCATGCTTAAAGTCCGGTTAAAGTTGCGTTCAACACGGCATCACCCGTTCCAGAGCCTCCCGGAGGCGTCGGATGCTCCGCCCGGTACGGAGGGTGTGTGGCATTGCTCGAAGGTCAAACCCCCGCGAAGAGCGTTTCACTGCCTCGGCAGGGAAGGCCGCGACCGGGCTTCAAGCACCCCGGTCGCGGCCTTCCCTGCGTGTGGTTGGCCCTATCCTCTTTTAGGGATGGAGCTCCCCGCTACCGGGCCAGGTTTTCATCGACGAGTTCGGGTTGGAAGGAGAACACCTGATCTGGTTTCCGGGCGATGCACCTTCGTGTGTCCCTCTCGCTCTCCCATCCAGTTTTCAGTCACGATAGACCCCCGGGGGCCTGTTACGGGCTTCCGGGGGTCGGATCTACGGGCTTCTTACCGGGTTTGGAGGACCTGGCGGCAGGATGCGTTTGCCTGCGAGGCGAGGCGCGCCGCGGTCTTTCCGGGGGCCGCCTCCTTGCCGAGGACCTCTTCGAGACGGTCCGGGAAGTTCGTGAACATGCCGTCCACGCCGAGGCCGATGAGGCTCACCATCTCCGCCTTCTCGTTCACGGTGTAGGGATGGAGGTCCAGGCAGCGGGCGTGCGCGGCCTCGACCAGCGGGCGGTCCACGTCGTTCTTCGAGGGGCCGATGCCGACGGCGTAGGACGCGGCGAAGTCGAGGCGAGACTGGATCGTCTGGCTCGTCTCCGCGCCGGCGTAGAGTTGGATGAGGGGGAGCGAGGGGTCGAGGGCGTGGATCTTCACGAGGCTCGCCGGGCTGAAGGACTGGATCAGGACCTGCCATCTCTCGGCGGCGGGCCGGGTCAGACCGTACTCGTCCATGAGCCTGAGAAGCTCCTCCTCCATGCCGGGGGCGGACTCGGGGCTCTTCGTCTCGATGTAGTAGTTGACGCTCTTGCGGTAGCGTTGGAATACCTCTTCGAGTGTGGGTATCCGCAGGCCCACGTACTCCTCGCTCGCGTACCGGGGATACGCCTGGTTGAACCAGCTCCCCACGTCGCAGGTCTTGATCTGGGCGAGCGTCTTGTCGCGCACGAGGCCGGTGCAGTCGCCCGGGGCGGACTCGGCGGTCGGCCTCGCGGTGCGATTCAGGGTTTCATCGTGCAGCGCGACGAGCACGCCGTCCCTCGTGAACTGCAAGTCCTGCTCGATGTAGTCGGCCCCCATCTTCTTCGCCAGGTCGTACGAAGCGATGGTGTGCTCCGGCGCGTAGCCCGACGCCCCCCGGTGCCCGATGTTGAGGACCGGGGCATCCTCTTTCGCACCCTTCCCGGCACCCGGCCCGGGCGCCGCAGCGGCCGAGGAAGCGGCCACCGCCAGCAAGCCTATCGTCAGGACAGCCACGAGCTTCATGCGCACCAATTCGATCCCCACTTCCGGAAGACGGTCACCTTACAGCGGGGAGCATAGCGATCCGGGGCGGGGCGTAGGTTACCCGACGGAGAAATCTTCGTTAAAACCTCGGGGTCCAGGAGCTTACCCCGTGGCGCCCGACCGCGAGATGCGGCGCTCCTGTTGCGGGTCCGGCGCCGCGAAGGGTTGCGGCAGGCCCTCAAGGTGCGAGACCAGGGCGTCGATGACCTTGCCGACGACGCGGCGCTCCTTCCCTTCCCCGAAGGTTGTGAAGCCGTCGCCGCCCGCGGCGAGGAAGGCGTCGGCCGCGACGGTGTAGGTCGCGTCCCCATATATCGGCCGCCCATCGACGAGCGTCGCCCGGGTCACGCGGTCCCCCTCCGGCCGGCCGGGATCGAGGGCATAGCGCAGGCCGCTCACCTGCAAGATCCTGCTGCCG
>CADCVI010000080.1:0-11792 GCA_902806105.1 uncultured Rubrobacteraceae bacterium
GACAAGCTCGGCTATCACCCCGCCGCCCCCGCCGTAGACCAGCGCGGGCCGGACCACGAGGGTGCGTATCCCGCGCGAGGCGGCCCCGAGCACCTCCCGCTCCACCGCCGGGCGCCATGCGAGCATCGGTGTCGGCTCTATCGGGGTCTCCTCGTCTGCGAGCGTCAAGCCTTCCGGCGTATTCCCCATCACCCAGGCCCCGCTCGTGTAGACGAAGGTTCTGTTCGTGCCTTCGAGAGCGTTCAGGATCGCGCCTACCGCCGTCCGGTCCGCCGCCTCGGCCTCCGGCCCGTGCGCGGACGCTGCGTGAACCACGGCCCCGGCGTTCCGGGCGGGCATCTCGACGCTCGCGGCGTCCGTCATGTCGCCCATAACCGCGGAGGCGCCCCTGGCCGCGAGCCCGCGGGCGGATTCCTCGGAGCGGGCGAGCCCGCGGACCACGTGCCCGGCCGCGAGCAGCGACCCGGTCACGGCCGAGCCCACGTAGCCCGTCGCCCCTGTCACCAGAACGTCCATGCCTCTACCTTCCATGAGCTCGCGTCGTGAGTCTACCCCCGCCTTCCGGGGCACGAACCGCGGCGTTGTCCTATGCGGGATGGAGGATAGAATTACTGTCAGGGGTAGCAAGCGCGGTTATTCTCGGCCTGTCTCGCTCGGCGGCATCGATTTATAGGGGTTCCGAAAGTGGCGGTATCTTGAAGACTTTTTACAGGCTGATGTCGTTTACCGGTGGCCGGCGGTATCTGCTGGTCCTTGGCTTCGTGTGCGCCTTCGGGGTTACGGTGGCCGGTATCGCCATCCCCTGGCTTGTCGGCGACGCCATAGACAGGGCGTTCCCGCCGAACGGCCCGGACCGGCCGGAGTTGTTGTGGCCGCTGGCCCTCGGGGTTCTCGGGCTCTCGGTCCTGCGTTTCCTCTTCGGGTTCGGGCGGCGGTACTCCACGAACTACCTCGGCCACGTCGTAGAGTACCGGCTGCGCAAGGCGCTCTTCGAGAAGATGCTCTCCCTGCACCACGGCTTCTACGACAGGGCCTCTACCGGCGAGCTCGTCTCGCGGGCGACGAACGACCTGCGCGTGGTGCGGTTCTTCGTGGGCTGGGGGATGTTCCAGCTCTTCATAAGCGTGCTCACGCTCGTCGTGGTCTCGGCGGCGCTGTTTTACGTCAACTGGAGCCTGGCCCTGATCGTCCTCAGCCCGATGCCGCTCCTCGCGTTCGCGGCGTGGCGGTTCGCGGCGAAGGTACACCCGATCTTCCGCTCCGTGCAGCAGAAGCTCGCCGACGTCACGACGGTCGTGCAGGAGAACGTCTCCGGCATCCGGGTCGTGAAGTCCTTCTCGCGCGAGCCCTTCGAGAAGGACCAGTTCGGCGGCCGGGCCGAGGGGGTCCTCAACGAGACGATGGCCGCGCGCGGCCTGAGGGCGTTCTACATCCCGGGGATGAGCTTCATCCCGGCTACCTCCATCGCCATCCTGATCCTGTTCGGTGGCCGCGCCGTCGTCGAGGGGACGCTGACCGTCGGCCAGTTCGCCCTCTTCCAGCTCTACCTCATGCAGCTCGTCTGGCCGATGCAGGGCTTCGGGATGGTCATAGACCAGGGCCAGAGGGCGCTCGCCTCCTCCGAACGCGTCTTCGAGATCCTGGATTCCAGGCCCGACGTAGGCTCCCCCGAGAGCCCGGCGCCGTTCCCCCGCCAGACCCCCGGCGTCGAGCTGCGGGACGTCACCTTCTCCTACGACGGCGACCCCGTACTGAAGGGGCTGGACCTCACCGTCGAGCCGGGCGAGGCCATAGCCGTCGTCGGGGCGACGGGGAGCGGCAAATCCACCCTGCTCTCGCTCGTGGCGCGCTTCTACGACCCGGAAGGGGGCGTCGTGCGTGTTGGCGGGGCGGACGTTCGGGAGCTGGACCTCGACGAGTTGAGGCGTAACGTGGGCGTGGTGCCGCAGGAGACGTTCCTGTTCTCCGAGACCGTGCGTGAGAACATCGCTTTCGGCAAGCCCGACGCGACGCACGAAGAGGTCGAGAGGGCGGCCAGGATCGCGGGGATACACGAGCAGATCTCGAACTTCCCGAAGGGCTACGACACGACCGTCGGCGAGTGGGGCATCACCCTCTCCGGCGGCCAGAAGCAGCGGGTAGCGATAGCTCGCGCCCTCGTAAAAGACCCGAAGATCCTGCTGCTCGACGACGCGACCTCCTCGGTGGACGCCGAGACGGAGAAGTCCATCCAGGAGGCCCTGCACGGCACCCTCAAGGAGGCGAAGGGCCGCACCACGTTTATAGTGGCGCACCGGCTCTCGACGATACTGCTGGCGGACAGGATCGCGGTCCTCGAAGACGGGCGCATCGTCGAGGCCGGCACCCACGAGGAGCTTCTCGGGCGGGGCGGGCGCTACCACGAGATGTACGGAGAAGAGGGCCGGATGGAGAGGGCTTCGGCGTGAGGCGCTTCAAGGACTACCTCCTCGGGTTCCCGCTCCTCAGGCTCTTCACGTTCGCGGCCCCCTACAAGGTTCGGATGCTGATCCTGGGGCTCGTCACGGTGCTCGCGACGGCGGCGAGCCTGGCGGAGCCCCTCATCATCGGGCGGGCCATCGATGGGGGGCTCGTCCCCGGCAACCTGTCCGTGATCTACCTTATGGTCGGGCTGTACGTCTTCGTCAACGTGGCGACGTGGGTCTTGTCTTATGTGCAGACCCTCGGGATGGGGTGGGTCGGGCAGCACATGATCCTGGACCTCAGGAATGCCCTCTTCGGTCACCTGCAATCCCTGAGCTTGCAGTACTACTCCGAGCAGAAGGCCGGTTGGATCATCTCCCGGCTGACGAACGACATCGAGAACTTCAACACGCTCTTGAACGACGGCGTCCAGAACCTCGTGAAGAACGGCCTCACCCTCATAGGCGTCTTTATAGCGATCTTCTTCGTAGACTGGCGCCTGGCCCTGGCGACCACGACCATCCTCCCCGTGATGGTCCTGATCACCGCGATCTTCCGGGTGCAGAGCTGGAAGGCGTACCGGGCGGCGCGCGAGGCGGTCTCCGAGGTCATCTCGCACCTCCAGGAGAACGTCTCCGGGATGCGCGTCGTCCAGGCTTTCACGCGCGAGCGGGCGAGCGCCGCCGGCTTCGACGAACGAAACCTCGCCTACCGGGGCGCGAACGCCCGCGCCTCCCTCCAGAGCGCGCTCTACTTCCCCGCCGTCGAGCTCCTGGGCTCCATCGGTCTCGGCGTCGTCCTGCTCTACGGTGGCTACCGCGTCGTCGCGGGCGAGCTGACGGTCGGCGCACTCGTCGCCTTCATCGGCCTGTTGAACATGTTCTTCCAGCCCATACAGCAACTCAGTCAGCTCTACAGCGACCTCCAGAGTACCCTGGCGTCCCTCGAAAAGGTCTTCGCCGTCCTCGACACCGAGTCCGACAGGGCCGACCGTCCGGGCGGGCGGGAGCTCGACACGCTCAAGGGAGACGTCGAGTTCGACCACGTCGGCTTCGCGTACGGTGAGGACCGGGTGATGGACGACGTGAGCTTCCGCATTCGGCCCGGCGAGACCCTCGCCATCGTCGGCGAGACGGGGGCTGGGAAGAGCACCATCGTCAAGCTCCTCAGCCGCTTCTACGACCCGACGGACGGCGCGATACGCTTGGACGGCGAGGACCTGAGGGGGGTCCGGGGCTCGTCCCTGAGAAAGCACATGGGCGTCGTCCTCCAGGACACGTTCCTGTTCACCGGAACCATCGAGGAGAACATCCGCTACGGCAGGACCGACGCCACGCACGAGGACGTCGTGGAGGCCGCGAAGACCGTCGGGGCCGACGCTTTCATCCGGAGTTTCCCGGAGGGCTACGAGACGCAGGTGAGGGAGCGGGGCGGGAGGCTCTCCGTCGGCGAGCGCCAGCTTATAGCCTTCGCCCGCGCCCTCCTCGCCGACCCGGAGCTCCTCGTCCTCGACGAGGCCACCTCCTCGGTAGACCTCGCCACCGAAGCGCGGATAGAAAAGGCCCTCGACGGCCTTCTGAAGGGACGCACGAGCGTCGTCATAGCGCACCGCCTCTCCACCGTCCGCCGGGCCGACCGCATCCTCGTCCTCGGGCAGGGCGGCGTCCTGGAAGAAGGGACCCACGACGAGCTCCTTGCCCGCCCCTCCGCTTACCGGCGCCTCTACGAATCTCAGTTCGCCGCGTAGGGGCGCTCTCTGAGTACGCCCCCTCCACCCCGCGGGGTGCTTCCCGGCCTTCCCTAGACGATGGAAGCCACGACGGCGAGGGAGACCGAGATCTGGGCCGAGGCCGTCACGAGGGAGGCCGGGTGGAACGGCACCTCGGCGACCATCTCGCCGAGCTTGCCGGGGGTGGCAAGGTCGATGAGGACGAACGCGACGGCCTGGAGCACGACGCCGAGGAGCCCGAAGGCGATGGTGTAGAGGAAAGCCGAGCCGAAACCGGCCTCTCCGTTCGTCCAGATCGCGGTGAACACGATGATCCCCTGTCCGAGAAACCCGGTCGCCAGGATGATGGCCGCGTTGATGGAGCGCTCCGTCCAGATGTGCCGCGCCAGCCGCCCGGGCGTGAGGATGTCCAGGGAAGCGAAACCGACGACCAGCAGGACGACGCCCAGAAGGGCGTAGGCGGCGGCGTACCCGAGGCTCACGATCATCGCTTATCTCCTCCTGCATCCTTGTTTCGCGAACCTTCCCGCTCCCCCGCGCCGTCCGCAAGCCACGCGGCGACCTGCTCGGGTGTCGAGCGGGGCGCGTCCATAAAGTGCGGCACGAACCTGGCGTCCGTGTCGGTGACGAGCCCGTCGGACTCGCGTATCCCGAGCCCCGCCGCGTACCCTCCCACGATCCAGGTGCCCAGGACGGGGTGGTTGCCGTCGAAATCTGGCAGGTAGGCGAAGCGCTGGTAGATTCTCTCCTGCCCCGCGGCGTGCCCCTCGGGACGTGCCGCCACCTCGTCACCATCGAGAACGACGCGGATGCCCGCCCCCTCCCATCCGAACATCGGCTTTGCCACGTAGCGGTCCATGCCGTTCGGCCCGTCGAAGTACGCGGGGAGGAGGTTCTCGTGGCCGGGGAACATCTCCCACAGGATCGGCATCAGCGCCTTGGATCCGAGCAGCGCCTTCCAGATCGGCTCGATCCACGTCGTCGAAGAGGAGCCATCGAGGACGTGGCGCCCGAAGTCCTCCTTGACCATCCACTCCCACGGATACATCTTGAAACAGGTTTTTATGGGGAGCCCGGTTGCGTCCACGAAGGCCCGCTTCTCGCGGTGCCAGCCGATCTCCTCCATCGTGACCCCGAGGTCGATCAGCCCCGCCTCGCGAGCGGTATCTCTGAGGTAGGCGACCGTCGCCCAGTCTTCGTTCGGCTCCGCAGCGCCCACGGCGAAGTGGACCACCCACTCCGGGACGCGGGGCTTGGCTTCCTTCCAGACCTGGACGAGCCGTTCGTGCAGCATGTTCCACTGGTCGCGCTCGGGTGCGACGTCTTCCAGCCAGTACCACTGGGTGACGGCGGCCTCCACGAGGCCCGCCGGCGTATCGGCGTTGTACTCGAGCAGCTTCGCGGGGCCGACCTCGCTCCCCCCGTAGGCGAGGTCGAACCTGCCGTACAGCGTCAGGGGATCCGCCTCCGACATGCCGGCCCGCATAAGCTCCGCGGCGGCCGCGGGCAGGCCCAGACGGCCCATAACCTCCGGGTCGTCCACCATGCGCCACGCGGCCTCGAGCGCCATCGCGTGAAGCTCTTCGGTCACCCCCTCCAGGTATTCGACCTCCTCCTCGGAGAACTCGTAAGCCGCGGCCTCGTGCCAGTACGGGCGCTCGTCCCCGTTCTCGACCCGGTCGACGGCGTACGTCAGCCCCTGACCCTCAACGGCCTCGCGCCAGCCCTTGCGCGGCCGGACTTCGTGCCTGCGCAAGGGCCCCTCAGCCCCCGAACGAGCCGGGCTTGCCGCCGAACCCGCCCCGGCTGACGACGCCGCCCTCACGCGGCACCCCGCCCCGGGAAACCTGCGCGCCAGGGGGCACGGCGAAGGAGCCGCCGGTCACCCGCTGCCCCACGCCACCCACCCGGAAACCCAGGGGCAGGTAGTACCAGGCGAGGCCAGCGTTGCCGAATTCGTCGTCGCAGCGATCGTCGTCCACGCGCAACTGCGTGTCTTCCTCCACGCACACGGCACCGTAGCCGTCTTCATCACCAGAGTACTGCTGCCCCCCGGAGTACTGCTCATCCGGGCCGCCGCATCCGAGCAAGGCGGTGGCGAGGACCGCGGTCATTCCAAGCGTCACCGACGCCGAGCGGCGGCGCGTTCCGGAACGCTTGCCTGTGGCCGAGTCCTCGTTCCCGGCCCCGTCCGCACTCGTCTGCCGCAACGTCAAAGGTGTTCTCCTCTCCCCGACTTCGGCTACCCCTCGCCCCACCCATCTTACCGGTACGCCCGCGAACACGGAAAGTTCCTCCCGAACCGGAGCAGATCGGCCACGAGGGACCTCCCCGGAGAAGCTTGCGAGCACCGGCGGCGCTTCGACACGATTCGTGCGCGTTCCCGTATCCACTGCGCCCCTCCCTCTGTTAACAGGCGCTCGACCATGCACAAGGTCGTCCGATAACGGACGTTCCTACCCGCGTAGGGGAGAGGTTCTGAGGCGTGATATCACGCGAGAGGTAGCGTGTTGATCTCGTCGGACGGCGACACGTAGAGAAAACCCACCGGCACCTCTCGTGCTCTCGCCTCCGACTCACGCAGGCCATAGAAAGTCATTTGCTCTGAGTGCTCCGGCGCTGTGTCGATAACCATCACGACCGGGGAGAACGATGACCCTCGTGCTTCTGCCTCCTCGCGATGTGCGGCCACCTTCATGATGTCCCTGATGATCTCGCCGGGGCCCAGTCGGCTGTTTGCCCTCTCTGATGCCTTGATCTCGATCGCAAGTAGCAAGGTCTCCAACGTCTCCTTGCGTTTCCGCCGTCGCCAGTCTCCCTCGACACGCGTCGAGAACAGGCACACGTCGGGGATCGGCTCGAAGCCGCCGCGGTAGTGCTCGTGCTTTTTCAGATCGAGCTGTCGGAAAAGCTCCGAAACGGGGTTATCGATCCACATCTTGACGTTCATCCCGAGCTGCTCAAGAGGGACTTCGCCGTGCAACCGCAGACAATAATAGACGACAGCCTGGTAATGAAGCTCCGATCCGAGTACCCGCCTACATTCGGCAACGATGAAGGGCCAAGCCCTAGCAAGCATCCGAACCGCGTCTTCTGGGGTGTGCACGGGCTCCTGATCGATTGAAATAGCATCGACGGGCGAAGGCCGGCTGGCGCCCGGTCTTCGCCCGAAGTGCCGCTGGTCTTATGCCGCCTGGTTGCGGACCATCTGGTTGTAGATCGCCGTCTCGAAGTCCATGTATCCGGTGAACGAGACCGGGTCGGCGAACGGCAGGATCTGTGTGGCCCAGAAGCCGCCTAGGCCGTTCTTGCGGTCGATCCAGTAGTAGAGGTTGGCGAGGCCCGCCCAGCCCAGCTCACCTGCGGGGCGTCCGGTCGGGGCCTCCTCGTCGTTGATCATGAAGGTGTATCCCCACGATTTAGGCATCCCCGGGAAGAACTCCGCGTCGTTGGAGAGGCTCGGGATCGCGCCGGGCAGGCCCACGATCTTCATCTCCCCGAGCCCGTTCTGCGCCATGCTTTCGACGGTCTCGGTCTTCAAGACCTGGCCGTGATCCCCGGCCCCGCCGTTGAGGATCATGCGGATAAACTTCATGTAGTCGCCGACGGGGGCGTACAACCCGTGCCCGCCCATGTGCTGCTCGGGCTCCTGCGGCAGCTCGAAGTCCGGGAGCGGGGTCAGGGCGCCGTCGTCGCCGCGCTGGTGCATCGTGGCGCGGCGCTGGCGCATCTCCGGCGAGAGCTGGAACGCCGTTTCGTGCATGCCGAGCGGCTCGAAGATGCGCTCTTGCATGACCTCGCCGAGCCGCTTGCCGCGCGCCCCCTCGACGACCTTGCCGACCCAGTCTATGTTGCTGCCGTACTCCCAGCGGCTCCCCGGATCGAAGAGCAGGACCGAGCGGAGCGACGCCATCGAGGCGGTGACGACGCTCGGGACGCCCCTGGCTTCTCCGTACCGGATCAGGTCGTGGTTGAAGAAGTCGTAGCCGAAACCCGCCGTGTGCAGCATGAGCTGCCTCACGGTTATGTCCGACGCGGGCGGGCGCACCTGCGGTTCCCCAGCGTCGTCGAAGCCTTCGAGCACCTGTATCTCGGCGATCTCCGGCGTGTACTCCTTGGCTGGATCGTCGAGGCCGATCACGCCTTCCTCCACGAGCTGCATCACCGCCGCGCCCGTTACGGCTTTCGTGCACGAGAAGATGGCGAACACGGTGTCCGTCGTCATCGCAACGTCCCCGCCGAGATCCCGCTTGCCGGCGGCACCCTCGTAGAAGTTCTCCCGGCCGTCGGTCGCCATCGCGACCACCCCCGGCACGCCGTTCTCGCGCTCCGCGACGCCGCCGAGCACGCGATCCGCGGCTTCCCTTACAGCTTCGTTCATGGCATCCTTTCCCTGAATCGCCAGGTAACAAGGCTACATGATAGGAACGCGGCAAATCCTCGGTCAAACCCCCGGCGCTCTATGATCCCCACAGAGACGCGTATGTTCGTGGCTTTATCTCGCTCCTGAAGCCCGCCTCATCCGACGCGGGGCGGACCCTGGGCGATGCGGCGAGCGAGGTCTTCTGGCTCGTTGGGGGGCGACCATGGAGCCTCGATCCACCACGTAGCCCCCGCCTCCGCGAAGGGCCGCACGATGGAGGCCGCGAGCTCCGCATCGTCCCCCGGCGTCTCCCCCTCGCACACGATGTCGAAGGGGCCGTCCTGTAGACGGTTCTCCTCGACGTAAGACTTCATCGCCCGGACGTCCTCCGGCGTGAGGCCAGGCTCTTCTTGCGCGCTCCCGCTCACCTTGGCCGCGAGCAGGCCATCGTAGCGAAGTGCGCGGTTCATGGACCTCCTGCTCGGCCACGCGCCGACGGGCCAGATCGGGATGCGCGGCCTCTGTACAGGGGGCGGACGAAACGTCATCTCGGCTATCGTGTAGTGCTCCCCCTCGAAGGAGAAGGGCTCTCCGCTCCACAGTCCTTCCAGTATCTTCAGGCTCTCGTCCAGCTTTCCCGCCCGAACCTTCCGGTCGGTCGGTTCCCCTACCGCTCCGAAGCCGCAATCGTCGAGGGCGCCGAGTCCGACCGGCATGACCAGACGTCCGCGCGAGAGGTGGTCGAGGGTCGCCGCCTCGCGGGCGAGCTTCCACGGGCGGCGGCGGGCGGGTGGCGTGAGAATCGCGCCGATCCGGACGCGGTTCGTCTGCATCGCCATCGCGGCCATGACCACCCAGGGGTCGTGGATCTCCATCCCGTCGCCCACGCAGATGGCGTCCCAGTAGAAGACCCCGTCCCACCCGGCCTCCTCGGCCTCGCCGGCGAGCCGCGCGACGGTGCGCGGGTCTCCGCTGGTGACGATGAACCCGTACTTCATCTCAGCCCCCTGTCCCCGGGAACCGCTCCCTCGCCGTGCCCGGCAGCTTTTCTTCTTTGCGAGATAACATAACCCGAGAACCCGAGTTTCACTACCTTTCGAGAGGAGGAACGCGTGCGGCAGAGGATGGACCTTGCGAGGCCAGCGTGGAGACCCATTGCACCGGCTCTCTTGCTGGCGCTCGTCTTCTTGTTCGCCCCGGGAGGGGCCGTCGCACAGGAGGAAGCGGCGCCTGAAGAACCGGCACCGGCGGAGGCCGACCCGGCCGTGCTGGCACCCCCGGAGATAGAAGCCGGGGCCTGGGTGCTGGTCGATGCGGAGACGGGCCTGTTTCTGGACGGGGAGAATCCGGACGAGGGGCTACCGCTGGCGTCGCTGACAAAGGTCATGTCCGCGCTCGTGGCCCTCCGGGAGGTCGAGGCGGGCGAGGCTAGCCTCGACGACGAGGTGGTCGTCTCCGAGGACGCGGAAGCCTACGTCGGGCTCGTCTACAGCAACGTGGGGCTCATCTCGGGGGAGACCGTGACGCTCCGGGACCTCATCGTGGCGAGCCTGATCCCCTCCGGCACCGACGCGGTCTACGCCCTCGCCGAGCACCTGGGGGACGGGAGCACGGAGGCGTTCGTCGCCCGGATGAACGAGGAGGCAGCGGCGCTCGGGCTCGAGGACACCAACTTCGAGAGCCCCGCCGGGCTCGACTCGCCAGATAACAGGGCGAGCGCGCGGGACATGGCCGAGATCTCCCGCGAAGCGATGGCTTACCCGGAGTTCGCCGAGATCGTGGGCCAGACGGAGGCCACCATCGGCACGAACAACCGGGAGATCGAGATCTTCACGACCAACACCCTCCTCAACGCCTACGAGCCCGCGACCGGCATAAAGACCGGTACGTCTCCCGAGGCAGGCCCCTCCCTCGCCGCCTCGGCGGAGAGCGACGGCGAGTCGTACGTCGCGATCGTGCTCGACGCCGTATCAGAGGACGGGACCCCCGGCGACCGCTTCGAGGACGCCGAGGCTATCCTGGAGTACGCCTTCGGCGGCTACGAACGCGAGGCCCTCATCACCCGGGACGAAACGTACGAGGAGCTACCCCTCCCATACCGCCAGGGCGAATCGGTGGACCTCGTCGCCACCGAAGAGGTCTTCGGCCCGGTGAACGCGGCCTCCGAGATCGAGCGCCGGGTGACGACCCCCGAAACACCCCCCTCGGCCCGTGCGGGACAGGAGATCGGCGAGGTCGAGGTGCTCGTCGACGGCCAGAGCATGGGCCGAAGCCCGCTTGCAACCCGGGAGGGCTACGAGGAGGCCTCGCTCTGGCAGAGGGTCAGGGATACGGTGGCCGGGCTCTTCCGATAAGGGAGGCTTCGCGGGCAAAGAACTGGGGTATGCCCTGGTGTATCCCCGGACATCCCCCAGCAACGTCTACCGCCCCCGGATCGCCTTTATGGAACTGGCTTCTTCGAGCGCCCCTCCTTACGGCGCGTCGCGCCTGCCGGCCTCGGCAGGAGGGCTCGTCGCCTCGACCGCGGTGAAGGGTTCGAGGATGTTGTAGGTGTGGGAGGCGCCCTTCGGTACCGTCCACGAGTCACCGGGGGCCAGGGGCACCGTCTCGCCCTCCAGGCGCAGCTCCGCCCTGCCCGACAGAACGTACCCCACCGTCTCGTACTCGCGGGCGGCCTCGGGCTTCGGGTGCCCGGGCTGCTCGTTCTCCCAGAGGCGCATGGAGACCGACTCCCCGGAGGCCAGATACCTCTGCCCCATCCCGCCCTGCGGCGCGCCTTCTTCGTTTACCTTGTCCACGTTCTTCTCTGACATCACGGCTCCAATCTGTTCTTCGAGTTCCCCCGTGGCATACCCGAGCATCGTAATAGTTACTCACCACGGTGCTCGGAGAGGACCGTCGCCTACGACGGATCCTCCAGCGGGAGATCGAAGATGGTTTCGACCCTCGTGTAGTCTCCGGCGAGGCGTCCTAAAGGGTCGAGGCCGGAGACGTCTATGCGCCCCGTGCCGCCGTAGAGCTCGTCCAGGATATGAAACCGGACCATCCTCCCGAGGACGAGGCTATCGGTGCCGATGGGGATGATCCGATCCAGGACGCACTCCATGCTCACGGCGGCTTCCAGGACCCTGGGGGCCTTCACCACCTCGCACGGCGCCGCGGTCAGGCCCGCCGCCTCGAACTCGTCGGCGCCCGGCGGGTGCTCCTTGGCCGACTCGTGCATCGCGTCCGAGGGCGGGAGGGAGACGACGTTGACCA
>CADCVI010000080.1:11802-12084 GCA_902806105.1 uncultured Rubrobacteraceae bacterium
GGGCTCGCCGTCGAGGCGCTCGCCCACGCTGATGCACAGCGTCGGGGGGTTGCGAGACGCGACGGTAAAGAAGCTGTAGGGGGCGAGGTTCGCCACCCCCTCGGGGCTCACCGTCGAGGCCCACGCTATGGGACGCGGCACGACCGAGCCTATAAGCAGCTTGTAGACGCTGGTGGGGTCCAGCTTCGACGGGTCGATGATCAAGGTTCGCCCTCCCGGCTCCATTTGATGGTCCCGGAATTCTACGGCCGGGTGAAACTCGCTACAGGTAACTCTTGAGCA
>CADCVI010000081.1:0-312 GCA_902806105.1 uncultured Rubrobacteraceae bacterium
TCTCCCGATCGTAGCCGTAGAACTCGCAGGCGTGGGGGTTGGCATCCACGAACCTGAGGTCCTTGTCGAGGAGGAATATGGGATGACGCACGTCTTCGTAGAGGGCCTTGAAGAACTCCTCGCTCTCTCTCAGCGCCTCCTCGGCCTCCTTGCGCTTGATGCCCTGGGCGATGACGTCGGCGACCGATGCCAGCGCCTCTATGGTGTCCTCCTCCAGGGGATGCCGGGCGAACATAGCCACGACCCCCGCCACCCCGCCCTCGACGATCAGCGGATACCCGGCAAAGGCCCTCATCCCCTCCCTCTCAGGGC